>JANXSU010000197.1 GCA_025356545.1 Comamonadaceae bacterium
CTCCCGGCGCCTACGACGGCATCGGCGCGCGGCTGATCGAACAGGCCGGCTTCGCTGCCGTTTACATGACCGGCGCGGGCACCTCGGCAGCACGCGGCTACCCCGACTTCGGCTTGCTCACCCTGACCGAGATGGTCGATAACGCGGCCCTCATGGCGCGCGCCATCAGTGTTCCCCTGATCGCCGACGCCGACACCGGTTATGGCAACGAGCTGAACGTGACGCGCACCGTTCGCGAATACGAAGCGCGCGGCGTCGCCGCCATCCACATCGAAGACCAGGTCGCGCCCAAGCGCTGCGGGCATCTGGACGGCAAGGTGGTGATATCGCGTGAGGAGTTCGTCTCCAAAATTCGCGCGGCGGTGGAAGCCCGCCGTACGAAAGAATTCTTCATCATCGCCCGCACCGATGCGCGCGCCGTGCACGGTATGGACGACGCCATGGAACGAGCCGCCGCGTTTGCCGAGTGCGGGGCTGACATCACGTTTGTGGAGGCCCCCGCCAGCCTTGAAGAGTTGCGCCGCATCCCGCGTGAGTTGTCTTGCCCTCAGATTGTGAATGTGGTGATTGGGGGCAGGACGCCCACGCTGCCGCAAACCGAATTTGCCACCATGGGTTTTGGCCTAGTGCTCTACGCCAACGCGGCGCTACAGGGCGCAGTACGCGGCATGACGCAGGCCTTGCAGCATCTGCAACAGCACGGCGAATTGCGAGAAGACACAGGTCTTGTGGCCACCTTTGATCAGCGGCAAGCCTTGGTGCAAAAACCTTTGTTTGATGAGCTTGAAGGTCGCTACGTTTGACGTGCGAACGTTCCGCTGCAAGCCCTGGATAATTCTCAAACACTCAATTTCCAAACTTATTTTTCATCCTCATGCTGACACAAGACGAACTCAAAACCCAAGTCGGCCAAGCGGCCCTGAAATACGTGGTGCCCGGCGAGATTGTGGGCGTTGGCACGGGCTCCACGGTCAACAAATTCATTGACGCATTGGCCAGCGTGAAGGGACAAATCAAAGGCGCGGTGTCCAGCTCAGTCGCAAGCACAGAGCGTTTGCTGGCCTTGGGCATTCCGGTATTTGACGCCAACGAGGTGGATGCGCTATCCGTCTATATCGACGGGGCCGACGAGATTGACGGCCACGGCTACATGATCAAAGGCGGCGGTGCTGCACTTACGCGCGAGAAGATTGTGGCGGCCCTGTCACGTCAGTTTGTCTGTATTGCCGATGAGTCCAAGCGGGTGCAGACTCTGGGCAAGTTCCCCTTGCCGGTGGAAGTCATCCCGATGGCGGCTCAGCGTGTAGCGCGCCAGTTTGCGGCATTGGGTGGCGTGGCAACGCTGCGCGTGAAAAACGGCCAGCCTTTGGTGACCGATAACGGACAACACATTCTGGATGTGACAGGTTTGCAGATTGCAGACCCGCTGGCATTTGAATCAAAAGTGAACCAGTGGCCTGGGGTGGTCACTGTGGGTGTTTTTGCGCATCAGCGGGCGCAGGTGTGTTTGCTGGGAACGCCGCAGGGCGTGGTGACGCTGACTTACTGAGGCGAACCAAGCTCCGTTGCGCCAAGACCCAAAGCCTTCTAAAACCGAATGCCAGCGGGGTTGCCTGGGCCGTTGTTGGGCTCCATGGGAGGTGGTGCTGTATAGGTGGGTTCGGGTGTATTGTCAGGTGCCGGTTTACTTGCAGGCGCCAATGGTGTCGGCTGCGGGTTACGGTAGCTGGCTGACAATATCGACGTTTGCGGGTAGCCTGCTGCGTCCAAGAACTCGCGCCAATCGTTCGGCTGAAAACCTTTGATGCGCTGCCCCCCTATGGTCAGAAAAGGCAGAGTAGTTTCACCACTCAACTTCTGGAGTGCTTCACCGTCTTTCGCAGTGGTGACGGTACGTTCAGTAAAGGGAATTCCGCGACCCGTGAGTAAAGCTCGGCCATTGTTGCAGGGATCGCAGGCATTACCGCTGTATAGCGTGACGGGGTAACGGTTGACGATTTTTCGCAGTTCAAAGGGTAGATCAGCGCCAGCTGCGGCACTGGTCAGGTTTGATGCGTCAAGCTTGGTCCCTTTGTCTGTCGGTGCTGGCGGCTTGTCGGAAAAGGTGACGCGGCCGTCTGGCCCAACAATGCGAAACACGGTTTGCGCTTGCACCTGGGGCACAGCCAATGCCAGCAGAATAACCAGCGCTATTGGTGCTGTGAATGCGGCCAAAGTGGATGCTTTCATGTTCGCTCGCCTTTCGTATACTAAAAAGACGCCATCCCTTGGTGTCTCAATAAAGCGTCCAGACTGGGTTCGCGACCTCTAAATGCCTTGAACGATTCGATGGCGGGACGGCTACCACCGGCTTCCAGAATCGACTGCCGGTATTTTCTGCCGGTTTCCACATTGGGTCGACCATCGTTACCAACCGTTTCTTCAAAAGCGGCATAGGCATCGGCACTAAGAACTTCAGCCCACTTGTAGCTGTAGTAGCCCGCTGCATAACCGCCAGAAAAAATATGGCTGAAAGTATGCGCCGTACGGCTCCAGGCTGGGGGCTGCAAGACGGCCACTTCAGCACGTACCAAGTCCAGCAAGGGCATGATGTCTTGCTCTGGCGGGTGTTCGGTATGCAGCAGCATATCGAATAGTGCAAATTCAATCTGACGCAGGGTCTGCATGCCGCTTTGAAAGTTTTTGGCGGCCAGCATCTTGTAAAACAGGCCGCGGGGCAAGGGCGCACCAGTTTCGACATGGGCGGTCATGGGCTCCAGCACGCTCCAGTCCCAACAGAAGTTTTCCATGAACTGGCTGGGCAATTCCACCGCGTCCCATTCAACGCCGCTGATGCCCGATACCCCGTGCTCGTTAACCTGAGTGAGCATGTGGTGCAGACCGTGGCCGAACTCATGAAAGAGGGTGATGACATCATCGTGCGTCAACAGAGCAGGCTGGCCGTTGACCCCTTCGGCAAAGTTGCACACCAGGTGCGCTACTGGCGTTTGCAACTGGCCCGTGTCGGGGCGCAACCAACGGGAGCGCACGCCGTCCATCCAGGCACCGCCGCGTTTGCCTGTGCGGGCGGGCTGGTCCAGATAGAACTGGCCGATCAACTGATTGTCACGTTCAATCCGGTAGAACTCAACCGCCGGGTGCCACACGGGGGCCGTGTCAGGGCGGATAGAGACTTCAAATAAAGACTCAATGATTTTGAACAAGCCCGCCAGCACGCGCGGCGCTGTGAGGTACTGCTTGACCTCTTGCTCGCTGAAGGCGTAGCGCGCTTCCTTGAGCCGCTCGCTGATAAAGGGCCAGTCCCAGGTTTGCGGGTCTTTGAGACCGAGTTGCTTGTCTGCAAAGTCGCGCAGATCGGCTACGTCTTGTTGTGCATAGGGGCGAGCCTTGCGAGCCAGGTCACGTAAGAAGCTCACGACTTGCTGGGGCGACTCGGCCATCTTGGGCACGACAGAGACCTCGCCAAAGTTCACATAGTCCAAGAGTTGGGCTTCTTCTTGACGCAGTGCGAGGATTTGGCTGATTAGCACGCTGTTGTCGAACTTCACGGCCGCACCCTCGGCTTGGTCGGAGCTGCGCGTGACATAAGCGCGGTAGAGCGTGTGGCGCAACGCGCTGCTGGTGGCCGACTGCATCACGGGCAAGTAGCATGGCATTTTGAGCGTGAGTTTGTAGCCGTCTTTACCCTCTGCTTTGGCGGCGGCCAGTGCGGCTTGCTGGACGTCGTCGGGCACACCGTCCATCTCGGCTTCGCTCGCGTAGTAGGCATAGGCGTCGGTCGCGTCCAGTGCGTTTTCGCTGAATTTCTGGCTCAGGCTAGCTTGCTGCTCTTGAATTTCAGCAAAGCGCGCTTTGGCCGCACCTTGCAGATTAGCACCGCCCAGCACAAAGTCGCGCATGGCGTTCTTGTGCGCTTGGCGTTGTTCTGTATTCAGGTTGACGGGGTTAATGGCTTTGTATTTGGCGTACAAGCGCTCGTCTGCACTCAGCCGGGTCCAGAACTCGGTGACGCGGGGCAGGGCCTCGTTATAGGCGGCGCGCAGCTCGGGCGTGTCGGCTACGCTGTTGAGGTGGCTGACCGCGCCCCAGGCGTGGCCGAGCTGCTCGGTGCTGACGTCCAGCACTTGAGCGATGGCGCGCCACTCGGCGGGGAAGGCGGGGGCGGTCACGGTCTCCAGCGCCGTGTTGCCTGCGACCAGCAGCGTGTCTATGGCCGGGGCGACATGGGCCGGGCTAATCTGGTCGAACAGCGGCAGATCGGAGAAGTTGAGCAGGGGGTTGGTGTCAACAGTGCTCATGGTGTCGCCTTCGTTTGGGCCACGCGCTCAGCGGCTTCCAGGGTGTTGACCAGCAGCATGGTGATGGTCATTGGGCCCACGCCACCGGGCACGGGAGTGATGAAGCCAGCCACCTCGCGCACACCTGCAAAGTCCACGTCGCCGCAGAGTTTGCCTTCATCGTTACGGTTCATCCCCACGTCTATCACCACCGCACCGGGCTTGACCATGTCAGCCGTCAGCACGTTGCGCTTGCCCACGGCGACCACGACCACATCGGCTTGCAGTGTCATGGCTTTCAGATTGACCGTTGCGCTATGGCAGACCGTGACGGTCGCATTTTTTTGCAGAAGCATCAGCGCCACGGGTTTGCCCACGATGTTGGAGCGGCCAATGACCACCGCATGTTTGCCTTTGAGTTCGTAGTGGATGGACTCCAACAGTTTCATGCAGCCGTAAGGCGTGCAGGGCCAAAAGCCGGGCTGCCCGACCATGAGCGCACCGGCGTTGGCCACGTGAAAACCGTCCACGTCTTTGGCCGGTGAGATGGCCTCTAGCACCTTGTGCGCGTCGATGTGTGCAGGCAGCGGCAACTGCACCAAGATGCCGTGGATACCTGCGTCGTGGTTCAGCGACTCAATGCGGGCCAACAGCTCGACCTCGCTCATGCTGTCGGGGTATTTCTCCAGCACCGAATGCAGGCCGGTATCGGCGCAGGCCTTGACCTTGTTGCGCACATAGACCTGGGAGGCTTGGTTCTCTCCCACCAGGATGACGGCCAGGCCCGGTGTGATGTTGTGGGCGGTGAGAGCTGCAGCACGTTGTGCGATGTCTTGACGCAAAATTTTGGACAATGCAACGCCATCCATCAGATGGCCAGTATTAGAGGTCGTCATGGGTTTAAATTATAAAAAATGCCATTTTGTCCATGCGGGACCGGCGTAACATGCTATTGAATCAATAGCATTAAGCTCTTGCAGGGGCCTGTTGCAATGCAATTTTTAGCAGATCAGCCACGGTGTTGGTATTGAGTTTTTCCATGATGTTGGCGCGGTGCGCTTCCACCGTTTTGATGCTGATCCCCAGATCGTCGGCAATCTGCTTGTTTAGACGTCCAGCCACGATACGGTCCAGCACCTGAGTTTCACGCACAGTGAGCTTGGCTAGCAGTGCGCCTCGGCTTGCGGCTTGCTCATGGTCTTTGAAGGTCTCGCGTGCCTGCTCCAACATACGTTCGATCAAACCGAGGAGCTGCTCTTCCTTGAAGGGCTTTTGGATAAAGTCCATCGCTCCTTTTTTCATGGTGTCCACAGCCATAGGAACGTCGCCATGGCCGGTGATGAAAACGATGGGTAAAGGAGAGTGGCTCTCGATCAGCCGGTCTTGCAGTGCCAGTCCGGTCATGCCACCCATGCGAATGTCGGCGATCAGACAGGCCACGTCACGTGGGTCGTAGCGGCTTAAGAAGGACTCTGCGGAGTCGAAGCAGCGCACGTAGTAGTTCTTGCCTTCGAGCAACCATTGCAGCGAATCGCGCACGGCTTCATCGTCGTCCACCACATAAATCGTGCCTTTTTTGGGAATCAAATTCATGACTTATCCTGAAACCGGGTTTATTTGTCGATGGGGGTGGGCTGTGTCGTTGGTGGATTCCATCTGAGGAATCCAGAAGGTGAAACAACAGCCAGAGACGTCGGCGCCATTGTAGAGGTTCTCCGCTTTCATGCGGCCTTGATGGGACTCAACGATTGAGCGGCACAAACTCAGGCCTATGCCCAGGCCTTCGGCCTTGGTGGTGTAGAAGGATTCGTATAGCCGTTTCATCACATCTTCGGAGATTCCGTTGCCGGTGTCGCAAATGGAAAATTCGACAACGTTTTTGTATTCAACCTCAACCGCCGCCACGCGCAGCTCTATGCGTCGGTCTTCCGTGGATCGATTGGCTTGCACGATGGATTCGGCAGCGTTCTTCAGTAGGTTGACAAGGACTTGTTCAATCAGGATCGGATCCACCAGCAACGGGGGGAGTGTTGGCTCAATGTGACACATCAGGCGCACATGGGAGCGGCGCAATTCGATGTTGGCCAACTCAACAGCTTCTTCAACCATGGAAGCGATGTCGGAGAGGCTGCGATTGGGTTCGCTTCGTTTTACAAAGGCCCGAATGCGTTGAATGATGAGTCCGGCTCGTTGCGCTTGTTTGGCTGTTTTCTCAAGCGCGTTGAGTAGCTCTTCTTCAGAAATTTGCTGCGCCTTGATGCGCGAGACCATTCCGTTGCAATAGTTGGCGATAGCCGTCAGCGGCTGGTTCAACTCGTGTGCAACACTGGAGGCCATCTCACCCATGGTGATAAGGCGGCTCGCCGTCTGCGCGCGCGCAGCCTGTGCTGCAGCCTGTTCTTGGGAATGGTGGCGTTGTGTGATGTCGGTGGCAATCACCATCTGCGCCAAGCGCCCGTCAACCCACGTCAAATAGCGCGTACGTACCTCAAGCCATTTATCTAACGCAGGGACAAACACCTCACTGCTTTCGGTCTCGCTGTCCGAGATGGCTTCAAAAGGCATGCCTGCCAAAGCGTCTACGGTGTCCATTCCTGCGTCGTTAGGAAGCGTCGGTGGTAGGCCTAGCTTGGCTGCTTGACTGACCAGCGTGTTGGGTTGATCATTGAACCAGAGACGGTATTTTCTGTTCGCAAACAAGAGTTCATCCGTGCCGATAGGTGCCACGGACACGGATGCATCCAGCGCCTCCAGTACAGTGGTGAAGCGCTCATACGAGGCAGAGAGTTGTTCGCGAATCCGGTTCGGTTCAGTGATATCGGTGATGGACGTCATCCAGCCTTTTTGCTGCCCGTTTGGGTCAATCAGTGGCGAGACGTAGATACGGGCGTCAAACCGGACGTTGTCTTTGCGCTTAACCCGGATCTGAAAGCCGCCGCGCGTGATACGGTCATTGAGCTCATCTTTGAGTCTTCCCATAAGAGTGGCGTGGTCTTCTTCCGGCCAATAAGGGAAGGGGGCGGTTTTGCCAACCAGTTCGGCTTCGCTCCAGCCTGTCATATGGCAAAAGGCAGGGTTCACATAAGTGATGCGACCATGCATGTCCAGTGTGCGCATGCCCGTGGGCATAGAGTCCTCCATGGCGCGTCGAAAACTGGTCTCGGCGATAAGCGCTTGTTGCGCTTGTAAACGCTTGCGGGTGTGCCGCCAGTTGCCAATCAACATCCATGCGGTCAGCGCGCTTAATGCGCCTACCAACCAGAACAAGCCGCTGCCAATAACACCTAACGATGTGCTGTAGGCTTGTGCTCGAATGAGTAGCCCGTTGCCAACCGGGGATACGGGAACCTCATATTCGATGTTTTGTCGACCCCAGGGGAGTAGTTGTGTGGCTGGATTTCGCTTTGGGATACTGCTACCAGCCAAAACGGCACCTTTTGCATCAATCATGGATACGGCATAGCGGGCAGAAATTTCGGGTGGCACGCCGTATCTGTACATGTTCTCAACAGAGAACTCCGCTAGCACGACGCCCGTGAATTGATTGTTAACCACGATAGGAATATGCAGTTGCAGCAGCGCCTGGTTGTCAATCAACGCACTGCGTTGAACGTATATAGGCTGGAGAAGCTCCTTTGCCAGAGCAAATGCACTTTCAGACTCTGTAGAAGTCAATGAGGCGGCTACATTTTTTGATAAAACATTAGCCTGATTGCTGGTTTGGACGGGATTTGCCGCGCTGGCTCGGACACGTTTTCTTTCATCAATCCAACTTACCCCGTGGAGCTCAGGGTTTTGGGAAATTAAAGCTTGAACTTTTCCACGAAATTGTTCAAGCCAGATCTCTTTGTTGGCAATCTCATGGGCGATTCGTACGAGTTGCTCTTGCCTCTCCACCAGTCGCAAGCGCAAGCGTTGTTGTGCATACTCGATGTCATGCCGAACAGCTTCTTGCTCACGCTCCATTTCTTCAAGTCGCAAATAACCAAAGGCAGCAACGATGGCTGCAAGAAAAAGAAACACGGCAATGAGCGGCGCCAGCATCGCATACCGATCTTGGCGCAGCGGCGATTGCCGACTCCACCAGAAGCCCAGTCGTTTAACTGCTGTCATATGACGCAGTCTCGATAACGAAGGGGCGCGGTAAATAAGCATATATTCTTTAGTTTAATCACTGGGGGTAAATTCCCCGCCCCTTGGGGCGTAATCTTGGCGGATGAGCGAATACATACACAAGAGTCACAACGTTACGGCACTGCTGTACCACGTAGTGTTTCCAGCGAAGTATCGGAGGGCCGTATTTGAC
>JANXSU010000200.1 GCA_025356545.1 Comamonadaceae bacterium
GTCAAATACGGCCCTCCGATACTTCGCTGGAAACACTACGTGGTACAGCAGTGCCGTAACGTTGTGACTCTTGTGTATGTATTCGCTCATCCGCCAAGATTACGCCCCAAGGGGCGGGGAATTTACCCCCAGTGATTAAACCGGACACTACTGATGACACATACAGACAAATACCAAGACATCCGCGATGCGGTGCGCGACCTGTGCTCGCAGTTCCCGGACGAGTACCACCGCAAGATCGACGCTGAACGCGGTTACCCTGAAGCCTTTGTCGATGCGCTCACAAAGGCGGGCTGGATGGCCGCCTTGATCCCGCAGGAGTACGGCGGCTCGGGCCTGGGCCTAACCGAGGCCTCGGTCATCATGGAAGAAATCAACCGCAGCGGCGGCAACTCGGGTGCTTGCCATGGTCAGATGTACAACATGGGCACGCTTTTGCGTCACGGCTCCCAAGCACAAAAAGAGCTGTACCTACCCAAGATTGCCACGGGCGAATGGCGGCTGCAGTCCATGGGCGTAACCGAGCCCAGCACCGGCACCGACACCACCAAAATCAAAACCACCGCTATCAAAAAGGGAGACCGCTACGTCATCAATGGGCAAAAGGTCTGGATCAGCCGCGTGCAGCACAGCGACTGGATGATTCTGCTGGCGCGCACCACACCCCTGGCCGATGTCAAGAAAAAGTCCGAGGGCATGTCGATCTTCATGGTCGATCTGCGCCAAGCTGAGAAGACCGGTATGACCGTGCGCCCGATTCCCAATATGGTCAACCACGAGACCAACGAGCTGTTCTTCGAGAACCTAGAGATCCCGGCAGAGAACCTGATTGGCGAAGAGGGCAAGGGCTTCAAATACATCTTGGACGGCTTGAACGCCGAGCGCACGCTCATCGCCGCCGAGTGCATTGGCGACGGCTACTGGTTCATCGACCGCGTGACGAAGTACGTGAAAGAGCGCGTCGTCTTTGGTCGCCCCACCGGCCAAAACCAAGGCGTGCAATTCCCGATTGCCGAGAGCTACATCGAGATCGAAGCCGCCAATCTGATGCGCTGGAAAGCTTGCGAACTCTTCGATGCGCACCAACCCTGCGGGGCCGAGGCCAATATGGCCAAGTACCTGGCCGCCAAGGCCTCGTGGGAAGCTGCGAACGTTTGCCTACAAATGCACGGCGGCTTTGGCTTTGCCTGCGAGTACGACATCGAGCGCAAATTCCGCGAAACGCGTCTGTACCAAGTCGCGCCCATTTCTACCAATCTGATCCTGTCGCATGTGGCTGAACATGTGCTGGGTCTGCCAAGATCGTTCTGACATGACTCCTTCCACCGAATCCCTGGCCACTTTCGCCGCCACGCTGCGCTTTGACGCCATCCCTGAGCCTGTCATTCGCCGCTGTGAAGACCTTTTCCTCGATTGGATCGGCTCAGCCCTCGCAGGCAAAGGCGCTCGCGCGGTCGAAACCCTGGCCCAGTTCATGGAGAGCATGGGCCCCAGCGATGGCCCTAGCGAAATCTTGATTCACAGGCGTGGCAGCAGCCCGTTGATTGCAGCCAGCATCAACGCTGCCGCCTCCCACGTGGCCGAGCAGGACGACGTGCACAACGGCTCGGTGTTCCACCCGGCCACCGTGGTGTTCTCCGCCGCCTTGGCGGTGGCACAAGCGCTGGGAAGGTCTGGGCAAGAGCTACTCACCGCCAGCGTGGCGGGCTACGAGGTGGGCATTCGGGTGGGGGAATTTTTAGGCCGATCGCACTACAAAATCTTCCACACCACCGGCACGGCAGGCACGCTGGCCGCTGCCGCCGCAGTCGGCCATTTGCTGCGTTTGACGCCCGAGCAAATGTTGCACGCCTTTGGCTCGGCGGGCACGCAGTCCGGCGGTCTCTGGGAGTTCTTGCGCGACGCGGCGGACTCCAAACAACTGCACACCGCGCATGCCGCAGGCGCGGGCCTGACCGCCGCCTATCTGGCTCAGGGTGGCTTTACCGGCGCACGACGCATTTTGGAAGGCCCACAAGGCATGGCCGCTGGCATGTCCAGCGACGCCGACCCGCGCAAACTCGTCGATGGCCTGGGCATGCGCTGGGCGTTGGCCGAAACCTCGTTCAAGTTCCACGCCTCATGCCGCCACACCCACCCAGCGGCGGACGCACTGCAACAGGTGATGCACGCATACAGCCTGCGTGCGACTGACGTGAAGCACGTCACCGCGCTGGTGCACCAAGGCGCGATTGACGTGCTGGGCCCCGTGACCGACCCACAAACCGTGCACCAAAGCAAGTTCTCAATGGGCACGGTGCTGGGCTTGGTGGCTGTGTTGAACCATGCTGGTTTAACCGAGTTTGACGCCAGCTTTAAGAGCCCCGAGGTGGTTGATTTCCACAACAAGGTGGTGATGGAGCTGGACGTGGAAGTCGATACCGCTTACCCCGTGCAGTGGATTGGCAAGGTGCGGGTTGAAACGATGGACGGACGCGTCTTGCACGGCCGCGTCGATGAACCTAAAGGTGACCCCGGCAACACACTCTCACGCCAAGAGCTACAAGACAAGGCCACACGCTTGGCGCGCTATCACGAAGGGGCGAGTGAGGCTGAAATGCGCACAGTGATCAAACGCGTATGGGGCATGACCGAGGCGACAACTCTTTCGCACTTCCTCGCTTAAGCCCTCAAATGCTCACTTGTCATCGCCCGAATAGTTGCGCCACTGCTTCATAGCATTGCGCAGGGTGAGCAACTGCCGCTCAAAGCGCGGGCAGGCGGCGCAAATGGCTAAATGCAGGCGCAAGGCCAGACTCTCCCGCAATGGCAGGGTCTGATCTTCACGAGCTATCAGCAGGGCAGAAGCCTCTTTGCAACTGCGCATGAACGGCAGAGATGATTTCATAAACTTGTCGCTTGAGCAGCGGGGTTGGCAAACCAGTTCAACTCCAGGCACTCACGCAAACGCAAGCGCGCACGGTGAAGCTGCACATACAAGTTGGTCGGCGTAAGCGTCAATTCCTTACAAACTTCTTCGCTCGACAACTCCAGCCACTCCCGCATCAAGAACAAACGTGCCTGCATTGCGGGTAATTTATCAGCACAAGCTTCCAGCACTTCAAAGAATTGCCGACTGCCTAACTCTTGCTCGGGGTTGCCCCAGTCGGCCGGTGCTTGCACAAAGTGCCCATCGGGCTTGAAGGACAGGGTGTCCAGCAAGTCACCCTCATCGTCATCGGCGGGGGACGAGCTGACCTCTCGGCCATGCAGGCGCAGCGCATCAATGATCTTGTGTTTAAGGATACCGACCAACCAGGTCTTGAGCTGGGAGCGCTGGCTGAACGACTGCGGCTTAGCCAGGGCTGCAAGCACAGTTTCAGACACAGCGTCTTCGGCCCAAGCCTCATTGCGCAACTGAAGCCGTGCGAACTTCAGCAGGTAAGTGCGTAACTCGGTCAACTGCTGCGCAAAAGAAACCGGGGGGATAGTGTTCATCGTAGTTCCAAGTGTAATGACCTCCAACCCCGCGTCTCAAATGCAAATCAAAGGGTAAATACCCATGTGTTTTGCACGCGCTTGCTAGAGGATTCGAGCTTTCTTTTATTCACCCTAAGGATCATCGACCATGCGCCATCACCGCCGTCTCATTGGCTTTATCACACTAACGGCCAGCATGGGCATGGTGTTAGGTGCCAGCAGCGCCATTGCCCAGACCTACCCCGCCAAGCCGATCAGCCTGATCGTTCCCTTTGCCGCCGGTGGCCCCACCGACATCGTGGCCCGCACCTTGGCCGCCGCCATGAGCAAACCCCTGGGGCAAACCGTGTTGGTCGAAAACAAGCTGGGTGCAGGCGGCACACTGGCTGCGAGCTATGTCGCCAAAGCCGCGCCCGATGGCTACACATTTTTGATTCACCACAACGGCATGTCCACCGCGCCTGCGCTGTACCGCAAGCTGGCGTTTAACCCTTTGACTGACTTTGAATATGTAGGCCAAGTCGTGGATGTGCCCATGACGCTGCTGGGCCGCAAAGACTTGCCTGCCAAAAATCTGCAAGAACTCATGGCTTACGTCAAAACCAATGCGAGCAAAATCAACCTCGCGAATGCGGGTCTGGGGGCCGTGTCTCACCTGTGCGGCATGTTGTTTCAAAAGGCACTGGGCGCTGATGTGACCACTGTGCCCTTCTCAGGCACCGCACCGGCGCTCAATGCGTTGCTGGGTGGTCAGGTGGATTTGCTATGCGACCAGACCACACAAACCACGCAACACATCAAGGCGGGCACCGTCAAACTTTTTGGTGTAACCACCAAAGAACGCATCCGCGCGCTGCCGGACGCACCCACTCTGAGTGAAGGCGGTCTCAAAGACTTTGAGGTGATCGTCTGGCACGGTGTTTATGCGCCTAAAGGCACGCCCATCGCCGTGGTCGAGAAATTCAACGCAGCCTTGCGCACGGCTCTGAAAGATCCGACCTTTGCAAACCGCATGATCGATCTCGGTGCCGAGATCGTGCCAGACGCCAAACAAACCCCTGAGGGCCTGAGAAGCTGGCTCCAATCGGAAATCCAAAAATGGGGTCCGGTGATCCGCTCTGCAGGCGTGTACGCCGACTAAACACGCATATCTCGTTCATGTCTTGGCACGATCCTCAGTCCAACTGCCATGATGGAAAATGGTTTACGTCAAGATTGAATACTTTTTGTACTTAATAAATTAATATTTACACTATTAATCATTATTAAAGTATCAAATAGAGTAACGGTATGGAAAAAATCCACTCACAGCTCGCCCAACACCCGCAGGCCGTGCTTTTCGACGCCTACGGCACGCTGCTAGACGTGTACAGCGTGGGCCTGCTGGCCGAGCAGCTCTTTCCCGGCCAGGGCAGCACCTTGAGCGTGCTGTGGCGCGACAAGCAAATCGAATACACCCGGCTCGTCACCACTAGCAACCATGGCGCGCACTACCAGCCGTTTTGGGAGCTCACCCGCGCTGGCCTGCGCTACGCCTGCAAGCGCCTAAAGCTGGTGCTGAGCCCCGAGCATGAAGCGCAGCTCATGAACCAGTACCGCCACCTGAGCGCTTTTCCTGAGAACAAGGCGGTGCTGCAAGCGCTCAAGGCCCGTGGCATCGTCACCGGCATCCTGTCCAACGGCGACCCGGACATGCTGGGCATTGCCGTGCGCAGCGCGGGGCTGGAGGGTCTGCTGGACCACGTCATCAGCGTGGACGCCGTGCGCCTGTACAAGACCGCCCCCGAGGCCTATGCCCTGGGTGAACAGGCCACGGGCTTGAAAGCCAGCCAGATCGCCTTTGTCAGCTGCAACAGCTGGGATGCCCTGGCCGCCACTTGGTATGGCTACCCCACCCTGTGGGTGAACCGCTACCAACTGCCGTTTGAAGAACTGGGCACGCAGCCCACCCGCACCGGCAGCACGCTGACCGATGTGCTCGGTTTTTTTGAATCCGTTTAAGTTTTTCTTTTTTTGAATTTTTATAGCCCTGGACTAAGTTGAACCACCATGACCAACACCACCACACCCCGCACTAAAGCCCACCGCCTGCAAGTCGCCACCAACCTGTACCGCTTCATCGAAGACAAAGTGCTGCCCGGCACGGGCGTTACCAGCGCCGGTTTCTGGAAAGGCTTTGACGCCATTGCCCACGAACTGGGTGCGAAAAACACCGCTCTGCTGGCCGAGCGCGACCGCATGCAGCTTGACCTGGACGCTTGGCACAAGGCCAACCCCGGCCCCATCAAGAGTATGAAGGCCTACCGCGCCTTCCTCACCAAGATCGGCTACCTCGTGCCCGTGCCCGCCACGGTGGCCAGCGACACCGCCAATGTGGACGCTGAACTCGCCGTGCAAGCTGGCCCGCAACTGGTGGTGCCCATCCTGAACGCCCGCTACGCGCTGAACGCCGCCAACGCCCGTTGGGGCTCGCTGTACGACGCGCTGTACGGCACGGACGTGCTGCCCGAGACCAAAGGCGCGACCAAGCTCAGTGCTGACGGCAAGGCCTACAACCCGCTGCGCGGCGCCAAGGTCATCGCGTACGCCCGCAACGTGCTCGACCGCGTGGCCCCCTTGGCCAGCGGCTCACACATCGGCTCCAGCAGCTACACCGTTCAAGGTGGCAAGCTGGTGGTGACGCTCAAAAACGGCAAGACCAGTGGCTTGGCCGACGTCAACAAATTCATCGGCTACCAAGGCAGCGCGGCGACGCCCAAAGCCATCCTCTTGCGCAACAACGGCATCCACATCGAGATCCAAATCGACCGCAGCACCACCATCGGCCGGAGCGATGCCGCAGGTGTGAGCGACCTGCTGATCGAAGCGGCGCTGTCCACCATTCTCGACCTGGAAGACTCGGTCACCGTGGTCGATGCGGACGACAAAGTGCTGGCCTATGACAACTGGCTGGGCATCCTCAAAGGCACGCTGGTGGAGACCCTGAGCAAGGGCGGCAAGACCCTCACGCGCCGCCTCAACGCCGACCGCGTTTACACCGGTGTGGCCGGTGAAGAGGTCAAGCTGCATGGCCGCTCGCTGCTGTTCCTGCGCAACGTCGGCCACCTGATGACCAACCCCGCCATTTTGTGTGGCGACGGTTCCGAGATTTTTGAAGGCATCCTGGACGCCGTCATCACCACCGCCATCGCCCTGCATGACCTGCAAGGCCTGACCAGCAACGGCATTCGCAACTCGCGCACCGGCTCCATCTACATCGTCAAACCCAAGATGCACGGCCCGGCTGAAGTGGCTTTTACATCCGAGTTGTTTGCACGGGTGGAGACGCTGCTGGGCCTGCCCGAGAACACCGTCAAGCTCGGCATCATGGACGAAGAGCGCCGCACCAGCGTCAATCTCAAGGCCTGCATCGCCGCCGCCAAGAGCCGCGTGGCCTTCATCAACACCGGCTTCCTGGACCGCACTGGCGACGAAATGCACACCGCCATGCACGCCGGCCCCATGATCCGCAAAGCCGCCATGAAGGGCACGGACTGGATTGCCGCCTATGAGACCAGCAACGTGCAAGTCGGCCTGGCCTGCGGACTCAAAGGCCGCGCCCAGATCGGCAAAGGTATGTGGGCCATGCCCGACCTGATGGCCGCGATGATGCAGCAAAAAGTAGTGCACCCCCTGGCCGGTGCCAACACCGCCTGGGTGCCCTCGCCCACCGCCGCCACACTGCATGCCATGCACTACCACCAGGTCAACGTGTCGGCTCTGCAAGACGAGCTGGAAAAACAAGCCACCGGCAAAGGTGCACGCGCCCAAGAAGACAAGCTGCTCACCGGCCTGTTGACCATACCCGTGGCCGTGAAACCCAAATGGACCGCCGAAGAAATCCAGCAAGAGCTGGACAACAACGCGCAGGGCATTCTGGGCTACGTGGTGCGCTGGATCGACCAGGGCGTGGGCTGCTCCAAAGTGCCTGACATCCACAACGTCGGCCTGATGGAAGACCGCGCCACCCTGCGCATCTCCAGCCAGCACATCGCCAACTGGCTGCTGCACGGCATCACCAATGAAGCCCAAGTGAAAGCCACCTTCGAGCGCATGGCTGCCGTGGTGGACGGCCAAAACGCCAGTGACCCGTTGTACAAAAACATGGCGGGTAACTTTGAGACCTCAGCGGCTTACAAGGCGGCGTGTGATTTGGTGTTTAAAGGGCTGGAGCAACCGAGTGGTTATACCGAGCCGCTGTTGCATGCTTGGCGCTTGAAGGTGAAGGCTGGGGTGGCTTGAGGTCAGCGCGTGAGTTGCTATTTATTTAATAGCTACTCACGCTAGTATTTAAAGGTTTTCAGGCCGATTTTTCATTGAGAGCTCTCTGTAAAAACGGCACCTTTGAGTGCCGTTTTTATTCCAGTATTCGGCTTTTTTAAACCGCCACCACCGGCGGCATCAACCCCAACTTGCCTGCCTTGCGGGCAAAAGCCTTGTCAAAGGTGGCCAGCTCTTGGCTGCTGTGGCTCAGGGCTAGGTGCAGGGCGTCGGCAAAGTCCAGGCCTTGGGCATAGCCAAGCAGTGCTTGGCGCAACGCGTCGGCCTGCTGCGGTTTGAAGTTGGGTAGGCCCAGCAGAAGATGCAGGCCGCGCACGATGTCGTCGGTGCTGCAGCCGTTGACTTCCAGCACCCAAACCAACTCCAGCATCACAGTGACCGGGGCGGTGAAGTCTTGCTTGCTGGCCATCAAGTCCACCACGCGAGCGTGCTGTTTTTTATCGTCACACAGCAACAGGCGCGCGAGCAGGTTGGTGTCTAGCGCGATCATGCGGCTGCATTCCCCACCTTGAACTTGGCTTTGAGTTGGGCCTTGACGGCGGCTTGGGTTTGCGCCTCACTCAGGGGCTTGCGCCCCGGCTTGGCCAGACAACCCGCCACCTCGTCCAGTGAAGTGGGCAGCGCCCCCGTCACGGGCTTGAGGCGGATTTCACCGTCCACATAGCGCACAGACAAGACGTCGCCGGAGGCCAAGTGTGCGCTGTGCCGAACGGCCTTGGGGATGACCAACTGGCCTTTGCTGGAGAGGGTGATGGTTTCCATGGTTGGCCTCACATAAAGTAAGACGCATGGTAAGCCAATTTCAAAAAAATGGCAACGCTCACCTCATGCGCCAAGCCAAAACCTCACCCCCAAGCCATCCCCAAAATCGACACACCAGACACCATCATCACCCCCTCCATCAGCCAGATGAAGTAGCGCTCTGGCAATTGCAGCACCAGGCGCTTGGACAGGGTTGCCCCGACCAACACAAACGCACCAATCATCAGCCCCTGAGCAATGGCGGCGGGGTCGATGACGCCAAGCTGATGGAAGGCCGCGCCTTTGGCCAGCAGCACGACCAGGGAGCTGGCGGCTTCGGTGCCGATGTAGGCGCCCTTGGTCAAACCGTAGGCAAGGAAGAAGGGGGTGTTGATGGCCCCGGTGGTGGCGACCAGACCGGTCAGGTAGCCGATGACCGCGCCCACCACAGCCATGTGGCCCAAGCTCAGTTGAAAGGTCTGCCGCCGCAACCAGCGACGCACGGGGATCATCAGCAGGAGAAAGCCGCCCAGCATCAGCTCGATCAGGCGCGGGTTGATGCGCACCAGGGTGTTGGCCCCCAGCACAACACAGGGCACGGCGGTGGCGCTGTACACCGCGCAAACGCGCCAGTCGATGGCGCGCAGCCACAGCACGACCCGCGTGAAGTTGGCCACAGCGGCCACCAGCGCAATGATGGGCACGGCCAGCGTGGGGCCGTAGAAGTGCACCAGCAGCGGCATGAGCAAAATGGTGGTGCCAAAACCGATGACGCCGCCCAGCACGCCCGCCAGCAGGCCGACGGCGCAGATCAGGGGACTGGGGAATAGCAGTTCAGTCACTTCTGTGAGGGATTGAATGTCGGGAGTGAGCCGTATTTGCTATTTATTTTATAGCTGCTTACTCTATATTTTATTGGCTTACAGCCCGATTTGCACTTGAAATTTGAATGGAATTTAACCCAAATCAAGCCGCAAGCTCGCGCCGACCCAGGCCGTCGTACAAATCAAGGCAGCGCTCAAACCAGGCATGAACCACGTCGTCCTCGGCCAGCACCTTGAAGGGGCTGCTCAGGCGTGCCCATTGGAAGGCACCGAAGGCCAGGTAGTCGGCGTAGCCAGGTTGGTCGCCGCTGACAAACGGGCCATGAGCCAGGGCCAGGCGCAGCGGCTGGAGCGACTTGCGAAAGTCATCAACGCGGGTCTCGCGCCCGGCTTGAAAATCTTCCAGCGTTTTTTGAATTTGCTTCTCGCGCGAGCTGCGAAAGTAAGCGTGATCGTCCGGGTGCAGGCTGTTGTGCAAGTCCAGCATGACGAGCCGGGCGATGCCAGCGTGCAAGGTGGTCTGCACCCAGTACTGGAAGAACTTGAGGACGTGGCTCTCGGCGCTGTGGGTCGCGTCGGCAATCAGGCGCGGCGTGTTGGGGAAGGCGTCGTCCAGGTAGCGCACGATCTCCCAACTGTCGGTGACTTGGCGGCCCGCGTGCTCGATGGTGGGGATGGTGCGCTTCTCGCCCGTGGGACTGATGCGGGGCACGCCACCAAACAGCAGGTCACTCACCTCATACGACAGCCCCTTGTGTGCCAGCGCCATGCGCACGCGCCAGGAGTTGGGGCTAAAGTGGGCTTGCTTTTGGTTTACGAGGTCATAGAGGATCATGGTGTGCCTAATGCGTCAGAGGGAGGGGTTATTGATTTGAAAGTCTTGACAAAAAAGACCGCGAGATTGATGACCAAAAAACCGGCCAGCACAACCTGCGTGGGCATGTTTTGCACAAAACCCATGGGGTCGGTCAGCAGTACATACAGGGCGTAGCACCCTAGCAGCGCCATCACGCGCGTGACCCAGCTTTGCACCTGCTGATGCCGCGCGGGTATGCGACCACACAGCCAAGCACCCGACAGGCCACAGAGCAGGCCCAGCGCCACGCCCATGGCCACATCGGCCGGCCAGTGCGCGCCCACGCCCATGCGCGACAGGCCCACACCCAGCGCCAGCGCAAACAACCACAGATGGCGACTACGCTTCAAAGCGGGCAGCGCAAAGTACAGCGCCGTAGCCGCCGCAAAGGCGGTGAGCGTGTGGCCCGAGGGCATGGCAGCGACATACAGCGGCTCGCCAATAACGTGAACTGTGGACGCGTCCAACACCTCTAGCGGGCGCACGCTGTTGGCCCAGCTTTTGCCCATGCGGGTGAACACCCCCGCCAGTGGCGCAGCACACACCCAGGCCAGCACGAGGCGCGGGCGCAACCACAGGGCGGGCGAGGTCACCGCCAAGATGCCCCAACCTGTGCCCAACAACGAGAACAAAGACCAGGTGAGATCGGGCAAGGCTTGCAGGTTTCGATTGAAGAAGTAGAAAACGTGGGGCTCAAAAAAACTGAGCCACAACGGGGCGGTGAGCACGGCCAAGATCAGAGGCAGCGTCCAGTGCCAGGGTCGTATAGAGGACACAGCACCGTTCGGGTTGAGCTTGGCCTGTCCTGAGCTCGTCGAAGGGTCGAAACCTTGCTGCCCTTCGACAAGCTCAGTGCGAACGGGGGAGGGTTGCGTGGTGTCTGGGTTCATGGTGTGTCCTGACGTTTTGGCTGCGGCTTGCCACCCCAGCCCCGGCAGAGATAAAAAGCAAAATGGGCCACCGGCCGGCCCCAATGTTGCACGGGGAAGGCTTCCAGCGGTGTGCAGCTTTGGAACTGGCCTGCACCCACAGGCAACTGGTAGGCCATTTGCGACCAGTCCATCAGCAGCACATCCGCACCCAAAGGCAGCTCGCCCGACCACAACAGCGACTGGTCAAACGCGGCGTCCAGCACATGCACGGGCAGCGGGCGCGCGTACCAGGCCAAGCGGCTGACCAGCGTCCAGTTTTGCACGGCGAGGCGATGGACTTGGTGGGTTTGTGCGAGCTGCTGGGCTTTGGCAGCCGCTGTGTCCCAGCCGTAAAAATCAGTGAAAGGGTTGATGGGTTCGGGTGGTTTTTCGCTGCTGATCCAGGATGGCCCGGCGCTGAGCATGAGGGCGTACAGCGCCAAGCACAAAGCCCCTTGCAAACTGCCCAGCACCCAGATCAAACGCCGCCGACCCGTGGCCCACAGCGCCGCCAGGCCCACACCGGCGAACGGAGCCAGCGCGACCCAAGCCGGTGCCGTCCAGTGCGGCAGGCCTGAGCCACCACCGGACAAGGCCATGAGCACCCCAAAAGGCAGGGCAAAGAAAGTCAGCAGGCTCAGCTCAGATCGGCACAGGAGTGGACTTCGGCCCTGCGTATTGAGCCACCGCAGACCAAATACTCCCCAAGTCAACAAGAGATAGAGCAAGCACTGCGCCACCAAAAACAGCCCCATCTGGGAGATCTGCCACTGGCTGCCCGAGCTATGGTGCAGCTGGTAAGCAAACGAGATCCAGTCGTGCTGCGCGTTCCACACAAACACAGGCAGCACCAGACCAACGGCCAGCGCCAACGCCAACCATGGCCCGCGTGCCCACAACACGCGCCAGCCGTGCGCCACGATGAGGCAGATGACCACCGGTATCGCGACAAAAATAGCCGTGTACTTGGCCAAACCCGCCAGGCCCAAGAGGGCGCCCAGCAGCAGCCAAGCTTGAAGCCGTCTTACCTCAGCAGCGTCTTGCATGCGCAGGGTTTGCAAGAGCACGGCAGCGGTGAGCGTCATCAGCAGCGTGTCGGGTAGCAGGCCAATGCCCAAGATGTGAAAGATAGGCGCCACACCAAAGGCCATCACAGCCCATAGGCCGGCCGTTGAAGGCACGTTTGAATTCACGTTGGAACCTACACTGACGTCTGCATCAGACGACGGTGAAAAAATGCCCTGCAAACGCTGTGCGATGACGTACACCAAAACGGCGGTGATCACCCACAGCACCTGCGGAATCGCGCGTAGCAGGCCCGGTGGCGTATCTAAGGCCACCAGAGGCCACTGAATCCAGCCGACCAGAGGTGGGTGGTCGTAATAACTCAGATCGAGATGAGCGGCGTAGAGGGCGTAGTGCGCTTCATCGCCCGACAAACCCAAGACCCAGCCCAGGGCAACATGGAGCAGGGTATGGCCCGCCAAAATCAGC
>JANXSU010000217.1 GCA_025356545.1 Comamonadaceae bacterium
CTTCAAATACCAATCGGGGGTCTTTGGGCTTGCGTCCGGCGCCGGACTTTCGGGTGTAGGTTTGATCTGCAACGCGTTGACGCACCGGAATCAGCGGCTCAACACGGCTCCAAAACTCATCGGTGACTTCCCATGCTTTGGTTTTTGCCATCTTCCCTCCACGCGCTGATATCGCGCATGGAAAGTCATTATCCACTATTTACGGACAAGTTCTTAGTCAATTTTGATGTTGGCGCGCTTGATGACCTCGGCCCATTTGGGGATTTCAAGGCGCAGGATTTTTTCGTAGTTCGACGAGGTGCCACCGGCGGGCTCCACACCCTGATCGACCAGGCGTTGGTAAATGTCGGGGCGTTTGACCGTGGCGTTAACCGCGTTATTGAGCTTCTCCAACACGTCACTCGGCGTACCCGCCGGGGCCAACATGCCCCAGTAACCCACCACGGTGGCAGGCGCAAGGCCTAGCTCCGCCAAGGTGGGTACATCGTGCAGGGCAGAGGAGCGACTCTCGCCCGTGACAGCAAGGGCAGTCACCTTGCCCGATTTGATGTGTTGCGCGACCGGGCCGATGCTGCTGAACATCATGGGCACCTGCCCTCCCAGCAAATCCACCACCGCGAGCCCTGCGCCTTTGTAGGGCACATGCATGATGTCCACACCCGCTACCTGCTTGAACAGCTCACCAGCCAAATGGGTCAAGGTGCCGTTCCCACCCGAGGCATAGTTAAGAGCGCCGGGCTTGCTTTTGGCCAACGCGATCAGTGCTTTCAAGTCGCGCACCGCGAGCGATGGATGCACAACGATCACCGAGCTGGCGGCCCCCACTAAAGCGATGGGCTGCAGGTCTTTGAGGGTGTCGTAGGGGAGCTTTTGAAATAAGCTGGCGTTGCTGATCAGCGCTTGGTCGGCCATGAGCAGCGAGTAGCCGTCGGCCTGCGCTTTGGCGACCACGTCTGTACCGATGGTGCTGCCGCCACCACCCCGATTTTCAACCACCACTTGTTGACCAAAGACCTCGGACAGCCGTGGTGCCAAGGTACGGGCTACGCCATCTGTCAAGCCGCCAGGCGCATAACCCACCATGAGACGGATAGGCTTGACGGGGTAGCTCTGGGCGAGCGCGCATGTGGCGAAGCTCATGAGCGCTACACAAAGCACGCGCTGAAAAGTTCGGCGCCCTCCGTGAAGAAAGGCGTTCAAAATCCCGCAAGGCACTGGGTTAGAGTTCATGTTTTTGGCGGTTGAATAGTTTCAGCGGCTGACACAGCGGCTCACTATAGCCACTAAATTATTTGGTGTACATTGAATTGAAATTTGACATCCAAACCTACGCTGGGAGGCCGTGATTGGCAAATATTCTTGTTCAGAAAATTGGTACTGTGGGCCATGTTGTTTTCTCCAATGCCAGCAAGTTCAACGCGCTGACAACTCAGATGTGGCAAGACCTGCCAACGCGCATCGCAGAGCTTGACGCCGACCCGGCCATCCGGGCCATCGTCTTGATGGGAGATGGCGACAAGGCCTTTGTTTCTGGCGCGGATATCTCGCAATTCGGCGCTGAGCGCACCGATGCCCTGGCCCAGCAGAACTACAAAGGCTTGGTGGATGCCGCCTACTTGGCACCGGTGCGGGCCAGCAAGCCGACCATTGCCAAAATCCAGGGCATTTGTATGGGCGGTGGTTTGGGTTTGGCTGCGGGCTGTGACATCCGTATCTGTGCGGACGACGCACGTTTTCGCATGCCGGCCGGTCGGCTCAGCCTGGGCTATGACCAAGCGGGTGTGCGTCGCTTTATCGCATTGATCGGCGTGCAAAACACCTACGATATTTTCTACTCAGCGCGAATCTTCGATGCACAAGAAGCACTGCGCATGGGGTTTGTCAGCCGCGTGGTGCCCGCCGCCCAGCTCGACGCAGCGGTGCAAGAGCTGACCAACGCGATAGCCGACAACGGCCCTCTGACGCTGAAGGCCGTCAAGCTCAGTGTGAACGCATTTCTTCAAAACCCGGAACAACACCATTCACCGCAAGCACAGGCCGCCATCGATGCGGCCAATGGCAGCGAAGATTACGTTGAAGGCGTGCGCGCATTCGCCGAAAAACGCAGGCCACACTTCACTGGCCGCTAAGGTCAACAATTTTCAAGCGTTATATGCAATCTCCCTATGCCGTATTCGTGACCCGCCTCGGCGGCCCAGAAGTGCTTGAGCCGCGCGCTATACCGATGCCGACCGCACAAGCCGACCAACTGGTGCTTGAGCACACGGCCATCGGCGTTAACTTCGTCGATATTTATTTGCGTGCGGGTCAACCGCACTCACACAACTCTGAGCCGCCTTTCGTCCCGGGTATCAACGCGGTGGGGCGGGTCATCGAAGTCGGGCGCGATGTTGAAGGCTTCCAGATTGGCGACCGGGTGACCTACACCAACGCCGGGGTGGGCAGCTATGCAACCCATGTGGCCTTGCCCGCCGAGCGCGCGGTCAAGGTACCAGCGGCTTTAAGCGACGTTCGTGTAGCGGCGGGTCTGGTGCGCGCCTTGACAGCGCAATACCTGCTCAAGCAAATGAGGCCATTGAAGCCGGGCGACATGGTGCTGATCCATGCCGCGGCGGGCGGCGTGGGGCAGATCCTGGTGCAATGGGCCAAGCGGCTGGGCTTGCGAGTGGTGGCGACCGTGGGCAGCGATATCAAGGCGAGCACCGCGCGTGAACTGGGCGCAGATTTCGTCATCAATTATTCGACCCACAATTTTGTCGATGAGGTGAAACGCATCACCCAAGGCGAAGGCGTGAGTGTGGTGTATGACTCAGTCGGGCGCGACACCTTCATGGGTTCGCTGGCCTGCCTTGAGCCCAAAGGGCTGGTGGTGAACTTCGGTACAGCCTCGGGCCAAGTGGAAGGGTTTGCGCTGCAAGAGCTGCATGCCAAATCACTGTGGGTGTGTCGCCCCACCTTGCGCAGCTACATCGCCAAGCGCAGCGACTTGCTGGCCATGTGCGAGGAGGTGTTTGAACTGCTGGCAGATCCAACCCTACGACTCGATATTGAAGCCACACTGCCGCTACATGAGGCGGCCCAGGCGCATCGCTTGCTGGAGGGGCGAACGACGAGAGGGGCGATTGTGTTAACGCCTGCCGCGCACAGTGCGGAATGATGTTTTGACGATGCACTTGAAAGGACCGGATTCATGAAGATTGCAATGATTCACTTTTCTTTCCCGATTCGGGACATTGAATCGACACTGGCGTTCTACCGAGACCTGTTGGGTTGCACCGCAACCCGGGTGCAAGACGACCGGATTGATTTCGAATTTTTCGGTCACCACTTGGTGGCGCAGCTATCGGAAGTTGAAGCGGCGCATCGCTCCGTCAACATCGGCAAAGACAACTATCCGCTGCGCCATTTCGGCGTGATTGTTGAACCCGGCGACTACGACAGCATGCTCAACCGACTGAGCCAAGCCAAGGTGCCGTTTGCCATGGCGCCGACCCGGATTTTCATCGGTACGCCGCGTGAGCAGACGGTTTTTCTGGTGCTTGACCCATCCGGCAATGCGATTGAGGTCAAAGGATTGTTGCAGCCGAGCCAAGTGTTTTCCACGCAATAACCATGCAATAACAAGGAGTCACGACATGCCTAAGTTCTCGCGATTGCTTCTTTCCATCATCGCCTTGGGTCTCAGCGCCGCTTCCGCGTGGGCCGACTATCCCGACAAACCTATTCGCATGGTGGTCGGCTACGCCCCCGGCGGGGGTGCCGACAATCTCATCCGACCCATCGCAGAACGCTTGAGCAAAATCCTCGGCCAGCCCATCGTGATGGATTACCGTGCAGGCGCGGGCGGCGTAATCGCGGCGGAACTTCTGGCCCGCGCCCCGGCTGATGGCTACACGCTGCACATCACCGACTCCGGCCCGATGACGATCGTGCCCAACATGCGTAAGACCGCTTACAACCCACTCACCGATTTCACGCCCATTGCGATGGTCGGAGGTGGCGGCACGGTGATCGTGACCCCCGCCAATTCTGCGGCAACCGATCTGAAAAAATTAATCGAACTCATGAAGCAAAAACCCGAAGCCTGGAGCTACGGCACATCCGGTATCGGTGGTGTGGGTCACCTCGCGGGTGAGCAGTTCAAGGCGGCAGCGGGCGTGAATATTACCCATGTGCCCTACAAGGGCGGGGCGCCGGCCATGGTCGAATTGCTGGGCGGCCATATCCCCGTGTTGTTCTCGTCGCTGGGCGCTGCGGCAACGCATATCAAGGCGGGTCGCATCATGCCGCTGGCCGTGACATCGGCCAAGCGCAGCACGCTGTTGTCCGAGACGCCGACGCTGGCCGAGTCCGGCTTCCCGGGTTTAGATGCCAGCATCTGGTTTGGCATCGTCGGCCCACCCGGCTTGCCTGCTAGGGTCATGGACAAGCTGGTTCCCGCTTTGAACGCTGTGATGCGGGAGCCTGAAGTGCAAGAGGCTATCCGCAAAGAGGGCTATGAGCCGATGTTGTTCACCCCGGGTGAAATGCGGCTGCAGATTAGTCAGGACTTGACGCGCTGGGGCAAGACGGTCAAGGAAGCCAATGTGACGATTGAGTAAACCCTGACTTCATCAGGTTTCAAAGCCGCTTGAGTAAAGCCACACCCGTCTCTCGCGTGCCCAAGCTGCCACCCACATCGCGCGTGCATTCGCTCGCCGCAATCGTGGCTTCCATCGCCTGCTCTATAGCTCGGGCAGCGGCAAGGTAAGCGGGCAGAGCGCGGCGCTGGCCGTGCCAGGTCAGCAGCATGGCGGCAGAGATCACTTGCGAGAAGGGGTTGGCTTTGTTCTGGCCTGCGATGTCGGGGGCCGAGCCGTGTGCGGCCTGGCCCATGGCGTGCTCGGCTCCGGCATTGAGTGAGCCGCCCAGGCCTAGGCTGCCCGACAACTCGGCGGTGAGGTCAGACAAGATGTCGCCAAACATATTGGTCGAGACGATCACGTCAAAGCGTGCCGGGTCGCGCACCACATGGGCCATCATCGCGTCGACGATGAAGTCGTCCATTCTCACTTGAGGGAACTCTTTGGCCACTTTGTGGCATTCGTCCAGAAAAATCCCATCGGTCACGCGCAGCACATTGGCTTTGTGCACCAGGGTCACATGCTGGCGGCGCAGCGAGGCCAGCTCAAAGGCGCTGCGCGCAATGCGCTCGCAGCAATGGCGCGTGATGCGGCGCAAAGAAATGGCGACATCGGGTGTCACCAAAATTTCACTGTTGCCGGACTCTACATTGCGGTCGGCGTAAAAGCCCTCGGTGTTCTCGCGCACCACGACCAGATCGAACGGGCCGGTGAGCGTTTTGACGCCGGGGTAGGTGCGGGCCGGGCGGATGTTGGCAAACAAGTCCAGGCTCTTGCGGAAGAATTTGGACGGGTTGATCTCTCCCTTGGCCTCGTCCTTGAAGTCATAGGTGGCCATGGGGCCAAGCAGCAGGCCGTCGGCAGCGCGCACCTTGGCCAGCAACTCGGGCGTGACGGTGGCGCCGCGCTGGAGCAAGCTGTCATGGCCAGCGATTTCATGTTCCATGGACAGTTTGAGGTCAAATTTTTGGTTGACCGCGTGCAGCACTTCAACAGCAACCGCCATGGTTTCCGGGCCAATGCCGTCGCCGGGGATAACGATAAGTTTCATGGTGTGTTTAAGTTAATTTCAATTTTCAATCTTGATATTGGCATCCTTGACGACCTTCTCAAACTTGATAGCTTCGGTGCGGACGTACTCAGCAAACTCTGCGGGGGTGTTTTTAGGCACGGCCAAATCCTCGGCCACAAAGCGGTTGTGAATCTCGGTGGACGCCATGATGGCGTTCACTTCGCGGTTCAGGCTTTGCACAATGGCGGCAGGCGTGTCCGCTGGCGCAAACAAACCACCCCACAGGCTGTAGCTAAAGCCGGGCAGGGTGGCCTCAGCCACCGTGGGCACTTGTGGCAGCGACTTCATGCGCTGCGGTGAGGTGACCGCCAGCGCCTTGAGCTTGCCGCCCTTGATGTGCGGCATGGCGGCTGAGGCGCTGCTGAAGAAGAGCTGGATGCGGTCCGTCATCAAATCGGTCAGCAGCGGCCCCACGCCTTTGTAGGGGATGTGTGTCATGTCCAGCTTGGTGCCCATGGTCAAGGCCACGGCAGACAGATGGCCGGGCGTGCCAGCGCCGACCGAGCCGTAGCTGAACGTGCCCGGCTTGGCGCGGGCCATTTGAATCAGCTCGGTCAGGCTGTTGTACGGCGCGCTGGCGGAGGCCAGCAAGACCAGCGGTGCGTTGCCAATCATCACCACGGGGATCAGCTCTTTTAGTGGGTCGTAACCCAGATCTTTCATGATGACCCGGTTCACCACCATCTCGCCGGTTTGCCCCAGCAACAAGGTGTAGCCATCGTTGCGCGACTTCACCGCCAGGCGCGTGCCCACCGTGCCCGACACGCCAGGCTTGTTGTCCACCACCACCGACTGTTTGTAGGCAATGGCCAAGCGCTCGCTCACCAGCCGCGCAAAGGTGTCGCCCTGGCCGCCGGGGGCGTAGGCCACCACGATGGAGATGGGTTTGGCGGGGTAGTCGCCTTCGGCGGCGGTGGCCGATAGGGCGACGCTTGCCAGGCTGGCAAGCACTAAACCGAAACGCAGGAAGCGTTGCATAGAAAAACGGGTCATGGTTTTCAACTTCAATCGGGGTAGCTGTGGACTGGTCCCCTCGACAGGAATCGAACCTGTATCTGACGCTTAGGAGGCATCCGTTCTATCCATTGAACTACGAGGAGGAGCGGTGGATTGTAATTTGTGCTTACTTCACTTGGTCAGCAAGCGCATCGCCTCTTCCAGCCCTTTTAGCGTGAGCGGGAACATGCGCTGGTTCATGAGCTGCTGGATGACGGCGATGCTTTGGCGGTAGTGCCACACGCCTTGCGGCTCCGGGTTGATCCAGACGAATTTGGGGAAGGTGGTGGTCAGGCGTTGCAGCCATTCGACCCCGGCTTCTTCATTGTTGTATTCCACGCTGCCACCGGGTTGCAAAATCTCATAGGGGCTCATGGTGGCGTCACCGACAAAGATCAGTTTGTAGTCTTTGTTGTACTTGCGCAGGATGTCCCAAGTGGGGAATTTCTCGGCAAAGCGGCGGCGGTTGTTCTTCCACATGAAGTCATAGACGCAGTTGTGGAAGTAGTAGAACTCGATGTGCTTGAACTCGGTTTTGGCGGCGCTGAAGAGTTCTTCCACCCGCGTGATGTGCTCGTCCATGGTGCCGCCCACGTCCATCAGCAGCAGCACCTTGACGTTGTTGTGGCGTTCGGGCCGCATTTTGATGTCCAGGTAGCCAGCGTTCGCAGCAGTGGAGCGGATGGTGTCGTCCAGATCCAGCTCGTCCTCGTGGCCTTCACGTGCGAACTTGCGCAGGCGGCGCAAGGCCACCTTGATGTTGCGCGTGCCCAGCTCCTGCGTGTCGTCGTAGTCTTTGTAGGCGCGCTGGTCCCACACCTTCACCGCGCTCTTGTTGCGGCCTTTCTCCTGACCGATGCGGATGCCTTGCGGGTTGTAGCCGTTGGCACCAAAAGGCGAAGTGCCGCCCGTGCCGATCCACTTGCTGCCGCCTTCGTGGCGCTCTTTCTGCTCTTCAAAGCGTTTTTTTAGCGTCTCCATCAGCTCGTCCCAGCCCATCTTCTCGATCTTGGCGCGTTCCTCCGGGCTCAGGTTGAGTTCGAGGTTTTTACGCAGCCAATCTAGTGGGATGTCTTGGGTGAAGTCGGTCAACATCTCCACGCCCTTGAAGTAGGCGGCAAAGGCGCGGTCAAACTTGTCGTAGTGTTTTTCGTCCTTCACCAGCGTGGTGCGACTAAGGTAGTAAAAATCGTCAACCTTGTAGCCCGTGGGCTCGTCGGCGCTCTCAGGTGGCGGCATTTTGGGGCCGACCACACCGGCCTTTAAGGCTTCGAGCAGCGTCAAATACTCTTTGACCGAAACCGGCAATTTGGCCGAGCGCAGGGTGTAGAAAAAGTCGATCAGCATGGGATCAATTCGATTGGGGCTTGTCGCTCACAAGTGCAGTTCACTTTCGACCGAAGGAAGACGATGCAAGTTTTTTTGGGAGTACGCCACGGGAGCCGGTTGAAAATATGACCGTCTTGCGCAAGTGGTAGCAAAGCGTACTTGGGGGTGGTCATGTTGCAACCCAGTTTTCCAGTTTCAAACCAGACACGCGCTCAAACTCTCGTGTGTTGCGCGTGACCAGCACCAGCTTGTGAGTGAGCGCCTGCGCTGCAATCCAAAAATCATTCATGCCAATAGGCTGGCCTTTGGATTGCAGGGTCTGCCTCAGCTTGCCGAACTCTCGAGCCACTCCGTCATCAATTCCGATGCGCTGAAAGGGAGCCAGGAATGCCTCAACCTCTTTGCGTGTTTCCTTGGGTCGCTGGCTGTTTTCCCAACCGAAAGCAAGTTCGCCTAGGACGACGGTGGACAGAAAGACGCTGTTCATGGGCAAAGATTCCAACGCACTTCTCACATCGGGATGTCGTCCGTTCATGGCGTAAATCCAGGTGTTGGTGTCAATCAGGTGGCACTTCACGCGATGCCTTCCATGTTGGGGGCCTCGGTGGGTAGGAAGTCTTCGATGTCGTCGGGCAGGCCTTTGATAGACGGCAGTTTCCCGATCACATCACCCACCAGCAAAGTCTTCTCGCGCAATACAATCTCATCCCCGCGTCGAGAAATCTCCACCGTCTTGCAGTTCAAGCGAAAGTCCTTCGGCAAACGCACCGCCTGACTGTTGCCGGAG
This sequence comes from Comamonadaceae bacterium, assembly GCA_025356545.1. Lineage (GTDB taxonomy): Bacteria > Pseudomonadota > Gammaproteobacteria > Burkholderiales > Burkholderiaceae_C > CANCDA01. Next base: position 8,807 of record JANXSU010000217.1, read on the forward strand.
GTGAAGACGGTGGTGGTGCGGGCGGCGACTTGCAGGTGCTTGGGGGCGATTGGTGCGTTCATGGTCAGTCACCTTTTTTGCTTGTATATCTTTTGAGTATATACATCGATTCAATAGGCAGCAAGCTTTGGGTTTCAGACTGAGATCGGCTTGGGCTTGACAGAGAAAGTGGAGGGCAGAAGAAAGGAAACCCGCTTGGGTTCCCCCAAGCGGGTTGGATACGGATCCACATTACTGTGGTTCCTTATTGCAGCAACGGCTCTCACCCCGGATTACTACAGGGGGAGATTCTAAACACAAAGGGAGCGAGTCGTGTCACCTACTTCTTCATCAGACCCAAAACTGACCTTTGGCCTGGACATTGGCATAGCCTCTGTAGGCTGGGCCGTGTTGGCTGAAAACCGCATTGTTGACCTTGGGGCTCGGTGTTTTGACAAAGCCGAAACCGCAGACAAAGGCGAATCCTTGAACCTCGCCCGCAGAACCGCGCGGCTCACTCGCCGCCGCTTGTATCGCCGCGCATGGCGACTCACCAAACTGACGCGACTGCTCAAGCGCGAAGGCATGATTACAGATGCCGGATTTTTCAAACAGCAGCCCGGTTTCACAGATGGCGCTTGGCAATTGCGCGTTGCCGGACTTGTTCGACTGCTCACGCCGACTGAGTGGTCCAGGGTGATCTATCACCTCTGCAAACATCGCGGGTTCCACTGGATCAGCAAGGCCGAAGAAATTCAAGCCGAAGGCGATGCCAAGAATGAAGGCGGACGAGTCAAGCAGGGCTTGTCGCAAACAGCAGCCCTGATGAAAGAAAAGAGCTATCGCACTGCGGCAGAAATGGTGCTTACCGAATTTCCAGAAGCCCAACGCAACAAGCGCGGCGACTACAACAAAGCTCTCGCCCGAAAGTTGCTGAATGAAGAACTGCAAATGCTGTTTGAAGCTCAGCGCAGCTTCGGCAACCCCAACTCAAGCGATGCATTTGAAGAGTTGATTCGCGGTAATGGCAACCGGAAGTCCGGGCTGTTCTGGGAACAAAAGCCTGCTCTCGCGGGCGCTGACCTACTCAAAATGCTGGGCAAATGCACGTTTGAAAAATCCGAGTTCCGCGCCCCCAAAGCCAGCTATACCGCCGAGCGTCACGTCTGGCTGACCAAGCTCAACAACCTGCGCATCATTGTGGATGGCGATAGTCGCCCACTCAATGAAGCAGAACAGCAAGCGGCGTTGCTGCTGCCCTACGCAACCGACAAATTCAAATACAGATCGCTGCGCAATGCCTTGGTGAACAAGGGGTTGCTTACAGATGGCTTCCGCTTCGGCGGGCTTGCCTATCCCAGCGGCAAACAGTCGGAGGAAGAAAAAGCCAAAGACCCCGAAGATCAAATGCTGGTGAAGATGCCAGCTTGGCACGAACTGCGTCTCACGTTCAAACGCGCCGAGCTCACAGACGCATGGCAGCAAATCAGCGTTGCCGCCCTCGACGGCAAGCCCGAATGGTTTGACAACATCGCTTGGGTGCTCAGTGTGTACAAGGATGATGCCGAAGTTGAAACTGAACTCGGCAAACTTGATCTACCCAACTCAAGCCTGATGATTCCTGAACTGCTGAAGCTGCGATTTGACAAATTTTCAAACTTGTCGCTCAAGGCTTTACGGCGCATCGTTGCGCACATGGAGAAAGGCTTGCGCTACGACGAAGCCGTGGCGGCCATTCCTGAGTATGGGCATCACAGCCAGCGCTTCAAGCTCGGCGAAGGCGAGCACAAATACCTGCCTCCGTTTTACACAGGACGCGACAAGCAAGGCACATTGCTCTTCCGCGAGGACATGGACATACCGCGCAACCCGGTTGTGCTCAGAGCCTTGAATCAGGCTCGCAAGGTGGTCAATGCGCTGGTCAAGACACACGGCAGCCCGCAGGCCGTACACATCGAAATGGCTCGCGATTTGACTCGCCCGATGGACGAGCGGAAAAAAGTGAAAAAGCTCCAAGAGGAGTTTCGGGACAGAAACGAAAAGGCACGAGAGGATTTCGAGGCCACGTTCAAATACAAGCCCAAGGCCGCCGAATTCGAGAAGTGGATGCTCTACCGGGAGCAACATGGCCAATGCGCCTATTCGCAGGAGCCGCTGGACATTGACCGTGTTCTCACAGACAAGAGCTACACACAGGTGGATCACGCCCTGCCCTACTCGCGCAGCTACGACGACAGCAAGAACAACAAGGTACTCGTACTCAGCTGCGAAAACCAGAACAAGGGAAACCGCACAGCGTTTGAATATCTGACCAGTTTCCCCGGCGGCGAACAGGGAGACCGCTGGCGACGATTTGTGGAATGGGTCAACGGCAACAAGGCCTATCGCATGGCCAAGCGCAACCGGTTGCTGCGCAAGAATTACGATCAAAAAGAGGCCGAAGGCTTCCGAGATCGAAACCTCAACGACACGCGCTACATCTGCAAGTTTTTCAAAAACTATGTCGAGCAATTCCTGAAACTCTCCGACAACAGCGAACACAAACGATGCGTCGTCGTCAACGGTCAGCTCACGGCCTTCTTGCGTGCGAGATGGGGCTTGCTCAAGATTCGCGAAGAGAGCGACCGCCACCACGCGCTGGATGCCGCCGTTGTGGCGGCGTGCAGTCATGGCATGGTGAAGGCTTTGGCCGATTACTCACGCCTCAAAGAAATCGAGTTTCTACAAGAAGGCATCCCCGATCCAGCAACTGGCGAGATCATCAACCCCAGCGCACATGAACGCCTCGTACACCATTTCCCGGAGCCTTGGGCGCATTTCCGGCATGAGCTGGAAATGCGCCTCAAAACCGACGACATGGCCGCGTTGCACGAGGACATGGCACGGTTGGGCACATATTCCGAAGCGGAAATTCGCACGCTCAAGCCCTTGTTTGTCTCCCGCGCCCCGCAGCGCCTGAATGGCGGAGCGGCACATAAAGACACGGTATACGCCGCAGCGCCCGCACAAGACATGCCCAATCGGGTGACAGAGAAAGTATCTGTATCCAGCCTCACACTCAAAGACTTGGATCGATTGGTTGACCCGCACCGGAATGAAAAACTCTATGCCGCTTTGCGCGCTCGGTTGGAGGGCTATGCGGCAGCAGGCAGCAAATTCGGCATCGATGGAAACAAGGCTTTCCCGCCAGACAACCCGCTGCGCAAACCCGACAAAGAGGACAAGCCTACAGGCCCCATCGTTCGCACAGTAACACTGGTCAACAGCAACATGAGCGGTATTCCGCTACGGGGCGGGATTGCCAAGAATGACTCCATGCTCCGCGTGGATGTGTTCAGCAAAGAAGAGAAATTTCACCTCATCCCTGTTTACGTGCATCACAAGGTGACGGGGCTTCCGAATCGGGCGATTGTTGCGTTCAAGGATGAAAAGGATTGGACGTTGATTGATGAGGGCTTCAGGTTTTTGTTTTCACTGCACTCAAATGACTTTGTCCGTATTCAACAAAAGAACAAACCCATCATTCAAGGCTACTACTCTAGCTGCCATCGTGGCACGGGAAATCTGAATCTCTGGGTACACGACCGAAATCAATTGCTTGGCAAAGATGGGGCGATTGATGGAATTGGAGTGAAGACGGCACTCTCAATCCAGAAATTCCATGTCGATATCCTCGGCAATATTTATCCCGCCCCGCCCGAAGTGCGTCATGGTCTGGCGTAGCGTCATCATCAGCCAACCAGCCAAGCTCAAGCGAGAGCATTTCTCGCTGGTGGTTGAGCAGGAACAATCAGCCCGCGTACCTTTTGAGGACATCGCGGTCATCGTCTTGAACAACCGGGAAATTACGCTTACCCACCCTGTACTTTCTGCTTGCGCAGAGTACGGCATTGGCCTGTTTGCAACAGGCGACAACCATCAGCCCAGCGGTGTGTTTCTTCCGTTTCAGAGCCATAGCCGTGCGACGCGGATACTTCGCTTGCAGCTCGACATGGACAAGCCCACCTGCAAGCGGGCTTGGGCAACTGTCGTCCAGCAAAAGATCAGGAATCAGGCGATTTGTCTGCGCACCATGAACACGGGCGATGCGGAGCGCCTGGAGTCTTATGCGCGGCGGGTACGCTCGGGCGACACCGGCAACATGGAGGCGCAGGCCAGCGCCTATTACTTTCCGCAGTTGTTTGGCCGCAGCTTTCACCGCAGCCAAAACGGATGGTGCAACGCTGCGCTGGACTACGGCTACGCTGTCATGCGCGGTGCTTGCGCCCGCGCCTTGGTGGCCCATGGAATGCTGCCCACCATTGGCTTGTTTCACAGCAGCGAACAGAATGCGTTCAACCTCGCCGATGATTTGATTGAGCCCTATCGTCCCATCATTGATTTGCACGTTGCCACGCACCGCAAAACAGACAACGAGCAGGAACTCAGCCCCTCGGACAAATCAGGATTGGTCGGACTGTTGAATGTGGATGTGTCCATGCCTCGGGGCGTGATGAGCACTCTGTCATCCATTGAGCAGGCTGCAGAATCGTTTGCGCGGCTATATGACGGAGGCAGTGAGTTGATTCTTGAATTGCCCAAATTGATCGGGCTTCTACAACACCGCTACGAGATGTAGCCAGCTCAAGATGTATGGCGCAGAACACAAGGCGATTCATGCGAATGATGGTGTTATTTGACCTACCAGTCGTCACCAAGGCTGAGCGTCGGGCGTACACGCAGTTCCGGCGCTTCCTGCTGAACGATGGTTACGACATGATCCAGTTTTCAGTGTACGGACGCATCCTCAACGGAAACGATGCCGAAGAAAAGCACATGAAGCGTCTTGTAGTCAATCTGCCGTCAGAGGGTTCGATCCGCGTTTTGACCGTCACCGAAAAGCAATATGCCAGCATGAAGCTACTGATTGGTTTGCCACTTTTTCAGGAAAAACAAGTCAACGCCCAGCAAATCGTGCTGTTCTGAAGACTGTTTTGAAAAAAGAAACCCGCTCCAAGCCAAGGCTGGAGCGGGTTCCGGCGGGGTCAGAGTGTAGCAATCCGGGGTGAGAGAGGGAGCTACAACAGGCCCCTCTCCATTGCGGGCTTAGCAGGGGAGTGTAGCAATCCGGGGTGAGAGAGGGAGCTACAACAATAGAACAAGGTTGGCCGATAGCGTATTGGAGTGTAGCAATCCGGGGTGAGAGAGGGAGCTACAACGTGACAAGGTGAGAAATTAAAGGGCTCGCCGAGTGTAGCAATCCGGGGTGAGAAAGGGAGTTACTGCACTACTGCAAACAGTAAACGTAAATCAGGCAGCCGGGTGTCACCGCTCCAACCGATACCGCAAATGCACCTGCACCGTCGGCCATTCGCTGGCGACGATGCTATAGACGCAGGTGTCACGCAGCGCGCCGCTGGGTGAAATTTGATGCGCGCGCAGCACGCCGTCAAGCTTGGCGCCCAGGCGTTCTATGCCGCGCCGACTTTGCTGGTTGAAAAAGTGGGTGCGAAACTCCACTGCAATGCAGTTCAGCGTCTCGAAGGCGTGGGCCAGCAGCATGAGCTTGCATTCGGTATTGAGCGCTGTGCGCTGTACGCTTTGACGGTACCAGGTGGAGCCTATTTCCACGCGCCGGTTGTTCGCGTCGATGTTCATGTAGCTGGTCATGCCGACCGCGCGGCCGCTGTTGGCGTCTAGCACGGTCAAGGGCAGCATGGTGCCACTGGCTTGGAGCTTGAGACGGCGCTCAATCTCGGCTTGCATTTTGTCGGGCGGGGGGATCAGGGTGTACCAGAGCTTCCAGAGTTCGCCGTCGCGCACGGCGTCTACCAGTTCGTCGTGGTGGGCTGGCGTCAGCGGCACCAAGCAGCCATGCTGACCCGCCAGGTGAATGGGGGCGACAAAGCTCATTTCTCACCCCGGCGAGACGCGCGCCAGCGCCGTGCAAGTTGCAGGCCCAACCCGCCCCCCACACCAACCAGAACAATGCCAAAAACACTGGCGTTTCCGTAGCCTTCTGAAAAAATATCAAAACCGAGCAGGCGACCCAGCCAGAAGCCGAGCAGCGCGCCGCCAACAAAGCCGATGGCGTCTGACAGACCTTCAATGAGTAAGTTTTTTTGCATAGTGATTTGCGTGTGTGTGGCGTGTGTTTAGCGATTGCGCTGGTTCATGAACACCAGCTTTTCAAACAGGGTCACGTCTTGCTCGTTCTTGAGCAGCGCCCCCACCAGCGGTGGCACGGCCACCTTGTCGTCTTGGTTGTGCAGGGCGGCCAGGGAAATGTCCTCTGCCACCAGCAGTTTGAGCCAGTCCAACAGCTCGCTTGTGGAAGGTTTTTTCTTCAAGCCCGGCAGGTTACGCACATCGTAAAAAGTCTTCATGGCCGCCGTGAGCAGCTCTTTTTTAAGACCAGGGAAGTGCACGTCCACGATCTGCGTCATGGTCGTGGCGTCGGGAAACTTGATGTAGTGGAAAAAGCAGCGGCGCAGGAAAGCGTCGGGCAGTTCCTTCTCATTGTTGGAAGTAATAAAGACCAGTGGGCGGTGCTTAGCTTTGATGAGTTCACGGGTTTCGTAGCAGTAAAACTCCATCCGGTCGATCTCGCGCAGCAGGTCGTTGGGGAACTCGATGTCGGCTTTGTCGATCTCGTCAATCAGCAGCGCCACCGGCTGGTCGGCCGTGAAGGCCTGCCACAGCACGCCTTTGACGATGTAGTTGTGGATGTCCTTGACGCGCTCACCACCGTCTACATCGGCCAGTTGCGAGTCGCGCAGGCGGCTCACGGCGTCATACTCATACAGACCCTGCTGTGCCTTGGTGGTGGATTTGATGTGCCACTGCAACAGCGGCAGATTTAACGCCTGGGCCACTTCCTCGGCCAGCATGGTCTTGCCGGTGCCGGGCTCACCTTTGACGAGCAGAGGGCGTTTGAGAGTAATGGCGGCGTTGACCGACAGCATCAGGTCTTGCGTGGCAACGTAGGTTTGGGTTCCGTGAAATTTCATGGTGCGGCGCGGTGGGGTGAGGGGAGACGCTTAAGGGATCAAGGGGCTAGATATAATGGACGGTTGAATTGAACCAAATACCGGCTGATTGTCCTCGCAAAATGAACAAACTGTTGCTGACGCTACTCCCCCTGGTCTTCGCTGCTGCCTCGACCTTTTCCGCCCACGCTCAAGAAGTCAAGGGTGACGCCCAGGCGGGCCAGAAAAAAATCGCCATGTGCATAGGCTGCCACGGCATCCCCGGCTACCAGGCCAGCTTTCCTGAGGTGCACAAGGTGCCGATGATCTCCGGCCAGGGTGCCAAGTACATCGTCTCGGCACTGGGTGCTTACAAAAAGGGCGAGCGCAAGCACCCCACCATGCGTGCCATTGCCGACTCCCTAACCGATCAAGACATGGCCGATTTGGGTGCCTACTATGAAGGCCACGGCAAGGTCGAGGGTGCAGCGCCCGTCAAGGCCACAGAGCCCAGCGCCAAAGTGGCCGAGCTGCTGAAAAAAGGCACTTGCGTGGCCTGCCACGGCGACAACTTCAGCAAACCGCTTGACCCGAGCTACCCGAAAATTGCGGGTCAACATGCCGACTACCTGTTTGTCGCCCTCAAGGCCTATAAAACCGAAGGTCACGCCACTTGGGGCCGCAGTAACGGGATCATGGGCGGTATGGCCAAGCAGTTCTCCAACGCCGAACTCAAGGAAATGGCCAAGTACATCAGCGCCCAGCAGGGTGATCTGAAAACCGTGCCTCAGCCGCGCGTTCACTCTGCATCGCACTGAGCTTCTCTCGCTCACAAAAAAGCCACTCCAGGAGTGGCTTTTTTACATCTGAAAGCGGTCAGTTTCGGCTCAATCCCGCGTCGCCTGCCGCTGCACGCAAGCGATGTAGGCGTCGCCATCAGGCGGGCGGCCTGCGCGCTGGCTTTCCCACAGCATTTTGCCCAGGCACTCCATGGTTTCATGGTGCGCGTCGTGTAGAGAATCACGTCTTGCAGTCAGCAACTCTACCGCCTGACGAATGCCGCGTGGCTGATCAATGCTGCACTGCTCGGTGATGGACAGGTGCATGGAGAGGTGCAAAAAAGGATTGGTTTGATCCGTCGGGGCGTCCTGCAACTGGGCCAACGCCTGATCCAGGTTGGCGAAATCGACGTGATACTCGGGATGCTCATCTATCCACTGGCTGGCAATGACCTCTATCGCCTCCATCGCTTGGCCCGCGCGGGCTTTAGCGAAAGCAGTACAAAAAAATCGGCGTACATCGGCTTGAGAGGGTTGAAATAACATGGCGGTGAGCATAAGCGAGATAAGGTTT
>JANXSU010000258.1 GCA_025356545.1 Comamonadaceae bacterium
CCTACGGCCAGGCAGGCCTGGGCTTTGGCGGCCTTGCTTAGCAGTGGCATGGGGCTGATGCAGTATTTCGGGGCTGTCGCAGGGCTGTCACCCTGGGTCAACATCACACCCTTGGGCGAGGCCTTCGCCAATCTGCGCCAACGCAACCAGTTTGCTTCGCTGACTAACATCGGTTTACTCGCCGTTTTAGGGTGGGCTGCGCAAGTGCACAGACTCACAACAAATAGAAGCTGGGTCACAGGGTTGATGCTGAGCACGGTGTTGCTGGCCCTGGGTAACGCCGCCTCGTCATCGAGAACGGGCTTGGTGCAGCTGGGCTTGATCGCCGTAATGGCGTGGTGGTGGCATCGTCAATCACCCCACCTATCCACGCCCTTGGTTCGCCGTCTGTTACTGAGCGCTGTATTCAGCTACCTGCTGGCGGCTTTGGTACTGCCGGTGATGGTGGGGCAGGCCTTGGGTGGGGGCATTTTTGCCCGTTTGCAAGATGGCGGGCCGGCCTGCTCTAGCCGGATGGTTTTATGGTCAAACGTGCTTCAGTTGATCGCTCAAAAGCCTTGGCTCGGCTGGGGTTGGGATGAGCTGCGTTATGCCCATTTCATCACCTTGTATGAAGGCCCGCGCTTTTGCGAAATCATGGGCAACGCGCATAACCTGCCTTTGCATCTGGCCGTGACTTTGGGGCTTCCTGCGGCCTTGCTCCTGTGTGGCGGTGGGACTTGGCTGGTGTGGCGTGCCAAGCCCTGGCAAGAGACCGATGCAACGCGGCAAATGGCTTGGGGGGTGCTGGCGGTGATAGGGCTGCACAGCCTGCTGGAATACCCGCTGTGGTACGGGCCGTTTCAAATGGCTGTGGGGTTGTGTCTGATGCTGCTGTGGGTGCCACGGGCGCAAGTCAAACCGATTCTAGGGTCGATGACAGACTCAAAAAATATGCAAAATTGGTCTGTGGAGCAATCAATACGTGCATGGGCAGCTATTATTTTGCTAGCGGCTATGGGCTACGCCGCGTGGGACTACCATCGCATCAGCCAAATCTACTTGCCCGTCGCGCAGCGCTCAGCGGCCTACAAAGAGCACACGCTGGAAAAAATCCGCAGTTCCTGGTTATTTCAAAACCAGGTGCAGTTTGCTGAACTGATGACCACGCCGTTGACACGTGATAACGCCATGCAGCTCAACGCCATGGCGCATGGCTTGTTGCATTACTCGCCGGAAGCCCGCGTGGTGGAGACTTTGATTGACAGTGCACGGCTGCTGGGGCGTGAAGATGAAGCCCAGTTTTTTGAGAAACGCTTGCGTGTGGCCAACCCTAAGGCGCTACAAAACTGCCCGACTTGCCCCCGTGTTTCTCCAGCAAAGTGATGCCCGTCATGGTCATGCCTCGGTCAACGGCCTTGCACATGTCGTAGATGGTGAGCAGGGCCACTTGCACGGCGGTCAGGGCTTCCATCTCCACGCCGGTGGGGCCGACGGTTTCGACTGTGGCTGTGCAGCTCACATGAGGGGGCTGGCTGGCCGTGGCGTGGTGGGTTGCAAACGCCAGCGCCACGCGGGTCAGTGCTAACGGGTGACACAGGGGAATAAGGTCACTGGTTTTCTTGGCGGCCTGAATGCCAGCGATGCGGGCAATGCCGATGACGTCGCCCTTTTTAGCTGTGCCGGATTCGATCAGGGCCAGCGTAGCAGGCAACATCTCAATGCGACCGGTAGCAATACCAATGCGGTGGGTGCTGGCCTTGGCGGCCACGTCCACCATGTGAGCCTGACCTTGGGCGTCGAAGTGGGTAAGTGAACTCATGTAAAAATCAGATAAGAAGTTTGGCTTGATAGGCGCATCGCAACGCGACGCGCACGGTTCAGAGCGCATGGATAAACGGTCACGGATTATGACCATCATACGAGGATGATAAAAATGGCCTTGATTGTCTGGAGGGATCGCCTGCGTGCCAGCGGCATCCATCTCGTTATAAGTTTGGGCATTGCACTGCTGGCGGCGCTGCTGGTGTTTGGACTCTGGTATCCCTACCCTTACCGTGAAATTTCGGGTGGGCGAGAGTTATTTTTGATCGTCGTGGTGGTTGACGTGATGCTTGGCCCCTTGATCACGCTAGCGGTCTTCAATCGTGCAAAACCCAAAGCTGAGTTGCGCCGTGATCTGGCTCTGGTGGGCCTGATTCAGCTGGCCGCGCTGGGCTATGGCCTGTGGACGGTGTTTGTAGCCCGACCCGTGCACCTGGTGTTCGAGTACGACCGTTTTCGCGTGGTGCACGCCATTGATATTCCGCCTGAACTGATTCAGCAGAATCGATCCGGGGTTGAGGCCTTGCCACTGAATGGCCCGACCTTGTTGGCCTTGCGTCCGTTTCGAGATAGCAACGAGCAAATGGAGGCCACAATGGCTGCCCTACAGGGGGTGCCACTCAGTGCTCGGCCCCATCTCTGGCAGCGCTATTCACAGGCCAGTCCACAGGTGCTGCAAGCCGCCAAGCCCGCATTGATGCTGATGACACGCTTTCCGACCCAGGCGGCACTGATCAATGCCGCAGTTGCTCAGACCAAATTACCAATAGAGGCGCTGGTTTACCTGCCCTTGATCAGTCGTCAAGTGGCGTGGACCGTGCTGCTTGATCCCGTCACGGCCGAGCCCTTGGCTTATTTGCCACTGGATTCGTTTTAAACCGTTAAGCCATCACTTGAGTTGTTCTGTCCAGTCCCCAGACTCGGCCACAGTGCCGCCAGCAAAATCAGCGCACCGCCACCCAAGGTTTGCGCCGTCAACGCACCCGCACCCAGCAGCACGGCCGAGGCGCTGGCAAACACCACTTCGGTCAACATGACGAGTGATGTTGTGCTCGCGCTCAGACGCGCTGCGCCATATTGCAGGGCCAGGTTACCCGCCAAAAATGCCAGGCTGAGCAGCACGGCAATAAGCACCCAAGCCGGGGTTGGCGCGGGCGGGGCACGCAACACACCCAGGCCCAGGCCCACCAAGGCGGCTGCCGTGGCGGCAATGACACCGCCCGCGAACATGGCCAGGATGCGTGTGGACTCGGGCGTGTGGTGGAGTTTGCGCAGCAAAATATTGGTCAGGGCGAAACAAAAGCCTCCCATGATGGCCAGCCAATCCGTCATGCCCTCGGGCACGGGCCACGGCGAGTTGGCGGTTTTAAGCACCAACACCAGACCCATCAGCGCCAGTGCGAGGCGCAGTAAAGACGCCCGGTTAGGTCGCTCACCCAGCAGCGGCCAGGCCAGCAACATGACCCAGACCGGCATCAGGTAAAACAGCAACACCGCACGTACCACGTCGCCCTGAGTCACCGCCCAGTTGAAGCCCACATTGGTCAAGCCGGAGGCGAGTGCCAAGCCCCACAGCCAGGGCGTCTGGGCCAAGCCGCGCCAGGCTTGGGGCTTTACGCAGAGCAGGCAGGTCAGTGAAAAAATAAAAACGATGGCGGTGGCCCACAAAGGGTGCAGACCGTGTTGCGCCAGTGCGCGCAAGGGCCACCAAGATACGCCCCAGATCAGCGCGTTGAAGACCAGGGCCAGGGCGGCCAGTAGAGCGGGGCTCCAAGGGGCGCGCATGCCGCCTCAACCGTGCAAGTTATCGCTGCGGGCAATGTTGAGCAAGTGTTCGACTTCTTCGGCGTCGTTAATGCAGTTGCGTGCGTGCCAGCGTTTGATAACCCACATGAACCCGGCCACAACAACCCCAAAGGCCGTGATAGCCCCGAACGCCGATAGGCCCATGCCGGTGGACAGGCTGTAGAACGCGCCCAAACCGAGGATGCAAGCTTGCTCATTGAAGTTTTGCACGGCGATGGAGCGGCCCGCGCCCATCAGGTTGTGGCCCCGGTGTTGCAGCAAAGCGTTCATGGGCACCACCAAAAAACCACCTAGGCCACCCAGCAACACCAAAAACGGCGCGGCCACCCAGACGTTGGTGATGAAGTTAAGCAAAATCACCAGCACCCCCATGGCGATACCCAGGGGCATGACCAGTGTGGCATGTTCCAGCTTCATGCGTATGGACGCCACCACAGCACCGACCGCTGTGCCAATGGCCACAACACCGACGAGCGACGACGCCTGCGTCACGCTGTAGCCCAAGGCCGCAGCGGCCCAAGCCAGCACAATGTAGCGCAGGTTGCCGCTCACGCCCCAAAACAACGTGGTGGTGGCCAGGGAAATTTGGCCTAACTTGTCGCGCCAGAGACGGGAGTTACAACTCCAAAAATCGGGCAACAGTTCCAGCAAGCGGGTGGGCATGGGGCGCATTTCAACCCCGGTGTGAGGAATGCGGGTATTGAACCAGGCGGCCAGGATGTAGATAAAAATCAGCACGCTGATGGCGGCCTCGGGCGCGGTGTCAACGCTGGTGGTGATCAAGGGCAAATCAATCGACAAAAGCATGCTGGAGACCTGTAGCCCCACCAGTTGTCCACCCAGCAGCACACCCAGAATGATGGAGGTGATGGTCAGCCCCTCGATCCAGCCATTGGCCCGCACCAGTTGGGAGGCGGGCAGCAACTCGGTCAGGATGCCGTACTTGGCGGGTGAATAAGCCGCTGCGCCCAGGCCCACGATGGCATAGGCCATCAGCGGATGAGAGCCAAACAACATCATCAAACAGCCCACGATTTTGATGCTGTTGCTATACAGCATGACCTTGCCCTTGGGCTGCGAGTCGGCGTAGGCCCCGACGAAGGGCGCGAGGATCACGTAGAACAGGGCAAACATGGGCACCAGTGCTGCCTGTTGCCACTCTGCGGCCCCACTGCTGCGCAGCAACTGCACGGCACCAACGAACAAAGCGTTGTCTGCCAGCGAGCTGAAAAACTGCGCTGACATGATGGTGAAAAAGCCACGTTTCATTGTTGGTCAATGGCCTTCAGTGTGATTGACGGCAGAGTATTTGTAATGAGAATCCAAACGACAACGGGTTATAGCATGCCCGTCCCTGTCAAAATCAAGGGCATACCCTGCTTAACTCACTCGCCATGCCCCGTCCCATTCAGGCCACCATCCACACCGAGGCGCTTCGCCATAACCTCATGCGCGTTCGCCAAAGTGCGCCTGACGCGCGCGTCTGGGCCGTCGTCAAGGCCAACGCCTACGGCCATGGTCTGGCGCGTGTGTTTGAGGGACTGCGCGGGGCCGACGGTTTTGCCCTGCTGAATTTGGACGAGGCGGCAACGCTGCGCGGCCTGGGCTGGCGCGGGCCGATACTTTTGCTCGAGGGCGTGTTCGAGCAACGCGACTTGGAGCTGTGCTCACGCCTGGATCTGTGGCACACCGTGCACTGCAACGCGCAGATCGACATGCTGGCCACGCACAAGACCCATGTGCCGCACCGCATCTTTCTCAAGCTCAACAGCGGCATGAACCGCCTGGGCTTTGCCCCCGCGCAATTCCGTGCAGCGTGGGCGCGGCTCAATGTGCTGCCGCAGGTGGAAGAAATTTCGCTGCTCACGCACTTCAGCGATGCCGACGGTGATGTCAACGGTGCGTCGGGTATTGCGCAGCAACTCGCGGTTTTTGAACGCATCACACAAGACCTGCCGGGGGAGCGTTCATTGAGCAACAGCGCGGCCATCCTGCGCCATATGGGTGGCAATAAAGCCAGCCTGAGTTCCGACTGGATTCGCCCCGGCGTCGTGCTCTACGGTGCCTCGCCTGATCACCCCGAACACAGCGCCGCCGACTGGGGCCTGCAACCCGCCATGAGCCTGCGTTCACGCATCGTGGCCACACAAGTTTTGGCTGTGGGCGACACGGTGGGCTATGGCTCCACCTTCCGCGCCCCCGCCCCCATGCGCATCGGCGTGGTGGCTTGCGGCTATGCCGATGGCTATATGCGCAGCAGCCCCGGCACGACTGAGCGCGGCACACCGGTGCTGGTCAACGGCGTGCGCACCCGTAGCGTGGGCCGCGTCAGCATGGACTTGATGACGGTAGACCTCAGCCCCGTGCCCGACGCCGATATCGGCTGCGAAGTCACCCTGTGGGGCCAATCATCACAAGGCGCGTTACTGCCGATTGATGAAGTCGCCGCTGCGGGCGGCACCATCGGCTATGAGCTGATGTGTGCGCTGGCGCGGAGGGTGCCGGTGGTGGAGTAGCGCATGCGGGTTTTGTCGCAATAGTAGGGTCTGGCCGAAAGAAGCCGCATTTGCAGCCCGCAGCCCGCTGATGAAACAGCGAGGCTGAAGAGCTGGTTGGCTGCGGACATGGTTGATCCTTGCGGGCAGTCCA
>JANXSU010000284.1 GCA_025356545.1 Comamonadaceae bacterium
GGCACCCTCGGTTGTTCAAACCGGGAAGCATCGCAAATGTGCAAATTGAAATTCAAATCGTGGACACCCATGGATCGCTTGAAATTCCCGTCGCTATTGGCTTGCGAGCCTTTACGCATTAATTAAACCGGACACTACTGATGATTTTTATGCATAATATTTCTATGAATTTTCGGTCAAAATTTCCATGGACATACTGGGGTCATTTCAATGAACCGAGGCTATTGGCATCATCTAGGAAATTCGGTCGTTTTTTGTTGCTTTTTCTGGTGCTGCTCACTGCCTGTGTTGCTGGCTTGCTGTTCAATATTCACAGCAAAGCCAAGGCGCAAAAAGAGCTTGAAGTTCGTGTCAATGTAGAAAATCTGGGGCTGTTACTGGACAGAACTATCCAGAGTTCCGTTGAAAAAATTGACTTGGCACTGCGCAGCATCGTTGAAAGCGTACAGGACGAACTCAGCTTGACGGGCAAGTTGGACCGACCGAATCTCGAGAAAATGCTGTTTGAGCGGGGAACATGGCTGTCTGGCCTGAGTGAGTTCCGGATCACCAATGATTCTGGTGTGGTCAAGTATGGGCCGGGGGTCACGCCCACCAGCACAACCAGTTACGCAGACCGACCATTTTTCATAAAACACAAAAATCAGCGCACCCCAGGTTTTATTGTCAGCAATCCGGTGATTGGACGGATCAATGGTCTTTGGGTGATTGTTATCAGTCGGCGCTACGACCTGCCTGATGGCAGTTTCGGGGGCGTGGTGGCCGCCGCCGTGCCGGTCAGCTATTTTCAGAAGATTGTTTCCGCCATTAACGTCGGAACCAATGGCGTTGTCCTGATACGCGATGCCGACACTGGCCTGGTCGCTCGCCACCCGTTTGATCCCAAGCGACCCATGGGGGACAAGATTTACTCTCCGGAACTGGGGGCGGCGATGGCCTCTGGTGTGCTGACGCAAATACTTCATGCCATGAAAACTGCCGACGGGAGCGAGCGCATCTTCAGTTACCGTCGCATTCCGAGCATGTCCTACAACATTGTGATCGGTGAGGGCTCGCTTGATTACCTTAAGGAATGGGAAAAAAGCGTCACTGAATCGGTGTTTATGGGAGGGGTGTTTTTATCAGTGGTGTATCTTTTTTCCTGGTTGTTCTGGCGCTCGCTGGGGCAGGCTCAAAGGGCCAGCCAGCGAAGTCAAATCCTGTTGCAGTCGTCCAGCGATGGCATTCATATTTTGGACGAACTAGGCAATATTCTCGAGGTCAGCGACTCCTTTTGCCAAATGCTCGGCTACTCCAAATCCGAGTTGATCGGCATGAATGTCAGCCAGTGGGATAGTCAGCTCACCGTTGAAGAACTGAGAGAAAAAATTAAGCGCGATTTTGCGACTGGAGACGTGTCGACCATCGAAACCCGCCACAGGCGCAAGGACGGCAGCTTCTTTGATGTGGAGGTGACCGCACATGCGCTGGAACTGGACGGAGAAAACGTCCACTTTAACGCTTCGCGTGATATTTCCGAACGCAAGCGGACCGAGAGTATCGTCTGGAGCGAGGCCAATTTTGATCACCTCACTAAGTTGCCCAACCGGCGTTTGTTCCATGACCGGCTGGAGCAGGAAATCCGAAAATCACAACGCGACAACTCTGCGGTAGGTTTGTTGTTTTTGGATCTGGATCATTTCAAGGATGTTAATGATTCTCTGGGGCACAACGTTGGTGATTTACTGTTGATTGATGCGGCACAACGCATCCGAATGTGTGTGCGGGAGTACGACACTTTGGCGCGCTTGGGGGGTGATGAATTCACTGTGATCTTATGTAATTTGCACGACACGTCAGACATCGGACCCATTGCTAAAAAAATCGTGGATCATATTTCAAAGCCTTATATTCTTGACGGGCATGAGGTTGTTGTGTCGGTCAGCATTGGGATTTCTATCCTACCGAACGATGCGCTGAGTGCAATGGATGCTATCAAGCACGCCGATCAAGCCATGTATGCGGCCAAAAATCAGGGGCGTAATTGTTTTCGATTTTTCACCCAAAATATGCAGGAAGCGGTTGAAACACGGATGAACCTGTCGAGTGATCTGAGGAGCGCATTGAAGGAACAACAATTTCAGGTTCATTACCAACCGATTGTTGAGCTCAAAACCGGTCGGGTGACCAAAGCAGAGGCTTTGTTGCGCTGGATGCACCCTCATCATGGATTCATCAGTCCGTCGGTATTTATTCCGGTGGCCGAGGTGTCGGGTGCGATCCATGAAATTGGCGATTGGGTTTTCATGCAGGCCTGCGAGCAAGTCAAACGCTTGCAATTGCTGGTGGGTGAGTTCCAAATCAGCGTGAACAGTTCCCCTGTTGAATTTGCCGCTGAGACCAGCTATCACACCCATTGGGTCGAACGTCTTGCATTGATGGGCGTGACTGGCAGCAGCATATCTGTTGAAATTACTGAAGGCTTGATGATGAACCCGGGCGCCAAATTGTCGGAGCGCTTGCTCATGTTTCGCGATGCTGGCATTCAGGTAGCGATCGACGACTTTGGCACCGGCTATTCCTCGCTGTCGTATCTGAAAAAATTTGACATTGATTTTCTGAAAATTGATCAGTCATTCGTCAGCAATCTGACTCCTAACTCATCCGATCTCGCGTTGTGCGAGGCTATTGTGGTGATGGCGCACAAGCTTGGCCTCAAAGTCATCGCCGAGGGCGTGGAAACTCAGATGCAACGTGAACTCCTGATCGCCATGGGCTGCGATTATGGCCAGGGCTACTTGTTCTGTCGCCCGGTGCCAGCGGATGCTTTTGAAGCGTTTTTGCTGAAATCCTGAAATTTACGCACTGCGTGCGCGCCCACCCTTCTCCGCCCACGTCCGTGTCCAGCGCAGTTGCATTTGCCGCATCATCAAGAGCACACCTAGGGTGAGCACGGCGAACAGGACGAAGCCCCAGAGGTAGGTGCCGGTGTACTGTTTGCTCAGACCCATGGCGTTGGGCACCAGGCCACCGCCCAGGGCACCCGCTTCACCGATCATGGAGCCCGCCACAGCGGTGCTTGCGGGCCAACGCAGGGGCACCAGTTGGAACAGTGCGCCGTTGCCTGCGCCCAGGGCGGCAAAGCACAAAATGAACAGCAGCGTAGAGGCGGCCAGTGAGCCACCCGCCAGCCCGCACAGCACCAGGGTGATTGACACCGCAATCAGCACCGCAGTCAGAGTGTTGACGCCGCCCCAGTGGTCCGAAATCCAACCACCAAAGACGCGCACCGCAGCGCCCATGAAGGCGGCCAGCATGGCCAACTGGCCAGCTTGCACTTTGCTCACGCCAAACTGGTCGTAGTAGTAGGTGGGCAAAAAGGTGGCCAAGCCGATGAAGCCGCCGAAGGTGATGGCGTATATCAGGCTGAAGGCCCAGCCGTCTTTTTCGTACAGGCAGGCGGCGTGTTCTTTTAACGTGGCATGTGCATCAACGTCGGCAGGTTCTTTGGCAAACAGCACCATGGCGATGATGGGCAGCAGCATGGCCACAGCAGCGATGCCGTACACCGCTTGCCAGCCGTAGCGCTGGGCTAGCGCAGGGGCGACCAGCACCGAGACCGCTGTACCTACATTGCCCGCCCCAACCAGTCCCATGGCCAGGCCCTTGTAGCGCGCGGGGAAGGAGCCCGAACCCAGACTGAGGGCCACGCCGAAGCTGGCTCCGGCAATGCCCAGGAGCACGCCCATGGCCAGCAGACTGTTGTAGGAGTCCACAAAGTAGTAGCCGAACAAAAGGGCGACCACGATCATGCCCATCTCCACCAATGTGGCGTTTTTGCGGCCAATGTATTGCGCCATCATGCCGAGCGGAAAGCGCATGAAGGCCCCGGCAAAGATGGGGATGGACAACATCACCCCTTTTTGCGCGGGTGATAGACCGTAGTCCTCTGAAATGAAAGGTGCCATGGCCCCGTTCATCACCCAGATGCAACAGGAAAAGGCGAAATACATGAACGAGACGTACAAGGTCGGTGCATGCCCTGATTTGAGAAATGTGCGGAAGTAAGCCATCGTGGAAATCCTTGGTGAGTGGTGCTTTGCTCACCAAGGAAAAGCGAAAAGCGTGCCAAAACCGTG
Source organism: Comamonadaceae bacterium (assembly GCA_025356545.1). GTDB lineage: Bacteria > Pseudomonadota > Gammaproteobacteria > Burkholderiales > Burkholderiaceae_C > CANCDA01. The sequence goes on from JANXSU010000284.1 coordinate 4,119, forward strand.
CACGCCACTGCCGAGTCATCCTGCGATGACCCGGCCTTCAAGCCCGGGCACTCAGGCCCGAGCCCTTTACTCATCAAGCCGCACGGTTCTCCACATGCACTTGGCGGGTGTAGAGGAAGTCAATCACTGCCTTGCGGTAGTGCTGGTACTGCGGGTTGTCCGCCAGTGCCACACGTTGGCGCGGGCGCGGTAGATCAACGTGGAGGACCTCGCCAATGGTGGTTGCGGGGCCGTTGGTCAGCATCACGATTTTGTCGGACAACAACACGGCTTCGTCCACATCGTGGGTCACCATCACCACCGTGCTTTGGGTGCGGGCTACGATCTCCAGCAGCTCGTCTTGCAGTTTGGCGCGGGTCAGTGCGTCCAGCGCGCCAAAGGGTTCGTCCATTAGCAGCACCTTAGGTTCCATGGACAGGGCGCGCGCAATGCCCACGCGCTGTTTCATACCCCCCGAGATTTCGCCGGGGCGCTTTTGTGCCGCTTCGGTCAGGCCCACCAGCGCCAGAGCGGCATCCGTGCGTGCCCTAAGTTGGGCTTTGCTGTCTGATGGTGCGCCCACGGTTTGGGCTTGTGCACCAAAGACGCGCTCGACTGCGAGGTACACGTTCTCAAAGCAGGTCAACCAGGGTAGCAAGGAGTGGTTCTGGAACACCACGCCCCTGTCAGGGCCTGGTCCTGTGATCTCGCGGTTGGCGCAGATCAGCGTGCCTTGCGTTGGGGTGGTAAGGCCCGCAATCAGATTGAGCAGCGTGGACTTACCGCAACCCGAGTGACCAATCAACGCCACAAACTCGCCTTTGGCCACGGTGAGGTTGATGTTTTGCAGCGCGCAATAGGGGCCCTTTTTGGTTTTAAAGGTTTGCTCGACGTTTTGAATCTCGATGTACTTGCTGCTCATGATTTCACCTCTTCAAAAGTAAACGCGGTGGCCAGTTTGATCAGGGCGTACTCCAGTGCCAGCCCGACGATGCCAATCACAAAGATGGCGATGATGATGTTCTTGACGTTCAGGTTGTTCCACTCGTCCCAGACCCAAAAGCCAATGCCCACGCCACCCGTCAGCATTTCGGCGGCGACGATCACAAGCCAAGCCGTGCCCACGGCCAGTCGCACACCTGTCAGCATGTAGGGCAGCACCGAGGGGAATAGGATCTTGGTGACGATCTTCCACTCTGACAAGTTGAGCACGCGGGCCACGTTCATGTAGTCGCTCGGCACGCGCTGTACGCCCACGGCGGTGTTGATGACCATGGGCCAGATGGAGCAGATGAAGATAGTCCAGATCGCAGCCGGGTTAGCACCCTTGAACACCAACAAACCAATCGGCAACCAGGCCAGAGGCGAGACGGGACGCAGCAGGCTGATGAGCGGGTTGAACATGCGGCTCAAAAAGTCAAAACGCCCAATGGCAAAGCCCGCCGGAATGCCCACCGCAGCGGCCAGGCCAAAGCCCACGGCCACGCGCTCTAGCGACATCAGCACGTTCCAGCCCACACCCTGGTCGTTGGGCCCTTTGCGGTAGAACGGGTCGCTGAATAGGGTGACGGCCTGTGTCCATGTCTCAAGTGGAGTGGGGATGCGTCCAGCTGTGGAGGCAGAAACCAGCGCCCACATACCGATCAGCAGGCACAAGCCTAGCAGCGGCGGAAGCGCTGCCATCCATAAATCACGGGACTTGGTGCGCCAGTCGACGGTTGAGCGGGGTGGTGGCGTAGATGTGTTCTCGATTTCAGGGTCTTTCAGTATCACAGGCCTTGTAGAGCTTGCGTTAAAAACTACGGAGTTAACAACTGTCGATGGGGTTGATGAAGAGGTCAAACCCTTCGTCGATAGGTTTAGTGCAGCACTGGACATGAGGTTTCTCCTGTGACTTTGACGGGATGATCAGGCTTTGACCTTGAAGGCGTCTGCGTATTTTTTCGGGTCTTTCCCGTCCCACACCATGCCGTCCATGAACTTGGCGGCGCGCATCACGTCTTTGGGCACGGGGGTCTTGCTGGCGGTGGCCGCTTCTTTATAGAGATCGATGTGGTTGATCTGCTGGGCTACTTTCAGGTAGTCAGGGTGGTCTTTGAGCAGGCCCCAACGCTTGTGCTGGGTCAGGAACCACATGCCGTCGCTTACGTAGGGGAAGTTCACCGTACCTTCGTTGTAGAACTTCATGTGGTTCGGGTCATCCCAGGTTTTCCCCATGCCGTTTTGGTAGCGGCCCAAGATGCGCTGGTTGATGGCGTCCACACTCGTGTTCACGTAGCTTTTGTCGGCAATGGTCTCAGCCATCTTCAGCTTGTTTTGCAGACCCGCGTCGATCCATTTACCGGCTTCCAAAATGGCCGCTGTCACGGCACGCGCTGTGTTGGGGTATTTCTTGACGAACTCAGCCGTGGTGCCCAGCACCTTCTCGGGGTGGTCTTTCCAGATGTCTTGCGTGGTGGTGGCTGTGATGCCAATGCCGTCCATGATGGCGCGGTGGTTCCAAGGTTCGCCCACACAAAACCCGTCCATATTGCCGACCCGCATATTGGCCACCATTTGGGGCGGTGGCACGGTGATGACTTTGGCGTCTTTCATGGGGTTGATGCCGTGGGCGGCCATCCAGTAGTACAGCCACATGGCGTGCGTGCCGGTGGGAAAGGTTTGGGCAAAGGTGAATTCCTGACCCGGCGCGCGCTTCTCAGTCGCCATCAACTTGGCCAAGCTCGCACCGTCTACGGCACCCTTATCGGCGAGTTTTTTACTCAAAGTGATGGCCTGGCCATTCTGGTTGAGCGTCATTAGCACTGCCATGTCTTTTTTCGGACCACTGATGCCCATGTGCACACCGTAAATTAGGCCGTACAGTGAGTGGGCAAAGTCCAACTCACCATTGACCAGCTTATCGCGCACACCGGCCCAGCTGGCTTCCTTGGTGGGGATAATCTTGACGCCGTATTTTTGGTCGATACCCAGCACTGAAGCCATCACCACGCTGGCGCAATCGGTCAGAGGGATGAAGCCGATTTTTACTTCCTTCTTCTCAGGGGCATCGGAGCCAGCGGCATAAACGGCAGCTCGCAAGGCCGGGTTAATGGCTATAGCCCCCACAGCGGCAGTTTGCAGAACAGCGCGGCGGCTGAGTTTTGTTTTCAGAAGATCGGTCATAGCAACTCCTTTGACGTTTTGAAAAATCAATAAAAAAAGCGTCCACACGGGGCTTGCTTGCATCGGGTGACGCTGCAAATCCGTGGGGACGCCTTTGTCCTTTTGGGGCTCTTCTCTTCGCCGTTGAAGGGATGAGCCCAGTGACCTTCTTTGGTCTTGTTAACTCTTATGCAAGCTGCGTGCCAAAAAATTTATAAGCCGATTCACTATGAAATTAGTAGCTTGCTACGCTTATAAATAAAGCTCTCCAGACTAATAGGGCTGTAAAAACTGGCCATCGAATCCGTTTGGCACCAGTTTTGTGCAATGCACCAATTTCAACTAAGCAGGTCGGCTACATCAAGCATGCGCTGTGCCACCTCGACCACTTTGAGGCCCTTGTCCATAGCGGTCTTTCGCAGCTTGGCGTAGGCAGCTTGCTCGCTCAAAGCCTGGCGCTGCATAAGCAGCCCCTTGGCCCGGTCGATCACCTTGCGGTCTTGCAGCTCGGTGCTGAGTTCGCTGAGTTCTGTTTTAGTGTCGGCCAGTTCCTGGCGCAGCGCCTGCTCGTGTTGGAAACGGGCCATGGCCACATCCAGAATCGGGCGAATGCGGTCGGTGGACAAGCCAGCCACGATATAGGCGGTCACGCCTGCGGCCACTGCAGCCTTGACGTTCGAGGTGTCACTGTCATTGGTGAACATCACAATCGGACGTCGTGCGTCGCGGGTGGCGCTGACTACATGCTCCAGTGCATCGCGGGCCTCGCTTTCGGCGTCCACAATGACCATGTCGGGCTGGAGCTGGTTCAAGCGTTCAGTCAGAAAGACGTCGGCAGGCAGCACCGCTATCAGATTGAAACCGTTCTCCAGCAGGCCGATGCGCAGGCTACGTGAGCGCTCGGCCTGTCTCAGGCTGTGTTCGTCTTTCCGGTCAGTCCAGGCCAAATCAGGGGCAATAACTACGATACGTAAAGCTTTGTCCATGTGGTAGCAAATGCAAAAATCGAGCCAACTTTTTAGGGGTTGAGTGAGGCCCAGGCGGGATTCATCTAAACTAACAAAATATGTTGAAAAATTTGTTGGTGTTGGGTATTGAGTCATCCTGCGATGAGACCGGCGTTGCCTTGGTTCAAGTGCCAGTGGACAGCTGCGAGATGCCTAAACTACTGGCCGACGCGCTGTACAGCCAGATAGAGATGCATCAGGCCTATGGCGGCGTGGTGCCTGAGCTGGCCAGCCGCGACCATATTCGCCGGGTGCTGCCTCTGGCCCAAAAAGTGTTGACTGACTCCAGGCGAGCGCTTGCTGAGATTGACGTGGTGGCCTTCACCCGTGGCCCCGGTCTGGCGGGTGCGCTGCTGGTGGGCGCGGGCGTGGCCTGCGCTCTGGGCGCAGCCCTGAGCAAACCTGTGCTGGGCGTGCACCATTTGGAGGGGCATTTGCTGTCCCCCTTTTTGAGCGCCGACCCGCCGCAATTCCCCTTTGTGGCGCTGCTGGTGTCGGGTGGCCACACCCAACTAATGCGGGTGGAGGGTGTGGGGCGCTACGAGATTCTGGGCGAGACGATTGACGATGCGGCGGGTGAGGCTTTTGACAAATCGGCAAAGTTGCTGGGAATCGATTACCCCGGCGGCGCGGCGCTGTCCAAACTGGCCGAGCAGGGTGATGGTGCGGCCTTCAAGCTGCCGCGCCCGCTGCTGCACAGCGGGAATCTGGATTTCTCTTTTGCGGGTTTGAAGACGGCCGTTTTGACACAAGTCAAAAAAATAGCCGCCGTTCAGGCTGAGCCTGTCGAAGCCTGGCCCGTTCAGTTGCGGGCGGACCTGGCCGCGTCCACCCAGGCGGCCATCGTGGAGGTGCTGGTGAAAAAATCCCTCACCGCGCTGAATCTTTCGGGCCTCAAGCGCATGGTGGTGGCGGGCGGCGTCGGGGCCAACAAGCATTTGCGCCAACAACTCAACACGCTGTGTGCCGCTCAGGGTGTGCGCGTGCATTACCCAGAGCTGCATTTGTGCACCGACAACGGCGCTATGATCGCCATGGCGGCTGCCATGCGCCTACAGACGGGCGTGCAGCAGGCGACCAAGGCCTACAGCTTTGAAGTCAAGCCGCGTTGGCCGCTGGACGCGATCAGTCTATAATCGACAGGCTAAGCACTTTTGCTTTAGCGCACGCCTGAGGCAGTTCCAGCTTCAGGCGCAAGTTGTTCAACCACTGGTCTAGGCCAGACATAGGAAAAATAAAATGATCGCATCCAGCATCAAAGCTGCCGTTGTCAAAGACAACGCCCGTCAAGCCGGTGATACCGGTAGCCCCGAAGTGCAAGTCGCCTTGTTGACCGCACGCATCAATGAACTCACCCCCCACTTCAAGACCCACGCCAAAGACCACCATGGTCGCCGTGGTCTGTTGCGCATGGTGAGCCGTCGCCGCAAGCTTCTGGACTACTTGAATTCCCGAGATCACGACCGTTATGTCGCACTGATCGCCAAGTTGGGTCTGCGCAAGTAATTGTCAGAATTAACTGCAAAATCTTGATGAAGCGCCTGAGTTAGTTCACTAGCTCAGGCGCTTCTTCGTTTGTGAGTACGTTGGAGTAAGCAAAGACAGAGCGAAGCTGTGTCATTCCAGAGAAATTTGCGCACAAGGCATTCGATGCCAATGCAGAGTTTCACTGGAATGGCATCGTGTTCTGAATTGTTGATTCCGGGCCTGGGTGAGGTGGCCTTTACCTTCCGTCAATTGACCAGGAGAATGAAAAATGAGCATGTTCAATAAAGTTACAAAAACCTTCCAGTGGGGCCAGCACAAGGTCATCCTGGAGACCGGTGAAATCAGCCGTCAAGCTGGCGGTGCTGTCATCGTCAACATCGAAGACACTGTGATTTTGGCCACCGTGGTGGCCTCTAAGGGTGCGAAGCCCGGGCAAGACTTCTTCCCCCTGACGGTGGACTACATCGAGAAGACGTACGCCGCAGGCAAAATCCCCGGCAGCTTCTTCAAGCGCGAAGGCCGCCCCAGCGAGCTGGAGACCCTGACCAGTCGCCTGATCGACCGCCCGATTCGCCCGCTGTTCCCCGAAGGTTTTTACAACGAAGTGCATGTGGTCATTCACGTGTTGTCGTTGAACCCTGAGGTCGACGCTGACATCGCTGCCATGATCGGTACCAGCGCCGCGCTGGCCATCAGCGGTATCCCGTTCAATGGCCCTATCGGTGCAGCCCGCGTGGGTTACATCAATGGCCAGTACGTGCTCAACCCCGGCCAGACTGCCCGCAAGGACTCCATCATGGAGCTGGTCGTGGCTGGTACCGAATCTGCCGTGCTGATGGTGGAATCCGAAGCCCAGCAACTGTCTGAAGAAATCATGTTGGGTGCTGTGGTGTTTGGCCATGAGCAGGGCAATATTGCCATCAACGCCATTCATGAGCTGGTGCGTGACGCTGGCAAACCGATGTGGGACTGGAAAGCCCCCGCCAAGGACGAAGCGCTGATTGCCAAGGTGTCTGCCATTGCTGAGAGCAAGCTGCGTGCCGCCTACCAAATCCGCAACAAGCAAGCCCGCACGCAAGCCTGCCGCGAAGCCTACGCCGTCGTCAAGGTTGATCTGGCCGAGCAGGGCGTGGCCTTTGACGCCGTCAAGGTCGAAAGCATGTTGTTCGACATTGAAGCAGGCATTGTCCGCAGCCAGATTTTGGCCGGTGAGCCCCGCATTGATGGCCGAGACACCCGCACTGTGCGCCCGATTGAAATCCGCAACAGCGTGTTGCCCCGCACGCACGGCTCAGCCCTGTTCACCCGTGGCGAAACCCAGGCACTGGTGATCACCACGCTGGGTACCGAGCGCGATGCCCAGCGCATTGACGCCCTGGCCGGTGAGTACGAAGACCGCTTCATGCTGCACTACAACATGCCTCCCTTCGCCACTGGCGAGGTGGGCCGCATGGGCTCCACCAAGCGCCGTGAAATCGGTCACGGTCGTCTGGCCAAGCGTGCTTTGGTGGCCGTGTTGCCAAGCAAAGAAGAGTTTCCCTACACCATGCGTGTGGTGTCTGAAGTGACCGAGTCCAACGGTTCGTCTTCAATGGCTTCGGTCTGCGGCGGCTGCCTGAGCTTGATGGACGCTGGCGTGCCGATGAAAGCGCACGTTGCCGGTATTGCCATGGGTCTGATCAAAGATGACAACCGCTTCGCCGTGTTGACCGACATCCTGGGTGATGAAGATCACCTGGGCGATATGGACTTCAAAGTGGCCGGGACCACTAACGGTATTACCGCGCTGCAAATGGACATCAAAATCCAGGGCATCACCAAAGAAATCATGCAGGTCGCATTGGCCCAGGCCAAAGAAGCTCGTATGCACATTCTGGCCAAGATGCAAGAAGCCATGTCTGAGGCGAAAACCGAAGTGTCCAACTTCGCACCCCGCCTGTTCACCATGAAGATCAACCCGGACAAAATCCGTGACGTGATCGGCAAGGGCGGCTCGGTGATTCGCGCGCTGACGGAAGAAACCGGCACGCAGATCAACATCGACGAAGACGGCACCATCACCATCGCCTCCAGCGACCCGGCCAAGGCTGAAGAAGCCAAACGTCGCATCGAGCAGATCACGGCGGAAGTCGAAATTGGCAAGATCTACGAAGGCCCGATCACCAAGATTTTGGACTTCGGCGCGCTCGTCAATTTGCTGCCTGGCAAAGATGGCTTGTTGCACATCAGCCAGATCGCACACGAGCGTGTGGAGAAGGTTACCGACTACCTGAAAGAAGGCCAGATCGTCAAAGTCAAGGTCATGGAGACGGACGAAAAAGGTCGCGTCAAGCTTTCCATGAAGGCCTTGCTGGATCGTCCCGCTCAGGTGGATCACGCTTAATCGCTAATGCTATTAAAAAGATAGCTGCTTACGCCTGTTCTGTAAGGGCTATCGCTCAATTTGACCATGAAAGCCATTGAAATAAGCTCCTACGGCGCGCCCGACGTTTTGCGTTTGGGTGAGCGTCCTGACCCGGTGGCGGGTGAGGGTGAGCTGCTGATCCGCGTGTCGGCCAGCGGCATCAACCGGCCCGACGTTTTTCAACGCACCGGCAACTACCCGGTGCCGCCCGGTGCCTCTGACATTCCCGGCCTTGAAGTGGCGGGTGTGGTGGTGGGCGGCGATGCCGTAGCCATGGCCCAAGCGGGCTTCAAGCTGGGCGACCGCGTGTGCGCGCTGGTAGCGGGTGGTGGCTATGCCGAGCTGTGCACAGCGCCCATCGCGCAGTGCCTGCCTGTGCCCAAGGGTTTGACTGATCTCGAAGCAGCCTCGCTGCCCGAGACCTTCTTCACTGTGTGGAGTAATGTGTTTGACCGTGGTCGTTTACAGGTTGGTGAGACTTTGTTGATCCAAGGCGGATCGAGTGGCATCGGCGTGACAGCGATTCAACTCGCTAAGACGCTGGGTGCCGTTGTGATAGTGACGGCGGGCAGCGACGAGAAGTGCGCGGCCTGCTTGGCACTGGGTGCCGACCACGCCATCAACTATAAAACGCAGGACTTCAAAGAAGAGGTCAAACGCCTGACTGACGGCAAGGGCGTGGACGTGATTCTTGACATGGTGGGCGGCTCTTACGTCGCCCGCGAGGTCGAGTGCTTGGCTGAGGATGGCCGCATTGTCATCATTGCGGTGCAGGGCGGCGTCAAGAGCGAGTTCAATGCCGGTTTGGTGTTGCGCAAGCGTTTGACCATCACGGGTTCAACTTTGCGCCCACGTCCTATAGCGTTCAAGCAAGCGATTGCACAAGCGTGCCTCAAGCACGTGTGGCCGCTGTTGGAGAGTGGCCGCATCAAGTCCATCATCCACAGCACTTTTTTGGCGGTAGATGCGGCAGATGCTACGGGTAGTGGTGCGGCACGCGCCCACACGCTGATGGAGTCGAACCAACACATCGGCAAGATTATGTTGACCTGGGGTGCAGCATGAAAAAGCAATTGATTGCAGGCAACTGGAAGATGAACGGTAGCTTGGCCTCCAACGAAGCTTTGCTCAAAGAATTGCTGGCCGGATTGAATTCCCCAGTTTGCCAAATTGCCGTCTGCGTGCCTGCGGTGTACCTGATGCAGTGCCAAAAGCAATTGGCAGGCAGTGCGATCTACGTTGGTGCGCAAGACGTGTCCGCGCACGAATCAGGCGCTTTCACGGGTGAAAACTCCGTGGCCATGCTCAAGGACATAGGCGTGCGCTACGCCATCGTGGGACATTCCGAGCGTCGCCAGTACCACGGTGAAACAGATGCCGTGGTGGCCGTCAAGGTGCAGCACGCTCTGGCGGCAGGCATCACGCCCATCGTGTGCGTGGGCGAGACGCTGCAAGAGCGCGAGGCGGGCAAGACGGAGGAGGTGGTTAAGCGCCAACTCGCCGCCGTGATTCACCTCAATGGCCACTGCATCAGCGAGATCGTGGTGGCGTATGAGCCGGTGTGGGCTATTGGCACGAGCAAGACTGCATCGCCCGAGCAGGCACAAGCCGTGCATGCCTTGCTGCGCGCCCAACTTCAAGCCGCCACATCGCACGCCGATCGCATTCAGATTGTGTACGGCGGCAGCATGAATGCCGCCAACGCAGCGCAGTTGCTGGCGCAGGCCGATATCGACGGAGGTCTGGTCGGCGGAGCGTCGCTCAAGGCTCCGGATTTTTTAACCATCATTGCTGCAGCTCAATAACTGTGGGCGTGAGCTGCTATTAATTTAGGAACGACTATGAGTAATGTTTTTTTGACCCTTATCCTGACGGTTCAGGTTCTCTCCGCGCTGGCCATGATTGGCCTGATCCTCATTCAGCACGGCAAAGGGGCTGACATGGGTGCGGCCTTTGGTGGCGGTAGCGCAGGTAGCTTGTTTGGTGCTAGTGGCAGCGCCAACTTCCTCTCGCGTACCACGGCCATTTTGGCGGCGGTGTTCTTCGCATCCACGCTGGCACTGGCTTACCTCGGCAATGCGCGCCCTGTGAGTTCTGGCAGTGTGCTGGAGGGGGCGGCTGTTGTGGCACCTGCTGGCACGGTCTCTGGTCCGGCTGGACAAATTCCAGGTAATGATGCGCCCGCCGTTGCGCCAGCGCCTGTTGCACCAGTGGTGCCTGGCCCAGGGCAAATCCCGTCCAAGTAAACGCTGTGAAAATCACCTTCTTCTCTGGAGGAGTGGGGTGATTTCAGGGTAAAATTCTAGATTGCCCGGTGATCCAAAATCCTCATGCTAACCGGGAAAAGACATAAGCCGTCGTGGTGAAATTGGTAGACACGCTATCTTGAGGTGGTAGTGGCGAAAGCTGTGCGAGTTCGAGTCTCGCCGACGGCACCATACAACAGACCTGTCAGGGCCAATCCTGACAGGGTTTTGCAGTGATCAGAATCTCAAGATGAACCTCGATCAATATCTTCCAGTTTTGTTGTTCATCTTGGTGGGTATCGGTGTGGGTATTGCGCCCCAGGTGCTGGGGTATATCCTTGGTCCCAATCGCCCTGATGTGGCTAAAAATTCACCTTACGAGTGTGGCTTCGAAGCGTTCGAGGATGCGCGCATGAAGTTCGATGTGCGCTACTATCTCGTCGCTATTCTTTTCATTCTGTTTGATCTGGAAATTGCCTTCTTGTTCCCTTGGGCTGTGGCCTTGAAGGATGTGGGTGTAGGCGGTTTTTGGGCGGCAGTGGTGTTCCTAGGTATTCTGGTTGTGGGTTTTGTCTACGAGTGGAAAAAAGGCGCTTTAGATTGGGAATAGTGATTTCCCTCTTGCTTACCGCTTGAATAAGGATTGTTGCAATGATTGAAGGTGTGTTCAAAGAAGGCTTCGTCACCACGTCCTATGACTCGGTGATGAACTGGGCCAAGACCGGCTCACTGTGGCCGATGTCGTTTGGTTTAGCTTGCTGCGCTGTGGAGATGATGCATTCAGCCACGGCGCGCTATGACACCGATCGTTTTGGTTTGGTGTTTCGTCCCAGCCCGCGCCAGTCTGACTTGATGATCGTGGCCGGTACGCTGTGCAACAAAATGGCACCCGCATTGCGCAAGGTGTATGACCAGATGAGTGAGCCGCGCTGGGTGCTGTCCATGGGTTCTTGTGCCAATGGCGGTGGCTACTACCACTACAGCTACTCGGTGGTGCGTGGTTGCGACCGCATCGTGCCCGTGGATGTTTATGTGCCTGGCTGCCCACCCACGGCCGAGGCGCTGATTTACGGCATCATCCAGCTGCAACAAAAAATTCGCCGCACGCAAACCATTGCACGCGCTTGAGGACGATCTGATGACTGCTTTTGCTGTAAATCCGTTGGCGATCAAAGACGCCGTTGTGGCTGTTTTGGGTGATCGCGTTAAAGACATCAACGTTCGCTTGGGTGAGGTCACTGTCGTGGTGGCTGCAGCCGACTATTTGGTTGCAGCGCAACTCTTGCGCGACACGCCTGGCTGTGAGTTTGACCAGTTGATGGACTTGTGTGGTTTGGACTACTCTGACTACAAAGAAGGTTTGTGGGAAGGCGCGCGTTACTGCGTTGTTTCTCATCTCCAGTCCATCGCCTTGAACCAGCGTTTGCGCCTCAAGGTGTTTGCGCCTGACGACCACTTTCCCGTGGTGCCCTCGGTCAACCCCGTTTGGAATTCGGCTAACTGGTTCGAGCGCGAAGCCTTCGACCTGTTTGGTATTGTGTTTGAAGGTCACGACGACCTGCGTCGCATCCTGACCGACTACGGTTTCATTGGCCACCCCTTCCGCAAAGACTTCCCGCTCAGCGGCGAGGTAGAGATGCGTTACGACGCTGAGCAAAAGCGCGTGATTTACCAGCCCGTCACCATTGAGCCGCGTGAAATCACCCCCCGCATCATCCGTGAAAACAACTACGGAGGCTTGCACTAAGTGCCTCGGCGGCGCTCAGTGATTGTTTTATGGCAGAAATAAAAAACTACACCCTCAACTTCGGCCCCCAACACCCTGCAGCCCACGGCGTGCTGCGCTTGGTGTTGGAGCTTGACGGCGAGGTGATCCAGCGCGCCGATCCGCACATCGGCCTACTGCACCGCGCCACCGAAAAACTGGCTGAGAGCAAGACCTACATCCAGTCCTTGCCCTATATGGATCGGTTGGACTACGTTTCGATGATGTGCAACGAGCACGCCTACTGTTTGGCCATCGAAAAAATGATGGGCATCGAAGTGCCGATTCGTGCGCAATACATCCGAGTGATGTTCTCTGAAATTACCCGCCTGTTAAACCACCTCTTGTGGGTCGGCGCGCACGGTCTGGACTGCGGTGCCATGACGATTCTGCTCTACGCATTTCGCGAGCGCGAAGACCTGTTTGACATGTACGAGGCCGTCTCCGGCGCGCGCATGCATGCCGCCTACTTCCGCCCTGGTGGCGTGTACCGTGATCTGCCTGACACCATGCCGCAATACAAGGCGAGCAAGGTGCGCAATGCCAAGGCGATCAGCGAACTCAATACCAATCGCCAAGGTTCTCTGATCGACTTCATTGACGACTTCACGCAGCGCTTTCCTACCTATTTGACCGAATACCACACGCTGTTGACTGACAACCGCATCTGGAAGCAGCGCACCGTAGGTATCGGTGTGGTGACGCCAGAGCGTGCCTTGAACCTGGGCTTCACAGGCGCGATGCTGCGCGGTTCGGGTGTGGCTTGGGACTTGCGCAAAAAGCAGCCCTACGACGTGTACGACAAGATGGACTTCGACATCCCCGTTGGCACTACGGGTGATTGCTACGACCGTTACCTGGTGCGCATGGAAGAGATGAACCAGTCCAACCGCATTATCAAGCAGTGCGTGGATTGGTTGCGTGTCAACCCCGGCCCGGTAATCACCGATAACCACAAAGTGGCCGCACCCAGCCGCGAGTCCATGAAGACCAACATGGAAGAGTTGATCCACCACTTCAAACTCTTCACCGAAGGCTTCCACGTGCCCGAAGGCGAGGCCTATGCGGCCGTCGAGCACCCCAAGGGTGAGTTCGGTATTTACATGGTGAGCGATGGGGCCAACAAACCCTACCGCCTGAAAATTCGTGCCCCCGGTTTTGCCCACCTCGCGGGCATGAACGAGATGTCCAGCGGCCACATGATCGCCGATGCCGTGGCCATCATTGGCACGATGGACATTGTGTTTGGAGAGATTGATCGATGAGCGCCAACGCTACCTTGTCCATGCATGTGCGATTTGCCAAAGAGGTCGCCAAGTTCCCAGCCGATCAGGCGCAATCTGCCGTCATGGCCTGCCTGGCCATCGTCCAGCAAGAGCTGGGCTACGTCAGCACCGACAGCGAGCGAGAAGTCGCCGTCTATTTGGGCATGGCGCCCATGGCTGTGCATGAGGTGACGACCTTCTACAACATGTACAACCAAAAGCCCTGCGGCAAGTACAAGCTCAACGTCTGCACCAATCTTCCATGCCAATTGCGCGATGGTGCAGTGGCCTTGAAGCATCTGGAACACAAGCTGGGCATCCACATGGGTGAGACCACGCCTGATGGCCTGTTCACCCTGCAACAAAGCGAGTGTCTGGGGGCTTGCGCTGATTCTCCTGTGATGCTGGTCAATGACCGCACCATGTGCAGCTTCATGAGCAATGACAAGCTGGATCAACTGATCGATGGCCTCAAATCTGTGAGTGCAACGTGATGAACGCTGAACAAATTCTCTCCCAGTTTGCCGCTACTGGCGTGCAAACCAGCTTTCATGATCGCCACATCAACCCGCAAATCATGGCGGGTCTGGATGGTGCCAACTGGCGCTTAAAGGACTACGTGGCGCGCGGTGGCTACCAAGCCTTGCGCAAGATTTTGGGTCAAGATGGCAGCACGCCGGTTGACGGTGTTGTCGGCATGACGCAAGACCAGGTGATTGCCACGGTCAAAGAATCGGCCCTGCGTGGTCGCGGTGGTGCGGGTTTTCCGACTGGTCTGAAGTGGAGCTTCATGCCCCGTCAATTCCCCGGTCAAAAGTACTTGGTGTGCAACTCTGACGAGGGCGAGCCTGGTACCTGCAAAGACCGTGACATCTTGCAGTTCAACCCGCACATCGTGATTGAGGGCATGGCCATCGCGGCCTATGCCATGGGCATCTCGGTCGGCTACAACTACATCCACGGCGAAATTTTCCAGACCTATGACCGGTTTGAAGAGGCGCTGGAAGAAGCGCGCGCCGCAGGATTTTTGGGTGACAAAATTCTCGGAAGCAACTTCAGCTTTCAGCTACACGCAGCACACGGTTTTGGGGCCTACATCTGCGGCGAAGAAACCGCTTTGCTGGAGTCGCTGGAGGGCAAAAAAGGCCAGCCCCGCTTCAAGCCCCCGTTCCCTGCCAGCTTTGGCCTGTACGGCAAGCCCACAACCATCAACAACACCGAGACCTTTGCCGCCGTACCCTGGATCATCCGCAACGGTGGACAGGCTTATCTGGACTGCGGCAAGCCGAATAACGGCGGCACCAAAATTTACTCGGTCAGTGGTGATGTCGAGTTGCCGGGTAATTACGAAGTGCCCATGGGCACACCGTTTTCCAAGCTGCTGGAGTTGGCGGGTGGTGTGCGCAAAGGCCGCACACTCAAGGCCGTCATCCCCGGCGGCTCATCGTCGCCCGTCTTGCCAGCCGACATCATGATGGCTTGCACCATGGACTACGACTCCATCGCCAAGGCAGGCTCGATGTTGGGCTCGGGCGCGGTCATCGTGCTGGACGACAGCCGTTGCATGGTCAAGGCGCTGCAACGTCTGAGCTACTTCTACATGCACGAGTCCTGCGGCCAGTGCACGCCTTGCCGTGAAGGCACGGGCTGGTTGTCCCGCGTGGTGGATCGGATTGAGACCGGTCTGGGCCGTGCGGATGACCTGGACTTGCTCGACAACGTGGCGGAAAACATCCAGGGTCGCACCATCTGCGCCTTGGGCGATGCAGCGGCCATGCCGGTGCGCGCCATGATCAAGCATTTCCGTCCTGAATTCGAACACCACGTAGCGAACAAGACCTGCATGGTCCCGGCCTACGTCTGATGACAGTACAAGCGATTGAGCGAGCACACAAACATGGTTGAAATCGAACTCGACGGCAAGAAGGTGGAGATCCTTGAGGGCAGCATGATCATGCATGCGGCTGACAAGGCGGGCACCTACATTCCACATTTTTGTTATCACAAGAAACTCAGCATCGCGGCCAACTGCCGTATGTGTCTAGTCGATGTGGAAAAAATGCCTAAGCCCATGCCCGCCTGCGCCACGCCTGTGAGTCAGGGCATGATTGTTCGCACCAAGAGTGACAAAGCCATCAAGGCACAGAAGTCGGTGATGGAGTTCTTGCTTATCAACCACCCGCTGGATTGCCCTATTTGCGACCAGGGCGGCGAGTGCCAGTTGCAAGATTTGGCCGTCGGTTATGGCGGCTCCTCGTCGCGCTATGAGGAAGAAAAACGCGTCGTCTTCCACAAAGACATCGGTCCGCTCGTCTCCATGGAAGAGATGAGTCGCTGCATCCACTGCACCCGCTGTGTGCGCTTCGGCCAAGAGGTCGCTGGCATCATGGAGTTGGGCATGTCGCACCGGGGTGAGCATGCCGAGATTGAAACCTTTGTCGGCATGTCGGTTGACTCAGAACTATCGGGCAACATGATTGACATTTGCCCGGTGGGTGCGTTGACCAGCAAGCCTTTCCGCTACAGCGCCCGCACCTGGGAGCTGTCACGCCGCAAATCCATCAGCCCGCATGATTCAACTGGCACGAACCTGATTGTTCAG
>JANXSU010000287.1 GCA_025356545.1 Comamonadaceae bacterium
GGTTTACGACCACAAGGTGAACGGCTGGGACGACCCCCGCATGCCCACCATCGTCGGCCTGCGCCGCCGCGGCTACACGCCCGCAGCGATCCAGAATTTTGCCGAACGCATTGGCGTCACCAAGAGCGACAGCTGGATCGACTACAGCACGCTGGAAGGCTGCCTGCGCGAAGACCTGGAAGAAAAAGCCCATCGCGGCATGGCCGTGCTGAACCCTGTGAAATTGGTGCTGACCAACTGGGACGAGGTGATGGGTGCCGGCCACCTGGAACCCTGCACCCAGCCCGCCCTGCCCCACCAGAACCACGAAGCGACACAAGGCGTCGCGGAAGGCGTGGAACCCGCAGTACGCCACTTCACCATCGGCAAAGAAGTGTGGATCGAGCGCGAAGACTTTGAAGAAGTGCCCCCCAAGGGCTACAAGCGCCTGTTCCCCGGCAACAAAGTGCGCCTGAAGGGCGGCTACGTGATCGAGTGCACCGGCTGCAACAAGGATGCGAACGGCGTCATCACCGAAGTGCTGGCCACCGTCGTGCCCGACACCAAGAGCGGCACGCCCGGCAGCGATTTGGTGAAGGTGAAAGCCGCCATCACCTGGGTCGGCGTGGCCAACGGCGTGAATGCCGAAGTTCGCATGTACGACCGCCTGTTCCTCGACGCCCAGCCCGATGCGGGCGGCAAGGACTTCATCGAAAGCCTGAACCCGAACAGCCTGAAGATCGTCACTGCGATTGTTGAGCCTTCATTGGCGAACGCAGCGCCAGACCAGAAGTTTCAGTTTGAACGGCATGGGTACTTTGTGGCGGATCGGGTGGACCATGTGCAAGGTACGAAGCCGGTGTTTAACTTGGCGGTGGGGTTGAAGGATTCTTGGGGGAAGTGATGCACAGTCAGCGGTTTGACCTGCCCGTTGTTCTGACAGAACATGCCAAATTGCGGATGGCCGAGCGTCGTATTGACGATGCATTGGTGCTGGAGATTATTGAAACCGGTTCGCTCAAGGATGCGGGGCGATCTCACTACTGGCTCTACAAACATGTGGGCGAGCGAGACGACAATTTGCTTTGTGTGGCAGCCGTGATAGACAATGTCGTCGTGGTCAAAACCATCATGCACCATTGGGAACCAACACCATGAAAAGCATTTATTTTGAAAACGACGATATTCTGCAGATCCGCGTATCAGACAAGCCCATCGTGCGCGAAGTTTCTCAAGACTGGCATACCAACATCAGCTATGCCGAAGACGGCACAATAGTCGAAATCGTGCTGCTGGATGCCAAGAAGGAAGGGCTGATGCCCATGGAATTCCGAAAGGCTGCGTAGGTGGACAAGCATTGCGGCCCAAACGGGAGGTTCAAACCATGAAAATCTCGTACGATAAAGCGACGGATTCGCTCTACATTCACCTCGCAGACCGCGCATCGGTGGAGTCCGACGAAGTGAAAGACGGCGTAGTGCTGGACTTTGACGCCAAAGGCGCTTTGGTAGGCATCGATGTGCAGCACGCCAGCGAGCGGGCAGATTTGAACAACCTGTCATTGTCCAAGTTGCCGATTGGTCAATTGCTTGCTGCATGAATCCAAATGCCTGAAGGTAATGACCGCGATTGTTGACCCCTCATTGGCCCAGGCCAAGCCGGACGACAAGTTCCAGTTAGAACAGCACGGCTACTTTGTGGCGGATCGGGGGGATCACGTGCAAGGCACGAAGCCGGTTTTTAACTTGGCGGTGGGGTTGAAGGATAGTTGGGGGAAGTGACCTCTAGTAACAAAGGAAAATGATGGCAACAGAACGCGATGAATTGTTGGAAGAATTGCAACTCCTATCCGACATTGAAAACGACGAACTGGGGGATGGAGAAACGAGCGACGAAGTTCCTGTCGTCCATTACGACATAACTAGCTACGGTATTGATTTCGACGTTGAGGGCCTGATCAAACGGCTAAAACGCGACGCAATCGTCGTCCCTGACTACCAGCGAAAATTTGTTTGGAAACAACCTGAGTCATCGCGCTTCATTGAATCCTTGCTTCTTGGGTTGCCTGTCCCCGGAATATTCTTGGCACAGGAGTCAAGCACGGGGAAGATGAACGTAATAGATGGACAACAAAGATTGCTATCCTTACTCTACTTTTTTGACGGTTATTTCAAGCCCAAGAAAGACTCCGTCAGCAATAGAGTTTTCCGCTTGATTGGGGTTCAGAAGCCCTATAACGGCCAAACTTACGCTGAATTGTCACAAGCTGACCGTGAGAATTTAAACAACTGCGTAATTCATGCAACGGTCATCAAACAAGATAGCCCCGATGACGGCGACACGAGCATGTTCCATATCTTCGGTCGCCTCAATAGCGGCGGACGTCGACTTACGCCCCAAGAGATTCGAACGGCGGTATATCACGGGACTTTAATTGAGGCATTGAAGGCTGCGAATTTCAACCCTATATGGAGAAAAATTTTCGGGCCAGAAAATGATCGCATGAAGGACCAAGAGTTGATTCTGCGATTTATGGCGATGTTTGAAAATGCAGCGGAATATAAAAAGCCAATGTCTGAGTTTCTCAACATCTATTCAAAGAGGAACCAGCGCAAAGAACTCGATGAATGGCAACCACTAGTTGATCTATTCGCAGAGGTAATCTCGCGCTTTTCGATAGCCGTTCCCGAACGACTCTTCAGACCAGTTCGCGGATTTAATGTTGCAGCGTTCGAAGCTTGTACCGTCGGGTTGGCGCGCGCGATTTCAGCTGGGAAAACGCACTCACCGAAACGTTTGGCTGAGCTATACGCAGAGCTCTTCACTCATGGTGAATTTAAGGACTTCATCTTTGCTTCCACGAGTGACGTTCAAATTACTGCTTCCCGGTTGAGAATTGCAAGCGAAGTTTTCGGCAAGGACTAGGTCAACCCAATGATCCATCGCGAAAGGGACAAGGTTCTGCGAGTCCTAGCCCTTGCAAAAGAACTTCCACTTGATCACAGTGAGTTACAGGGTCATTGGGGGCGCTATGCGTGTCTTCTAAGTGCTGGCTACTTTGAAGTAGCGCTACGTTTAGTAATACAAAAGCGTGTGGAGCAAAAATCGGCTCCAGAGATTCAGCGATTTGTACTGTCTAGTCTTGAGAGTATTCAAAATCCAAAGGCAGAGCGATTTTGCAAAGTCGTGCGCTCGTTCAACCCAAATTGGGGGGACTCCTTGGATCAATATTTCAATGACAACTCCGATGTCAAAGAGGCGATAGACTCTTTGATGGCGAATCGGCATCTTATTGCTCACGGCAAGTCTTGTTCGATCTCTGTAGGGCGAGTCGCTGAGTATTTCAAATCTGCGGACAAAGCAATTGAGTATTTAGACACTCTATTGAACGCCCCCTAAATTCTAACCGCTGAATGATTTCGAAGACGGCAAAACCTACTTTTTTTGCGCATCAAATCCTGCGTCATGCAACCCCAATCCATCCTCCACTTCTGGTTCGAAGAGCTAACCCCCAAGCAGCACTTCGTCAAAGACACCGCACTGGACGACACCATCCGCACGCGCTTCTGTAAGACGCTGGAGGCTGCCGCCAAGGGTGAGCTGTTTGCCTGGCGCGCCACCGCCGAGGGGCGGCTGGCAGAGATCATCGTGTTGGACCAGTTCTCGCGCAACGTGTACCGCGACACGGCGCGCACATTTGCGTAGGCGGCCAAAACTCGCAACTTGAACTGCAGCGCTATAGTGGCGTTCAACCGTTTCCAATTTCACCGGAGCTCCCATGTCCCAAGCCGCTGAAGCATTGACCGCCCAAGTCACCAAGCTGCCTCCCGAGGAGCGCATGGAAGTCGTGGAGCGAATCTTGGACAGCCTGGACCAGCCCGATGCATCTCTGGACACGCTGTGGGCTAAAGAAGCGGAAGACCGGCTTGCTGCCTACCGACGCGGTGAAATCAAGGCCATGGCCTTGTCTGATGTGATTGCCAAATACCAAGTCAACTCCAAGTCCGCATGAGCGTCCGCTTGCTGGAGCCGGCGCAGGCCGAGCTTGACGAAGCCATCGCCTGGTATGCGGAGCAGGCGCCGGGTCTGGGCGATGCCTTCTTGATTGAAACGCTCAAGACCATCCAGCTCATCGAGCAGTTTCCAAAGGCCTGGCATCCGCTGTCCACGGAAATTCGCCGCTGCCGCTTGCGGCGCTTCCCTTACAGCTTGATCTATACACAAGACGGCTCCGATCTGCTGGTGCTGGCCATTGCGCACCAACACCGCAAACCCGGCTACTGGCGCAACAGGTTGAACTGATCCACATGCAACCCCAATCCATCCTCCACTTCTGGTTCGAAGAGCTAACCGCCAAGCAGCACTTCGTCAAAGACACTGCACTGGACGACACCATCCGCACGCGGTTTGGCGCGACGCTGGAGGCGGCGGCGAAGTGTGAGCTGTTTGCCTGGCGCGCCACGGCCGAGGGGCGGCTGGCGGAGATCATCGTGTTGGACCAGTTCTCGCGCAACGTCTACCGCGACAACCTGGACTTCACCTGAACTTCGAGCTGCGCCACAAGGCCATCATCGACCGCTTTGGCCGCTACCCGCACCGCAACGTAATTCTGGGGCGAACTTCCAGCACCGAGGAACTGGCGTTTCTGAGCGAGCCGGGGTCTTCGTTCTAGGCCCTTCACTTGGGATTGCTACTTTTTCCGTAGCTGCTTGTGCATGTTCCACGGGGGCTGGAGGCCAATTTGACTATCAGTTTTCATTAGAAACCCAATTCAGGTATCATCCAACCCAATATGGGTATTTTCGCCAGTCCAACTGAATCCTCCGTACTCGCAGACGCCCTGTTCCCCAAGGTGCGCCAGCGGGTGCTGGCCGTGCTGTTTGGCACGCCAGATCGCAGCTTCTACGCCAACGAGGTGATTGCTCTGGCGCAGTCGGGCACGGGCGCAGTGCAGCGGGAGTTGGCAGGTTTGTCAGAGGCAGGCTTGCTCACCGTGCGCAAGCAGGGCAACCAGAAGCATTACCAGGCCAACGCTGGCGCACCAGTGTTTGCCGAACTGCGCGGTCTGGTGCTCAAGACCATGGGCCTGGCAGACGTGCTGCGCACAGCGCTTGCGCCATTGGCGGCGCAAGTTGACGCGGCTTTCATCTACGGCTCAGTGGCCCGCCAGCAAGACACCGCTCACAGCGATGTGGACGTGATGATCGTCAGCAGCACCCTGGGCTATGGCGAAGTGTTTGGCGCGCTGGAAAGCGCCACCCTGTCGCTGGGCCGCAAGGTCAACCCGACGCTGTACACGGCGGCCGATTGGACCAAGCGCATGGAGCAGGACAGCGCCTTCGTCACCCGCGTATGGCAACAACCCAAAATATGGCTCCTAGGTAACGAAGCACAACTCCATGCACCCAGCGCTTGAAAATCTGTGCGGCCCCGGCAAACCGCTCAAAGCCGAGGCACCCGACGCCAACGAAATTTCGGGCTTGCTGCGCACCGGTATTGCGCGGTTGCACGATGCCAAAAACACCTCGCTGGCGCTGGAGAGCCGCTTCGACCTGGCCTACAACGCAGCGCATGCCTTGTGCCTGGCCGCGCTGCGGCGCATGGGCTACCGCTCTGGCAACCGCTACATCGTGTTCCAGGTTTTGCCGCACACCCTGGGCCTGGGCCCCGAGGTGTGGCGCTTATTGGACAAGTGCCACAACACGCGCAATCTGGGTGAGTACGAAGGCATGCTCGATGTGGATGAGCGATTGGTCACAGACCTTATCAGCGCAACTGAAGCAGTGTCTAACGCAGTCATAGTATGAATCGCCCCCAAACCATCCAAATCTACCTCCCCGCCGGTGACCCGCGCGGCATGCGCGTAGCCGAGATCACGACGCGCATTGTTCGTGTGCTCGAAGTGCCGCGCAGTCAGTTGGCAGACTTTCTCAAGATGCCCGAGGCACAGCAAGTGGGTGTGTACTTTTTGATGGGCGAGCTGTCTGAGGCCGGACTACCGCGCGTGTACATCGGCCAGTCTGGCAATGTGGGCAACCGGCTGGTGCAGCACAACCAGAGCAAGGACTTTTGGAACCGGGCGCTGGTGGTCATCTCGCTCACCAACAGCATGACGCAAACGCACGCGCTGTTTCTGGAGTGGTTTGCCATTTCTGAGGCCACCAAGGCCGGGCGCTACAGCCTGGAGAACGGCAACACCGGCGCGCGGCCCCACACGCCCGCGCCGCTGGAGGCGGACTGCCACGAAATTCACGAGACCGCCGCCACGCTGCTGGCCACGCTGGGCCAGCCCATCTTTGAGCCGCTGGCCAACGCGCCTACGGCTAAAGGCGAGAAGGAATTGTTCTACTGCAAAGGTTCTGGCGCGGATGCCGTGGGTGAGTACACCACTGAGGGTTTTGTGGTGCACAAGGGCTCCAAAGGCCGCGCCGAGATCGTCGCGTCCATTCAGGGCACATCCAACGAGCGGCTGCGCAACCAGTTGGTGCTGAACGGCATCCTGTCCGCGCAAAACGGCCTGCTGATCTTTACCCGCGACCACCTGTTCACCAGCCCCAGCATGGCCGCCATGGCGGTGATGGGTCGATCGGCCAACGGTTGGATCGAATGGAAAGCCACAAACGGAAAAACGCTGGACGAAGTAAAGCGGCAGGTCGTGACGAACGATATCTAGTTTTGCTACTATTTTTATAGCTTCCTACGGACATGGCACAGGGGCTAGAGGCCAATCTGACACTTAAATAGCCTACTCCGTTAAACTTCAACCTATGCGCCCTTCTCAAGCCCTGAGCCAACACCGCGATGCCGTCTGCCTCGCTGCGGCACGCTATCGCGTTGCCAACCCCCGGGTATTTGGTTCAGCGCTGCATGGGGATGACCACGATGGCAGCGATCTCGATCTGTTGGTCGACACCTTACCAGGCACTACGCTGTTGGATTTGGGTGGCTTGCAAGATGAGTTGCAAGAGTTGCTGGGGGTGTCGGTTGATGTACTCACCCTCAAAGACCTACCGCTCAAGTTTCGCGATACCGTCCTCCAGGAAGCCCGCCCCATATGACGGTGAACCGTCTGCCCGATTATTTGGATCACATGCGGCTAGCCATAGCCGATGCGCAATCGTTCACCGAGGGCATGGCTCAACTAGACTTCTTTCAAGACAAGCGCACCCAGCAAGCGGTAGTGATGAGTCTCATTGTTCTGGGCGAAGCGGCAACCAAAGTGATGGATCAACACCATGCTTTTGCCGAGCAACACAAACAAATCCCATGGCGCAGCATGCGGGGCATGCGCAATCGGATCGCGCATGGCTACTTCGACATCAATCTCGAAGTGGTGTGGGACACGGTTCAGACCGCGCTGCCTGAATTGAAGAGTCAGCTCGATGTACTACCGCCGTGCTGAAGCATCGACTTCGCGAGCCGATGCAACCCCAATCCATCCACCACTTCTGGTTCGAAGAGCTAACCGCCAAGCAGCACTTCATCAAAGACGCCGCACTGGACGAAACCATCCGCGCGTGGTTTGGCGACACACTGGAAGTTGCAGCGCGGTGTGAGCTGTTTGCCTGGCGCGCATCGGCTGCGGGAAGGCTGGCAGAGATCATCGTGTTGGACCAGTTCTCGCGCAACGTGAACCGCGACACGCCGCGCGCCTTTGCGCAGGACGCGTTGGCGCTTGAGTTGGCGCAAGAGCTGGTGGCCAGTGGGCAGGACCGCAGCCTGCCTGAAGCGCAGCGCGTGTTTGCCTACATGCCCTATATGCACAGCGAGTCTGTGTTGTTACAGGAACAGTCGGTTGCGCTGTTTACGCAGCTCGGCATACCGAACAACCTCGACTTCGCACAGCGCCACAAGGCCATCATCGACCGCTTTGGCCGCTACCCGCACCGCAACGTAATCCTGGGGCGAACTTCCAGCACCGAGGAACTGGCCTTTCTGAGCGAGCCGGGGTCTTCGTTCTAGGCC
This sequence comes from Comamonadaceae bacterium, assembly GCA_025356545.1. Taxonomy (GTDB): domain Bacteria; phylum Pseudomonadota; class Gammaproteobacteria; order Burkholderiales; family Burkholderiaceae_C; genus CANCDA01. The sequence continues at coordinate 7,945 of JANXSU010000287.1, forward strand.
CTTCACTTGGGATTGCTACTTTTTTCGTAGCTGCTTGTGCATTTTCCACGGGGGCTGGAGGCTAATTTCCCTCTGAAGTAAACTGTGCCAAGAGCACAAAAAATTGCGATCAATTCATGGGGGAGGAACATGGCAACACCACAAAAACACACGGCCCCACCTGTGAAAGCAGCCATCACCCCGCATGCCTTGGGCGGATGCAATGCGGCTCGCTTTCCGAATGATTTCATGTTTAAACTTTCACTCCTCGAGTTTGCGGACTTGAAGTCGCAATTTGCGACTTCAAGTTGGGGTGGCAAGCGAAAGCCGCTATCGAAATTGCAGCACAAGCCGTGCGCGCAAAGTTTCTGGATCACGCACGAACTCCGCATCACGACTCTGCGACGAGCCACTAACTCAAACGCATTGAAGGAGTTTGCAATGCCCACCCCGTCCATTTTCTTCGGCATCATCATCCGCATGTGGCACGACGATCATCCGCCGCCACACCTTCATGCCGAGTGTTCGACGCAGCCGTCTATCTGTCGAGCCGCTCCGGGCCACTGTTCGACATGTTGCGTGACGCCGACTACTTCTCCCGTGTGTTCATCGATGCGGGTGCTTTGTGCTGGCCCAACGGGCTGGAGATTTCCCCAGCCAAAATTCACGAACTATCAGTTGTCCATCTCGCAGCCTGAGCCCTGGGTTGTCTTCGACAACTCGCTATCACCCCACGCACGCGCAAACAAAGCAAATTGACTGAACGCGCCGGTGTATGCCCAACATGAGCCGCCCCCACCACCACGTCTATGTCGTCGAGCTGTCCAAGGACGTGTTGCGGGTGGCCAAGTTCCGTAAGTGCAACCCCGGTTATGTAAACGGCAAGCCCTGCGTCTATGTCGGAATGACGGGCTTCAACCCGATGGCGTACAAGGACGCGGTAGAACGCGAGATTGAAATCGGCATCGACCCGCGATCGGCGGGGTTTGGCGTCTGGCAGGCTTGAATATGACGGCACTGACATTAACCCGAGTGAACGCCGATGTGCACAGCGTGCACCTGCCCGATGGATCGCACATAGGCAACCTCAAGCGCATTGGCACGGTCTGGAAGTTCAAGGCCGTTGGTTATGACAATACGGGCAACATCATCCCCGGTGTCTTTGGATGCATGGATTCGATTGATGGTCGCCACATTCTTAACAAGCTCTCAACCGCGTACTTGATACCTTACATTGACGTAGGCGTACGTTTAGATGCCGACAGCAAAGGTGGCATAGACAGCATATGGTTAGCAGTCCACACATTGCAGCCCGGCGGATCAAGCCTTAAAAGTAGGCGGGTCTACGATCAGGCAGGGATGGAGGCCGCCTTTTTACGCCGGACATCAGCAGAATACGAACGCCTCAAGAAACAAGGCTATGTCAAGAATGTTGACGTAGATCGGCCGGCGGTAATCTCGGTAAACATGCAAGCCGCCTCCATGGCGGTAAACGAATTTTTGGCCCGCATTCACGGGTACCGTTTGAAGCCCAGCAGCGAATTTGCTGTTCGTAAGGTTGCACTGCACGACGAGGAAAACAGTTTAGTAACGGGGGACGGCGAACCATGCCTAGAATTTTCTCGCGGTGTAGGCCGCGGAGATCAAAGCCCATTTTTGGGAATGCCTGCATTAGGAGACTAACGTGTTCCAAGAAATTATGAAATGGCTTGGAACGTGGATAGCAGCCATATTCCGATCATCCCAAAAGGGCTACATAGCATTGGCTTGTGAGGATGTTCCTGACAATGTCCAAGACGGGCAAATTTACCTGCTAGGCGACAAGGGCGCGTATTGGCAAGCCGTAATGAAATGTCCATGCGGTTGCTCGGAGACAATCCAACTGCCGATGTCTCGGGGAGCGCGACCCTGCTGGACTTTCAGTGGGTCCATGAGCAAACCTACTCTTCGTCCGTCAGTTCACCGCAATAGGGGCTGTCGAAGCCACTTCATAGTCAGTGAGGGGCGAATTCAATGGTGCCGTGACTAGAGTCTAAAGAGCAAAAAGTTCTGTCCTGACCATAGTTGATACAGATGAGCTCTGAACAAGCATTTACAGTTCAATACTCCCACTCCTCATGCGCCAGCGGAGACCGGTTCAGCGTAGCCCGGTGCTGCCGCCAGTGGGGCATGTGGGTATCCATCAGGGAAATGAAGCGCTCGTTGTGATGCCGCTCTAACAAGTGGGCCAGTTCATGCACCACGACGTATTCCAGGCACTGCGCAGGCTTCTTGGCTAAGTCTGTGTTGAGGCGGATGCTGCGGGTGGCGGGGTTACAGCTACCCCACTTGGTTTTCATCTTCTGCACAAAGACGCGGTTTACCTGCACACCCATTTGCGGTGCCCACTTTTTGAGTAGTACAGGTATGGTGGCCTTGATCTGATCGCGGTACCACTGGGCTACAACGTCCTGTCGTGTGGTGTCACTGGCACCGGGACGCACCTTCAAAACCATGCGGCTGTGTTTGAGTTCAATGGTGGGGGCAGCGTCCACTTCTTTGACGGTCAACAGGTAACGCTTGCCCCAGACGTAGTGGCTTTCACGTTCGATATGTTCTCGCTCGGTCTCGCGCTCCTGCTCGCGCAGCTTCTTTTGTTGCTGCTTGATCCACGCCAGTTTGGAGATGGCAAACACGCGGATGGTGTCGAGTTGCATGCGCAGCGGCGCAGCAATGCGTACAGCGCCATGGGGCGGGTACACGCTGAGGTGGATATTCTTGATGTCCTTCAACACCACGTCCACCGCAATATCGCCCAGCGCAATATGCGAGGTCATCAGTATTCCTGCTGTTGCAAGATGATGAGAAAGATGCGCTCCACCTCGGCTACGTCATTGCCCAGCAGAGGCAACAGGGCCATTTTGATCACGTTCTCGCGGGTCTGAATGCCGCGCCAGCCATCGGGCCGTGTGGCACGCACCGTAGTGTCAATCTTTAAGGCCAGCGTCAACACTGGGTCGCCTGGCACCCAATAATCAGGCTTCGCCTCTGCGGCATGGTGCGTGGGAGTCGCGGTAGCAGTGGACGCTGCATCGGGCTTCTTCAAGTTGCTGTACAGCGCCCGAATGGCTGGGCTCTTCTTCAGTTGCTCCGGCGTATCGTCGGCGTGCCCGGCGTGCACTTGCTTTGCCAGGTCTGCAATGCGCTTGAGGTAT
>JANXSU010000008.1 GCA_025356545.1 Comamonadaceae bacterium
AGCCAAAGCATTCACCTCGAACGATAAAGCACTGGTCACCGCAGCGTCTTGGTCGAACACCGCAACTCGAATGTCCTGTCTGGCCAGACGGCGCACCATGTTGGCACCCATTTTTCCCAGGCCAATTAGACCGAAACTTAAACTGGGGAGAGAGATCGAAGGAGCTTCAGTTGCAGGTGCAGGCATATGCGTCTTGGAAGATGTCACGGAAAATTATTCTTATTTGACAGTGTGGTTCAAGCTTTCAAACCCAACTTGCCCACCAGTCCTTTGAAATAGTCGTTGTCGCGCTTCATATTGGATCGAAACGTCTCTGCATCCGCGTAGCTCCATCCCATACTCAGGCGCTCCAAGCCTTCTTTGAGGGCGGGCTCGTCAGCACATTTGCGTGCTGCCAAGGCCAAAATTGCCAACACGTCGGGCGGCGTTCCTTTGGGGGCACCCAGGCCACGCCAAGTGCCCATAGATATATCCAAGCCACGCTCCTTAAAGGTTGGAACGCTGTCAAAACCCTTGAGGCGTTTGTCTGCTGCTACGGCCAAGGTACGCAACTTGCCACCCAACACATGTGCTGCGACTTCGCCAGGGCTGACGGCTATCGCGTCCAAGTGACCACCCAGCAAGGACAGCGCCGCAGGGGCAGCACCACCAAAAGCAATGTGGTTGAACTTCACGCCCGTCTTATCTTCGATAGCTGCGGCGGCAAGGTGCCAGATAGAGCCTGGACCTGAATTGCCCATGGACATGGTGCCATTTTTCTCTTTGGCTGCCGCCAAGAATTCTTCAATGGTTTTCCAGGGCGCATCGGTGCGCACAGTCACAGCAGCGGGGTCGGCGTTGAGTTGGGCAATGGGCACGAAATCTTCATACGACAACTTGGTGAGTCCCATGTGCGGCACGATCACGATTTCAGCAAACACCATTGCAATCTTGTAGCCATCGGGTTTGGCGTTAATCATTTCGCCATGTCCAATCATGCCCGATGCACCTGGCCGATTAACCACGGTAATTGGCTGAGACAAATGTTTACGCGCCACATCTGCAAACACGCGCGCCAACACATCGGTTCCGCCACCAGCGCCAGCAGGCACGATCAGCTCAATTGGACGGTTCGGATAGGCACTCGCTTGTGCAAACAAACTCATTGGCAAAACTGCGGCTGTAGCACCCAACAAATCACGGCGGGTCAAATAATGAGGTTTGGTGTGCACAATTTTTTCCTATGAATGAGAGATGAATCGCGTCTACTTATCAGGTCATCATACCTCTGCACTTTTGGAAAATAGGCCGGGTAAACCCTGAAAAAAAATGAAGAGTCAAATCAATGTGACTTGAAATTTTGATCAGGAATTAGATCGCTTATTGACTCAGATTTTTGCATCCCATCCTGCGCCCAAGGCTTTGTACAAAGTCACCAGCGCACTTAACTGAATGCGCTGAAACTCAAGCAAACCAGTTTGGGCTTGCGCCAAATCACGCTGAGCGTTGAGCACCTCCAAGTAACCGGCATAGCCAGCTCTGTAACGCAAATCGGCCAAACGCAAGCTTGTTCGTAGTGCCTCAATGCGCTGAGCGGTGGTGGACACGATTTCACGCCCAGCAGCAACGTTGTTGAGCGCGTCATGCACGTCTCGAAAAGCGTTTTGCACAGCTTGGGTGTACTGGGCTAAGGCCTGCTGCTGGCGAGCGTTGGCGGCCGCTACGACCGCTTCTGCCGCACCGGCACGGAAGATGGGTTGGGTCAAATTGCCAATCAGGTTCCAGACCATCGAAGCCGGGTCGAACAGGTTGACAAGGTCTTGCGATTGCTGCCCGTAACCTGCCGTCAGGCTCAGCTTGGGAAAGTAGGCGGCACGGGCTTGGCCAATGTCGGCGTTGGCCGCGATCAGGGCTTGTTCAGCACTCACCACATCGGGGCGCAGGGCGAGCACGTCCGAGGGCAAATTGGCGGGTATCACCTGTCCCACGTAGAGCATGCCCACGTCGGCACCGCGTACAAAGACGGGGTGCAGGATCTCAGCAGGTTTGCGCCCCAACAGCAAAGCCAGGCTCGATTCGGTGTTGCTGCGGTTTTGCCGAGTTTGTTGCAGGGTGGCTTGCACGCTGAGCGCTTCGGATTCCGCTTGCCTCAAGTCCATTTCACCAATGACACCGGACTGAAATCGAAGTTGCTGCAAGCGTAGGGCTTCCTGCCTTGAGCTCAAGGTTTGCTCCGCCAATGCCTGCTGTGCGTCTAGCGCCCGCAAGGCGAAATAGCTTTGCGCCACATTGGCGTAGAGGCTGGTGAGCACCGTGCCACGCGCTGCGGCTTGACCCAGCAGGCGCGCGCGGGCGGCTTCATCGGCGCGCTGGTATTTACCCCAAAAATCAATCTCGTAGCTGGCGCTCAAGCCCAGTTGCTGGCTGTTGGTGTACGCACCCACGCTGGGAAAAAAGGTGGCACTGTTTTGACTGGTTCGCTGGCGTAGTGAGCTGGCATTCAAATCCACCGTCGGGTAGAAATTAGACTGGTTTTGATCCAGGATGGCGCGCGCCTCTGCCATGCGTGCGCTGGCCAAGGCGAGATCCTGGCTATTGGTGGCTGCCTCTTGCAACAGGGCATCCAGAACCGGGTCTGAGAAGCCCTTCCACCAGGTCAGCCAGTTCACCTCGGTGGCTTGGCCCGGCGCAGGTATGCTGCTGGGTAGGTCCATTGCTGGGCGCTGATAATCAGGGCCTAATTTGGCCACACCGCACGCAGACAGTGCACAAGCAGCTACCAAAGTCATAGCAAACTGCAAACCCTTCGACAAGCTCAGGGCGAACGGTAAGGGAGCAAACTTCTTAACCATGATGCGTCCCCCCATCCAGGTGCAGTGGCTGGTTCAGATGGGCATAGTCTTCGGGCTTGCTCCTGAAATGCCAATCGTTCACCAGCTTGAAGAAGAGCGGCACCAAAAAGATCGCCAAGAAGGTGGCTGCCAGCATGCCACCCAGCACACCGGTGCCGATGGCTTGACGCGCAGCCGCGCCCGCTCCGCTAGAGAAGGCCAGCGGCACCACGCCCAAAATAAAAGCCAACGAGGTCATCAAAATCGGCCTGAACCGCAGGCGAGCTGCCTCAAGCGCCGCCGCCACGGGCGACTGGCCTTGCTGCACCAGTACGCTGGCAAATTCCACAATCAAAATTGCGTTCTTGGCCGACAGACCCAAGAGTGTGACCAGACCAATCTGGAAGTACACGTCGTTAGTGAAGTGGCGCAAATACACCGCCACCAGTGCGCCAAAAATACCAAAGGGCAAGGCCAGCAACACGGACAAAGGCAGCGTCCATTTTTCATACTGCGCGGCCAAGATCAAAAAGATCATCAAGATACCCGCCCCCAGCGCCAATCCCCCCGCCCCGCTGCTGCGCTTTTGCTGAAAGGCGGTGCCGCCCCAGTCATAACCCGCATCTGCGGGTAGCACCTGATTGGCCACCCGCTCCATGGCGGCAATGGCCTGGCCCGAGCTGTAACCGGGTTTGGGCTCGCCCAAAATTTGGATGCTGGGCAACGCGTTGAAGTGCTGCACCGAGTCAGGGCCGGCCACAAACTTGACATCGGCCACGGCGCGGATAGGCACCATCTGGCCCGACTTGGCCCGCACGTAAAGCGCGCCAATGTCATCCGGCTTGGATCGGTACTGGCCTTCGGCCTGCATCAGCACCTGGTAAATGCGACCGCTTTTATTGAAGTCGTTGACGTAGTAGCTGCCCAGCGTCGCGGCCAGAGTGTTGTAGATGTCAGCCACGGCAATACCTAAAGCACGCGCCTTCTCAGTGTCCACATTGACATAGAGCTGGGGCGAGTTGGCCTGCCAGATGGTTTTGACGCCTTGCAGCTCGGGTTGCTTGTTGGCCTCGGCCAGCAGACCCGGCAACAGTTGCGCCAGACGCCGCACGCCGCCGTCGCCCTTGTTTTGCAGGTAAAACTCAAAGCCGCCGGTTTGGCCCAAACCCTGAATGGCGGGCGGGGCAAATGCCAGTGGCAGGCCTTCCTTGATACCCGCTGTTTTCATATAGGTTTCCATCACCAGGTCTTTGGCCGACTGGTCACGTTCAGCCCAGGGTTTGAGCGGGAAGAACATGGTGGCGGCAGACGACTTGAGGCCCCCTCCCCCCAGAAAGTTCAGGCCTACCAAGCTGAACACGGTGTCGATGTTTTTATTGGGCGACATGGCCGCTTCAACCTGCTTGACAACCTGGTTGGTGCGCTCCAGCGATGAGCCCTCGGGCAGGATCACCGCGCCGATGAAATAGCCCTGATCTTCGTCCGGCACCAAAGCGCCAGGCACCAGTTTGACCATCAAACCGGTCAAGCCCAGCATGCCAACGAACAACAACATACCCAGAATACCGCGCTTGAGAAAAAATGCCACACCTTGCGTGTAGCGCTGCGTCAGGCGCTTGAAGCCACGGTTAAACCTGTCAAAGAACTTGTTCTTGCGCTCGGCACCCGGTTTGAGCAGCACTGCGCACAGCGCCGGGGTGAGTGTCAAGGCTACAAAGCCCGACAGCACCACGGCGATGGAGATCGTCACCGAGAACTGGCGGTACAACTCGCCCGCGAGACCGCCCAAAAACGCCACCGGGATGAAGGCCGCGCACAGCACCAGAACGATGGCGATGACCGGGCGAGTCACCTCGCGCATGGCCTCAATCGCCGCGTCACGTGGGCTCAGGCCCTCTTCGTGCATGAGGCGCTCGACGTTCTCCAGCACCACGATCGCGTCGTCCACCACGATACCGATGGACAGCACCATGCCAAACAACGTGAGCGTGTTGATGCTGTAGCCCAACAGGTGCAAGCCT
>JANXSU010000185.1 GCA_025356545.1 Comamonadaceae bacterium
ACCGAGGGATTGGCGCCCTTGATTCGCACCGAGATCTGGCGTGCCTTGGGTGAGCTTAAGGATGAGGGCCTGTCCCTGATCGTGATCGACAAAAACCTGGGCCCCTTGCTGGAGCTGGCGGACCGCCACTTCGTGCTCGAAAAAGGCGTGGTGGTCTGGTCCGGTACGTCGGACGCATTGCGGGCCGAGCCGCGCATCGTGCACGAGTACCTGGGTGTTTAAAGAGGGGAGCTTCGTTGAATCCACTGTGATTTTTCAAGCCATAGCTAAATTCAGCTTGCCACAATGAAACAGAATCCTTGCCCGGTAATTGACGAAGTTACGGAACCCGCGCGCGTTGGCTTTGATAAGTTGGATGGCACTGTTGAAGCCCTCAGCGCAGGCGTTGCTGATTCCGTGCTGGCTGTAGTTGAGCAGCCCTTCCTCGTGGCGGCGCAGCATCTTGACGACCTTCTTCACTGGCTCCAAGCGGCTTCTCATGGCGTTGTTCGACCAGGCTTTGAAGAAGCGTTTGGCAGCGCCCCTGTAGCTGTAGCTCCAGAACTGGCTGAAGTTCTCCTTGATGCACCAGGCTCGACTCGTTTTCAGGTTGAGCTGGTTCAATGCCCGAAACGAGACGGCTTCAGCACTGCGGCCATCCGGGTACTTTCTCAACCAAGCCCATTTGCTGCCCGTCAATGGCGAAGTGCCCGCTTGCGAGAGCTTTCGGTGCTCCTGCTTTCTGACCGCATCCACTGCCTCTCCAAGATACTTGGAGACGTGGAATTTGTCATGCACTATGTCCGCCTGCGGCATGCATTGCTTTGCCGCACTCATGTATGCCGGCCACATGTCCATAGCCACCGCCTTGACCGATATGCGTTGCGCTGGAGTAAGCGTCTCCAACAAGCTCACGGCCGCTACCAGCTTCCTCTCAGGCACCAAGTCCAGTACCCGCGAGCGGTCGATGTCAGTCAGGATGCTGGCGTAGGTGTGGCCCCTCTCAGAGCTTTTCTCGTCGATGCCAAGGTACGCAATTTCTTCCTCGGTACGTCGCAGCATCCCACGCTCCACGGCGTTGACCATGATGGCATTGACCGTACTCCAGGAAAGGCGTGTGAGCGTGCAGACGGCTTGGGTGGTGGGACAGGCCTCAAGCAGCTTGATAACGAAGGCCGCCATCAGCGTGGTGACTCGGCTGTAGCGCTCCGCCCAAGGCACCGTCAGTTCTTCGACTGTGCCGTCGTCGTATTTGAGTTGGGGAACCCGAGCCTTGATGATGGTCTCGAACTGGCAGGTGTCCAGGTGACGCCACTGGCGCTCGGTCCAGCCATTGACATGCGCCCGCTTGGTGGCATCGGTGGGGTCGCCCCAGACCTGACCCTTCTTCAAAACCACTTCGACCACCACACGCTGGTCAGCCAAGGACAGGTCAACTCGTCTGACGGACCATGGCGCCTTCAGTCCAAGAAGATGCTCATACAGCGCGGTATCTTTCATGCTCAAGCTGGAAATATTGAATCACTGGATTCTCCCGCAGCAAGCGAAAAATCCCAGTGAAATTGATGAAGAACCGATTTTTCAATGGACATCGTGCGCCAGCCCGACCCGAAGGGCGACCGTGTGAACGTGGTGTTGTCGGGCAAATTTCTGCCGTACAAGCAGTACTGATCGTGCACCCGGGCCACGGGGCTCAAGCTGCGCGCCAAGCTGCCGATATAGAAAAACCAACCCTTCACATCCAAGGCCACACCATGAACATCTCCAGCACCCCTGCCGTGCAGGCGGCAACCACTGCCAACCAGGGCGACACGCCCGACGCGGTGAACATCCTGGTGCTGAAGAAGGCACTGGATCAGCAGGCCTCCGCGGCCCAGACCCTGTTGCAAGCGCTGCCCCAGCCCGCCCTGGCCAGCCAAGGGCCCTTGGGTACCGCGGTCAACACCTACGCCTAACTTCTGCGCCTGATTCGGCTGATTCACACCGCTTTGACCTGATCAGGTCCGGGCGGGGCTCTCGCCCACCCGCCTGAAGGTCAAATTGATGCGCCTGCGCCCCAAGAGCGCATGCTCCCCGTCGGCCAGCGGCAACACCCCGTGAAAGGCCAGGCGCGAGGGGCCGCCCCAGACCACCACATCGCCATGCAGCAGGCGATGGCGCTGCGGCCTATCACTGCGCTGCAAGCCCCCAAACTGGAAAACCGCAGGCAGTCCCAGCGACACCGAAACGATGGGGGCCGACAGGTCCAGCTCATCGCGGTCCTGGTGCAGCGAGAGCTTGGCGCCGGGCGCGTACTGGTTGATCAGGCAGGCCTCGGGCGCGAAGCCGGCATAGCCCGCCTCGGTGGCGGCCCGTTGCGCCAATTGCGTGAAGCAATCAGGCATAAGCGGCCAGGGCTGGCCGGACTGCGGGTCGCGCGCGGCGTAGCGGTAGCCCCGGGCATCAGAGACCCAGCCCAGGCGGCCGCAGCTGCTGGTGGCCACCGACATGGTGTAGCCGCCGGGGGTTTGCATATGGCGCAGCGGTGCCTGGGCCACGATGCCGTTGAGGGCTTGCAGCAGCGTGGCATCTGCCTCACAGGCAAAGGCGCGCAGCAGCACGGCGCCGGGCGCCAGCGACGCGTATGCAACATCCGTGGGCAAGGGCAAGTCGTCAAAGAGGTCCATCAAGCACCATGCTAACGGCCCCGGGCTATCAGCGCACAATGCAAACAGCCAAGGAGCAAGCCCATGCAACGCAGATTCCTGTTCGCCGCCGCATTCGTGCTGGCAGTGGGCCGCATGGCCGCTGCCGCGCAGCCGCCCGCAGAGCCCGACCCGAATAAAGGGCCGGATACAGACACTGACGAGGACACCCCTACCCAGCCTCACACCACCGTCTCGCTGCAGCAAATGCAAGCGGCCTTGGCGCAGCGCTTTCCCCTGCGCTATCCGGTACCGGGCCTGTTGAACCTGGA
>JANXSU010000075.1 GCA_025356545.1 Comamonadaceae bacterium
GGAGCCCGCCCAAGCCCTGGCAACACTTGATCGTTTTATCAAACTCAACCCCGCCAGCCCGGTACTGGACTACGCCTTCTACCTGAAGGGCATCATCAATTTCAACGAAGACCTGGGAATGTTTTCTGCCATCACCCGCCAAGATTTGGCAGAGCGAGATCAAAAAGCAGCCAAAGAATCGTTCGAGGCATTCAAACAACTGGTTACCCGTTTTCCTGCCTCAAAATACGCGGCCGATGCGCAGTTGCGCATGAACTACATCACCAATTCACTGGCCCAATATGAAATTTATGTGGCCCAGTACTACTTCAGTCGTGGTGCCTATGTCGCAGCGATCAATCGCGCACAGAGTGCCTTATCTGATTTTCGTGATGTACCGGCATTGGAAGAAGCACTGTTCATTCTCGTGAAATCCTATGAGGCACTGGACCTGCCCCAATTGCGCGACGATGCCAAACGTGTACTTGTGCAAAACTTTCCCAACAGCGACTACATCACTCAAGGCTTCAAACAAAAGTTTAATCCATGGTGGAAGCTTTGGTAAACGCCTCAAGCGTCTGTACCACCTCAAACTCTGTCTCAATTCTTCGCATCGCTGGCAACGCGGCCAATAGACGACGCCCATATCCCATCGTCAACAGTCGTGTATCGCAAATCATCAAGACGCCCTGATCGGTCTCACGCCGAATCAACCGCCCGGCTCCCTGCTTCAGGGAAACGGCCGCTTCCGGCACAAAGTAATCATTAAAAGGACTGCGGCCAGCCAACTCCAAACGTCGGGCTCGCGCCTCCACCAGTGGGTCATTCGGCGTCGGGAAAGGCAGCTTGTCAATAACAACCATTTGCAGTGCATCGCCTGGTATATCCACCCCTTCCCAGAAAGAAGCTGATGCCACCAAGATACAACCTGGCTGCCCATCCAGCGAGCCTTGTCGAAAGCGCTCCATCAATTGCCGTTTGGGCAGTTGGCCTTGCGCCAGGACTTCGATCCCGCTGCTGGCACTCAAATGAAGTTGCAAAGCCTCACTGATGGTGCGTAAGGCTCGCAAGGATGTCGTGAGCACCAGCGTTCGACCACCAATGATGGGCGATAAGCGGGCCACCAGAGCGGCCACCTGCTCACTGTGTGCCTGGTCGGCTGGTTTGGGCAGTGTTGCGGGCACATACAAACTGGCCTGTAGCGCATAGTCAAAGGGACTTTTAACCTGCAATGATTGCGCCTGCTCAAGGCCGCAGGGCTCTGTAAACCAGCGTAAACCTGATGCATCACCCAAAGTGGCCGATGTAAATATCCAGGACTTTTGCGTACTCTCGGGCGCATCTGGCTGAAGCAACTTGCTTCGAACAGCATCGGCAATATCCAACGGGGACTCCACCAGCTTGAGTTGCGTGCCTAGCTCTACCCAGCGCACGGCCGCAGGATCACAAGGGTGAGAGAAAAACTCTATCAACGCCAACAAATCTTCAGCCCGCTCCTGCAGCCGAACAAAATCCGGGGCCATTTCACTGACCGTGGTCAAGCCCTGCACAGCCGCCCGACAAGCTTGGCTCAACTCATTCAAAGCGTCGTGCCATTCGTCGGGATGAATCTGCTCGGGAGACGCTTTTGTCCAGCGCAGCTTCGTTCCAGAATGGGCTTTTCCAAAGCACAAGCGCAAGTCCCGCGTCGAGCGTTCCAGCGTCGAAACCAGTTGAGCCCAATCCACCAAGCCACGTGCCAGCTGCAAACCAAAAGCCAACATATCTCGTCCAAAATCCAGTATTTGCCCCGTGGACAAGTAACGGCCTAAAAACTGGACACCGGTTTCATTAAGTTGATGCGCCTCATCAAAAATGACGGTTCGAACTGAGGGCAACAACTCAGCCATGCCGGATTCGCGCACCGCCAGATCAGCAAAGAAAAGATGGTGATTAACCACCACCACATCCGCCGCCAAAGCCTCACGGCGAGCGTTATTGACATGGCAGGCTCGGAATTGAGGGCACTGGGCTCCAAGACAGTTTTCACGTGTAGAAGTCACCAGCGGTATGAGGGGGGAGCGCTCGTCAAGCCCTGGCAACTCCGCTAGGTCACCCGTTTTAGTCCCTTGCGACCAGATTTCAATGCGCGCTAAGGCTCGACTATTGCCCGCACCGAAAGCCGCCTCGTCTTGTCGTGCCTGTCCCATTCGATGCAAGCAAAGGTAACTACCACGCCCTTTTAACAAGGCAGTACGCACGGACAAGCCCAAAGTGGCAACCAATCTCGGTAGATCACGCCCAAACAATTGATCCTGGAGCGTTTTGGTCGCGGTGGACACCAACACCCTCTCACCGCTCAGCAAGGCCGGCAAAAGGTAGGAAAATGTTTTCCCCACTCCGGTACCCGCCTCAACCACCAAGACACCACCGTTTTCAATGGTATTGGCCACAGCCAAGGCCATATCGGTCTGACCCGGTCGAAATCGAAAACCCTCAACAGAAAGAGCGAGTGCACTGTGGGGGGCAAATGCCGCCAACACCTGTTCCTGCAAACTCATAAATCAATCGCACCCACTGGGAGAAAGCCCGCGATTTCTTCGCATCCAAAAACCAGTTTCAAAAATTGAGTCACCAAAATTTCCGTGAAATCCGCCACATTGACCGATCCGATGGTTCGATAATACGTCTTTCACTTCAATCTTCTTGAGGATCACAGCCTCAAGACCGCGTGCAATGAGCAAAGGTTACAAACTGACGGCATCCACCGCCATTCACAAGGGAGACCGGGACTACCAGCAAGATCAACTGGCGCTACTCAGCCATCCACGAATCAACGGCTGCGTTTTAGCCGTTTTGGCGGACGGGATGGGCGGGCGAAGCGGCGGACGCAAAGCATCTGATCAAGTCATGATGACCGCCAAACAACTGTTTGAACGCTACTCACCGGACACCGACGATGCCACCGACCTACTGACGCAAGTGGTTCAAGAGTCGCACATCGTCATCAAGCTCACGGCGATCTCCTCCGAACAAGAACCGCACAGCACCATCGCTGCATTTCTCATCAACCCGAGAGGTGACTGCCATTGGGCTCACGCCGGTGATTCGCGTATCTTCCATTTCCATGGCGACCAATTGGTCAAACGCACCATGGATCACTCCTACGTTCAGTCGCTGGTAGACCGCGGCATGATCACGGAACAAGAAGCACAGGTACATCCACAGTCCAACATTCTGATGGGCTGCCTGGGTACAGAAACTGACCCACCCTTAACTGCACATTTCATTCCTCAACTCCGCGCAGGCGACACGCTGATGGCCTGTAGCGATGGGGTTTGGCACTATTTCGATAACGACGAGTTGGGCTCCATTCTTTCTGCACTTTCGGCGAGAGAGGCTTCACAGTTCATTATTGAAAAAGCAAGAGAGCGCGCCCACGGCGGCGGTGACAATTTATCCTTGGTGATTGTGAAGCTGGAGCCTCTTGACAACTAATAAGGTACACCCGCAGCATTGCATCTCCGTCAGTCACAGCCCTCAAGGCTGATCGGGCAGAGGGCGAACAGGTTTAGCTGGTTTCTCGGTGAGCGATTTATCCCTTTGCGCTTTTCTCTCTTGCGCATTTCGCTGCTTTTCTTCAAACGCCTGCTGCGCTTGAGCACTCGCCCCTTTAGCGGGTGACCCTTCTGCGCCAGGGCGCTGATTCGTCACAGCACCGGTTTGCATTTCTCGCTGTAAAGCCTCGGTCTTTTTTTGCTGCGCACGGTCCAGTCGCTCTTTGCGCTGTATTTGGGCAGACTCCCTGCTGTCGGCTTCTTGTTTGAGTGCCGCTGGTGAGACTTTTTCTTGCGCCCGCTTGGCCTGCTCCAAGGCTCTGGTTTTGCGCTTGACATCATTCAAAATAATCTCTTGCCGCCGCAACGCCTCCATACTGACACGCTTGCGCGCTCGCACTTCACGCAAACAATCGTTCACTGCGAAACGCTGGTAGCAAGCCGCCTCCTGCAAAGCATACTGCGCCTCAAACCCCTCTCGCTCGTTATTGATGCGCGCCTGCTCAGCCTGGGCTTGGGTCTCAGAAATCGGTGCCAGCAACTGCGCCTGTGCGCATAATCCAAAGCACAAAATCAAACATGCAACGATCCGTTTGCTCATGTGAGTCGGGTATCTACGACGCGACGTTCAAGCGAGAGAAACCCTTGAGACTGCATCTCGTTCAAGCGCGAGACTGTTCTGGGAAACTCATGTACCAAAGGACCTTCTGTGTACAAGGCCTCAGGCGGCACCTCAGCGGAGAGAATAAGTTTGACGCGTCGGTCGTACAGCACATCGACCAACCAGGTAAAACGCCTAGCCTGTGCCGCCAGACGCACCGGCATATAGGGCACATCACTCAGAAAAACCGTATGAAACTGGGTGGCAATTTCAAGGTAATCATTTTGAGAGCGGGGCCCACCACACAAGGTTTTGAAATCAAACCAGACCACACCGCCAGCCTTACGGCGGGCCGGAATTTCGCGGGCCTCAATATGAAGAATCGGATCTTCATCCGGTGACTCTGCTAATTCATCAAAAACCTTTGCCATGGCTGCATCGGCCTGAAGGCCAGGTGGCACATGATAGAGCTCGGCTTGCTCCAGCGTGCGGCGGCGGTAGTCCGTGCCGTTGTCCACATTGACGACGTCCATCTTCTGATTGAGCAAAGCAATCGCGGGCAGCACCCGGTCGCGGTGCATGCCACCGGGGTACAAATCATCGGGCTGGAAGTTGGACGTGGCCACCAGGCCCACGCCTTCATTGAACAAGGCCGCAAATAGGCGATGAAGAATCATGGCGTCCGTGATGTCGGCCACATGAAACTCATCAAAGCAAATCAATTTGTATTTTTCCGCCATGCGAGCCGCTAGCACGTCCAGCGGATTGACCGTGCCTTTCAGCTCGGCCAATTCACGGTGCACCTCACGCATGAACTCATGAAAATGCAGCCGCGTTTTACGCTTGAGTGGCACTGCGTTATAAAAGCAGTCCATCAAAAAACTCTTGCCCCGCCCCACTCCGCCATACAAATACACACCCCGGGGGATGTCGGGCCGGTTCACCAGCTTCTTCAAGGCGTTGGAGCGCTTCTCTTTGTAGGCCGACCACTCAGCAGCACAACGGTCTAAAACCTCAACCGCGTGCAACTGCGCGGGGTCACTCACGTAACCTCGCGTTTTAAGTTCATTTTGGTAGGCTTTAAGAACCGGCGACAAGCATCACCTCATCAAGTGGAGACCGCACTGCACGAGCTTGTAGCCTGTTTCGCAAGGTTTCAGAAGTTCAGCGTGCGCTTGTCCACCGCCAGAGCGGCTTCTTTGGTGGCTTCGCTCAAGGACGGGTGCGCATGGCAGATGCGTGCCAAGTCTTCACTGCTGGCACGGAACTCCATCGCCACCACGCACTCGGCGATCAACTCGCTGGCCATTGGGCCGACGATGTGCACGCCCAAGATCTCATCCGTCGTCGCGTCAGCCAGCATCTTGACCATGCCGGTTGTATCACCCAAAGCCCGTGCGCGGCCATTGGCCAGAAAGGGGAAGGTCCCCGCCTTGTAGGCGCGGCCCGCCGCCTTGAGTTGCTGCTCGGTCTGACCGACCCAGGCAATCTCAGGGCTGGTGTAAATCACCCAAGGAATGGTATTGAAGTTGACGTGGCCATGCTGACCGGCAATGCGTTCGGCCACGGCCACACCCTCTTCCTCGGCCTTGTGTGCCAGCATGGGGCCACGCACCACGTCGCCCACGGCCCACACATGGGGCAGGCTGGTCTTGCAATCACCGTCCACCACAATCGCGCCGCGCTCGTCCAGCGTCAGGCCCACCGCCTCGGCGTTGAGACCCGTGGTGTTGGGCACGCGACCGATGGAAACAATCAGCTTGTCCACCACCAGCTCTTTGGCCTCACCTTTGGCATCGGCATACTGCAGGCTCACGCCCTTCTTGCCGGACTTGATCTCGCCGACCTTCACCCCCAGCTCGATCTTCAAACCCTGCTTGTCAAACGCTTTTTTGGCTTCCTTGGCGATCTGCTCGTCCACGGCGCCCAGGAAAGTCGGCAAGGCCTCCAGCACTGTCACCTCTGCACCCAGGCGACGCCAGACCGAACCCATCTCCAGCCCGATCACGCCCGAGCCAATCAGGCCCAGCTTCTTGGGCACAGCGCCCACGCGGAGAGCGCCGTCATTGGACAGGACGTTGACCTCATCAAACGGAACGCCAGGCAAAGCGCGAGCGCTGGAACCGGTGGCCACGATGATGTGTTTGCCACTCAAAGTGTCTTCGACTGCACCTGTCACTTTGATCTCGTACGCACCTTCGACGGTCTTCACAAACGAGCCGCGTCCGTGGAAAAACGCCACCTTGTTTTTCTTCAACAGGTACAAGATGCCATCGTTGTTCTGCTTGATGACCGTGTCCTTGCGCGCCAGCATCTTGCCCACATCCATGCTCACGTTCGTGGCTGAAATACCATGCTCGGAAAAGTGCTTATTGGCATGCTCGAAATGCTCAGACGATTGAAGCAACGCCTTAGACGGGATACAGCCCACGTTGGTGCAGGTGCCGCCTGGTGCAGGCCCACCGGCAGCATTCTTCCACTCATCAATACAGGCCACGCTAAAGCCCAGTTGCGCAGCACGAATGGCCGCAATGTAGCCACCAGGGCCAGCTCCGATGACGATGACGTCGAATTGTTTATTCATGATGTCTATTCAGTTGGGGACAGGGCTGGTGCTAGCAGCGCTGCGGTCTGTACCGCAAGGTTTATCAAATATCAAACAGCAAACGCGCCGGGTCTTCCAGCGCTTCTTTCATCGCCACCAAACCCAGCACGGCTTCGCGACCGTCGATGATGCGGTGGTCGTAGGACATGGCGAGGTAGTTGATCGGACGAATCACGATCTGGCCGTTTTCCACCACAGCGCGATCCTTGGTGGCGTGCACACCCAGGATAGCCGACTGGGGCGGATTGATGATGGGCGTGGACAGCATGGAGCCGAAAACGCCACCGTTACTGATGGAGAAAGTGCCACCGGTCATCTCTTCAATGCCCAGCTTGCCATCACGAGCCTTGGCACCGTACTCGGCAATCTTTTTCTCAATTTCGGCAAAGCTCATTTGATCTGCATTGCGCAGGATGGGCACGACCAAACCACGGGGTGAACCGACTGCAATACCGATGTCGAAGTAGCCGTGATAAACGATGTCATTGCCGTCCACCGAAGCATTGAGAACCGGGTATTTCTTGAGCGCGTGCACGGCTGCTTTGACGAAGAAGCTCATGAAGCCAATCTTCACGCCGTGCTCTTTCTCGAACTTGTCCTGGAAGCGCTTGCGCATCTCCATCACCGGGGCCATGTTGACCTCGTTGAAGGTGGTCAGGATGGCGTTGGTCGATTGCGATTGCAGTAGGCGCTCGGCCACACGGGCACGCAGTCGGCTCATGGGCACGCGCTGCTCGGGGCGCTCGCCCAGGTTAGCCTTGGGAGCCGACACTTGGGGCAAAGAGGCAGTTTTCGCTCCGGTAGGTATTGCGAGGGCGACTACTGGTTTGGCAGCAGATGCGGAACCCGAAGCCACGGCACTGAGGACGTCACCCTTGGTCACACGACCATCTTTGCCCGTTCCTGCCACCGAACCAGCCGCCAATTGGTTGTCGGCCATCAGCTTGGCAGCCGAGGGCATGGCCACGCCAGCCATAGAGCCGCCGGACGACACCGCAGCAACGGCGCTTGCCGCAACCGCGGGTTTGGCCCCAGCCGCAGGTGCTGCCGCAGCGGCTTTGCCTTCGGTGTCAATGCGCGCAATCAGCTGCTCGGTCAAGACCGTGCCGCCATC
>JANXSU010000135.1 GCA_025356545.1 Comamonadaceae bacterium
CGATGGTGAACACAAAGATGAAGCCGACAGAGAACAACATCGGCGTCTCAAAGGTCATGGAACCGCGCCACATGGTGGCGATCCAGTTGAAGATCTTCACGCCCGTGGGCACGGCAATCAACATCGTCGCGTACATGAAGAACAGCTGGCCGGTCACAGGCATGCCCGTGGTGAACATGTGGTGCGCCCAGACGATGAAGCTCAGGATGGCGATCGAGGCGGTGGCGTACACCATGGAGGTGTAGCCGAACAGGCGCTTGCGGGCGAACGCCGGGATGATGGCGCTGACGATGCCGAAGGCCGGCAAGATCATGATGTAGACCTCGGGGTGGCCGAAGAACCAGAAGATGTGCTGATACATCACTGGGTCACCGCCACCGGCGGGGTTGAAGAAGGTGGTGCCGAAATGGCGATCCGTCAGCGTCATGGTGATGGCACCGGCCAGCACGGGCATCACGGCGATCAGCAGGTAGGCGGTGATGAGCCAAGTCCAGGCGAACATGGGCATCTTCATCAGCGTCATGCCAGGGGCGCGCATATTGAGGACGGTGACAATGATGTTGATCGAGCCCATGATGGACGACGCACCCAGGATGTGCATGGCAAAAATACCCGCGTCCATGGAGGGACCCATTTGCAGGGTCAGCGGTGCATACAGCGTCCAGCCCGCTGACGGTGCGCCGCCGGGCATGAAGAAGGAACTCACCAGCATGAAGGCCGCAGGAATCATCAGCCAGAAGCTGAAGTTGTTCATGCGAGCAAAGGCCATGTCAGCCGCGCCGATTTGCAGGGGGATCATCCAGTTGGCGAAACCAACAAAGGCGGGCATGATCGCGCCGAACACCATGATCAGGCCGTGCATGGTGGTGAGCTGGTTGAACAACTCCGGATTCACCAGTTGCAGGCCGGGTTGGAACAACTCAGCGCGAATCAGCAGCGCCAAGACGCCGCCGATCATCAACATGGTGAAGGCGAACAGCAGGTACAGCGTACCGATGTCTTTGTGGTTGGTGGCATAGACCCAACGACGCCAGCCCGTGGGGGCGTGGTCGTGGTGGTCGTCATGGGCATGGTCATCGTGGGCGTGATGGTCTAAAACGGCGCTCATCCTGATTTCCTTCTCAATACTTTATTCGTGAACCACTGAACTTACTTGCGTGCCAATTTGACGTCAGCTGGCTGAACCAGCTGCCCAGTCTTGTTGGACCAGTTGTTCTTGGTATAGGTGATGACGGCGGCGATTTCGGTGTCGCTGAGCTGTTTCCAGGCCGGCATGGCACCATTGGCCCTACCGTTGAGCAGCACGTCAATTTGCGCACCCTTCTCAGCGTTCAGCACCACGGGTGAGCCGTCCAGCGCCTTGATCGGACCAGCGCCTTTACCGTTGGGCTGGTGACAGGCGGCGCAGTTTGCAGCATAGACTTTTTCACCACGCTTGGCCAAGTCGTCCAGCACCCAGACTTTGGAGGGATCATCGGCCTTGGCAGCGAGCTTTTTCTTCTCGACTTCGACCCACTTGGTGTAGTCCTCAGCGGACACGACCTTCACGTGGATCGGCATGTAGGCGTGTTCTTTGCCGCACAGCTCTGCGCACTGACCGTAGAAGTCTCCCGTCTTTTCGGCACGGAACCAGGTGTCGCGCACAAAGCCGGGAATGGCGTCTTGCTTGATGCCAAAAGCCGGCACCATGAAGGCGTGGATCACGTCATTGGCCGTGGTGATGATGCGGATTTTCTTGTTGACCGGAACCACCAGAGGGTTGTCCACCTTGAACAGGTAGTCGTCAGGGATCACGCCTTTGGCGCCGTTGTTGGACATTTCACGGTGCGATGAATCCAGCGTGGAGACAAAGCCAATGCCTTCGCCTTCGCCGTTGATGTAGTCGTAACCCCATTTCCACTGGTAGCCCGTGGTCTTGATGGTGAGGTCAGCGTTGGTCGTATCTTTAGAGGCCACCAGCAGCTTGGTCGCAGGCAGGGCCATGGCGATCACGATGATGAAGGGCACGATGGTCCAGATGATTTCTACCGTGACCGATTCGTGGAAGTTGGCCGCCTTGTGACCGACCGACTTGCGGTGTTTCCAGATGGAATAAAACATGACGCCAAACACGGCGACAAAAATCACGGTACAGGCGATCAACATGAACCAGTGCAACCACGCTTGCTCTTCGGCAATTTTAGTCACCGCAGGGTGCAAATTGAGCTGGTTGACCGCTGGGCCGCCGGGCAAATCATTGACCGCATGCGCTGCTGTTGCGGCCCAAGCACTGGCTGCAAGCAGCATGGACGCCGATTTGTTAAAAATGCGCTTCATCATGTTCACTTTTTCTATGCCTCGTTAATTCAAAACAGTCGGTTACACCACGGGGCTTGCGTTTGTCTTCTGCCGGGAGGGAATCCACCCCTTGCATTCAGCCATTGAGAGGCCGCAAACCCGCGCGAAAACCCTTGTTAAGCAACCGGCGATTGTAGCGCACCGCCCCAAGCGCCAAAATCCAGCCCCCTCACCCCGTCACGGCTTGCGCGGCTGGCCTTTGGGAGCGTGCAGGGCCTGACGCATAGCGTCCAGCGACACCACGGTTTGCGCACTCATGTCGATGCGGGGCTGGGGCTTGAAGGCGTGGCCATAGATGATCTCAAACGTCAGCTTGAGTTGCCCGCCGTGTTTTGGATCAGCCAGCTTCTGCACCATGGCCTGGTGTAACTGCTCGCGCCAGCCCCGCCCGCGCAGGCCGGGGAAGCGCGCGGGGTGCAGGTTTCGCCCCAGTTCACGCAACTCCTGAAGCAGGCGCTCGGGCGTTTCAAACGTCAACTCAATGCGCTCCATGTCCATGATGGGCTCGGCAAACCCAGCTTGCACCAGCATATCGCCCCAGTCGTGCATGTCGGTGAATTCATGCGCCGGTGCGGGCCAGCCCAGGGTTTGGTACAGACCCCGCAATTCACGCAAGGTGTCGGGGCCCAGGCAGGAAAACATCAAAAAACCATCGGCTGAAAGTGAGTCTTTCCAATGGTTGATCAAGGTCTGCGGGTCAGCCGCCATGTGCAGCGCCATATTGGCCCACACCATTTGCACGCCCGGCTTGGGCAAGCCCGCCTGAAGCGGCTCCGCACGCCAACGCGCGGGTTGCCACCAGGGTTTGGCGCTGGTTTTGAGCGTCGTCTGGAGTTGACCATTCACAGTTTGTACCCACGTGCATTGAGCGTCGGGGTAGCGCTGTAGCAGCGCGGCCTGCGCTTGTATACCGCCACGCTGCGGCTCCCAATGCGCCCAGGTCTTGGGCTGAAGTTTGATCCAGTCCAGCCGCTCTTGCATGCGCTGCGCCACCTCCTCGTGCAACCAGGGCGATTGAAGCTGCGGCAGGTGCTGCCAACGGCTGGCGGCTTGGAGGTCGATGGTGGGGGGGCGTTCAGTGGTCATGAGGGAGAAACGGGGGTCGCCCGGCGAGTATATTGACTTCATGTTGCACGCCCTGCTCCACCGTCTGTCCGTCGCCCTGCCCAGCCAGTGCGCGGTGTGTCACGCCTGGCCTGCGCAGCCGGTGTGCGAGGCTTGCGTGGCACGCTTTGCCCAGCCGCAGCCGCGCTGCCCGTACCCGGTAGCGTCACCCAGTGCGGGGCCTGCGTGCGCAGCGCACCGCCGCTGGACGCCTGTCTGTGCGCCGTGCCTTATGCCTTCCCCTGGGGTGGCCTGGTCACGCGCTACAAATTTGGCAATGCGCCGGGCTGGGCAGGCACGCTGGCCCTGCTGTTGCGCAGCGCGCCTTGGGTGGAGCCCGCACTGGAACAAGCCGACCTGCTGCTGCCCATGCCCTTGTCACCAGAGCGCCTGCAAGAGCGCGGCTTTAACCAGTCGTTGGAGTTGGCGCGGCATCTCGCCCCGCGCAAAACCGTGGCCGACCTGCTGCTGCGCATCCGCCACACGGCACCGCAAAGCACGCTCAAACGCGAGGAGCGCTTGCAAAACGTCATCGCCGCCTTTGCCGTCGATCCACTTCGCACCCATGAACTGAGTGGCAAGCGTGTGGTGCTGCTGGATGACGTCATGACCAGCGGCGCATCACTCTTTCTAGCCGCCCAGACACTGCGTGACGCGGGTGCTGCGCACATCACGGGACTCGTCCTAGCCAGGACAGCGTAGCTCGTACGCTTGTCAACTTTGGGGCTGCGCAGCCCCACAATACGGGCCATGTTCCATATTGTGCTTGTCGAGCCCGAAATCCCGCCCAACACGGGCAACGTCATCCGCTTGGCGGCTAATACCGGCTGTACGCTGCACCTGATCGAACCCCTGGGATTTTCCATGGACGACAAGCACATGCGCCGCGCCGGACTGGACTACCACGAATACGCGCAGATCAAGCATCATGCGGATTGGCCCACATTTTTAGCGACTGAAAACCCGATTCCAGAGCGTCTATTTACCCTGACAACACGGGGAACGCAACGGGTGCACGACATCAGTTTTTTACCCGGTGACTGGCTGGTGTTCGGTTCAGAAACCAAGGGTATCAGCGATGCCGTTCGTGCCAGCTTTACGCCTGAACGACAGCTCAAACTACCCATGAGGGCCGGGCAACGCAGCCTGAATCTGTCCAACGCCGTGGCCGTGACGGTATTTGAGGCTTGGCGACAAAGCGGTTTTACAGCCTAAAAGATTTCAGACTCGTTCGGGCGCTTGGCTGGGCCACCACCACCGTGTATGTGATTCATTCCCGCTGGGCCAAGGAGGGTGAAGCCATCTTTGACTTGCGCGCTCGTGGTGGTCGCCACAATCAGCACCTCACTTCC
>JANXSU010000170.1 GCA_025356545.1 Comamonadaceae bacterium
AGCGCCTGTTCGCGCCCTTCCTTTTTCGATACTTTTCACCATGACCACTTCCTCCTTCCCCAACGTCACCCTGACCACTGCGGCCAACGTTTATTTCGACGGCAAATGTGTCAGCCACAGCTTCACGCTGGCCGATGGCACAAAGAAGTCCGTAGGCGTGGTCTTGCCAAGCACGCTGACCTTCAACACTGGTGCACCCGAGATCATGGAATGCGTGGGTGGCGCTTGCGAGTACAAGCTGGCAGGCAGCGAGGCGTGGGTTACCTCCAGCGCGGGCGAAAAATTCAACGTGCCCGGCAACTCGAAGTTCGAGATTCGCGTGACCGAGGCTTACCACTACATCTGCCATTTCGGTTGAACTGAGCGGTTGAACTGAGACCCACCATGACCACCATTCTTCAAAACCTCCCCCTCGGCCAAAAGGTCGGCATTGCGTTCTCTGGCGGCCTGGACACCAGCGCCGCGCTGCACTGGATGAAGCTCAAGGGCGCCCTGCCCTACGCCTACACTGCCAACCTGGGCCAGCCCGACGAGCCCGACTACGACGAGATCCCGCGCAAGGCCATGCAGTACGGCGCCGAACTGGCGCGCCTGATCGACTGCCGCCGCCAGTTGGCTGCTGAGGGCATTGCCGCCCTGCAAAGCGGGGCCTTTCACATCTCCACCGCCGGTGTGACCTACTTCAACACCACGCCGCTCGGGCGTGCTGTCACCGGCACCATGCTGGTGGCCGCGATGAAGGAAGACGACGTCAACATCTGGGGTGATGGCAGCACGTTCAAGGGCAACGACATCGAGCGTTTTTACCGCTATGGCCTGCTGACCAACCCGTCGCTGCGCATCTACAAGCCTTGGTTAGACCAACTTTTCATCGACGAACTCGGTGGCCGCGCCGAGATGTCGGCCTTCATGACGCAGCACGGCTTTGGCTACAAGATGTCGGCCGAAAAAGCCTACTCCACCGACAGCAACATGCTGGGGGCCACGCACGAGGCCAAAGACCTGGAACAGCTCTCCAGCGGCATGAAAATCGTCAACCCCATCATGGGCGTCGCCTTCTGGAAAGACGAGGTCGAAGTCAAACGCGAAGAAGTCACCGTGCGCTTTGAAGAAGGCCAGCCCGTGGCGCTGAACGGCGTCACATTTGACGACCCAGTGGCCTTGATTTTGGAGGCCAACCGCATCGGCGGACGCCATGGCCTAGGCATGAGCGACCAGATTGAGAACCGCATCATCGAAGCCAAAAGCCGCGGCATCTACGAGGCCCCTGGCCTGGCGCTACTGTTCATCGCTTACGAACGTCTGGTCACCGGCATCCACAACGAAGACACCATCGAGCAGTACCGCGAGAGTGGCCGCAAGCTCGGCCGCCTGCTCTACCAGGGCCGCTGGTTCGACCCGCAAGCCATCATGCTGCGAGAAGCCGCCCAGCGCTGGGTGGCGCGCGCCATCACCGGCGAGGTGACTCTAGAACTGCGCCGTGGCAACGACTACAGCATCCTGAACACCGACAGCCCCAACCTCACCTACGCGCCCGAGCGTCTGAGTATGGAGAAAGTGGAAGACGCCCCGTTTTCCCCATTGGATCGCATCGGTCAACTCACCATGCGCAACCTGGACATCGTGGACACTCGCGCCAAGCTGGGGATTTATGCCCAGAGCGGCTTGCTGTCGGCCAGTGTGGGCGGGGAGTTATTGAGTTTGGATACAGGGAAGAAGTAAGGGAGTAAGGGCTTCAAGGCCCCTGCTTCATAGATTCTTCAAAAGCAGCTTGATGTCAGCGGCCAGCGGTGCCACTCCGCTGCCATAGCGGGTGTACAGGCGCAGCTTGCCCTGGGTGTCATAGATGTAGCTGCCCGCCGAATGGTCCATGGTGTAGCTGGTTGCTGTTTTTCCTTCGGCCTTTTTGTAATAGACCTTGTAGTCTTTGGCGACGACAGCCAGCGCTTCAGGTGCCGCATAGAGCGCCAGAAACGTGGGGTCGAAATTGGCCATATAGCTCTTCAAGACTTCGGGCGTGTCGCGTGCGGGATCGACAGTGACAAACAAGCCTTGCAGTTTGTCACCATCCGTACCCAGTAGTTTTCTAACCTCAGCCAGCTCCGTCATGGACGTGGGGCACACATCGGGACATTGGGTGTAGCCAAAGAACAGCACAACGACTTTGCCTGCAAAGTCTTTGAGGCTGCGAGGCTTGCCGTTGTGGTCAGTCAGGGCGAAGTCTTTGGCGTAGTCGGCACCGGTGACGTCGATGGCGGTGAACTTTGGCTTGTCTCCGGAGCAAGCGGTCAATAGGGCTGCAGAGCTTATAAATAGTGCATAAGCAGCTATTAATTTAAGAGTAGTTCGTTTCATCGTGGATGATTAAAAAAGGTAGTGGTCCAGCAGCAGCGCCGCAAACAACAGGCTGAGGTGAATCAGGGAAAAACGGAAGGTTTGACGGGCGAGTTCATCGGAGTAATTGCGAAACAATCGCCAGGCGTAAGCCACAAAACCAGCGTTGAGCAGTACCGCCGCCGCCAAGTAAAACCAAGAGTTCATGCCGTAGATAAACGGAAGCAAACAGGCCGCAAACAAAATCAAGGTGTAGAGCAGAATTTGCAGGCGCGTGAACGCATTTCCGTGCGTGACAGGCAACATGGGCAGGCCTGACTTACGGTAGTCCTCCACACGGTACAAGGCCAAGGCCCAAAAGTGCGGCGGCGTCCACAGGAAAATGATGAGGAAGAGAATGAGTGCCTGCGGCCCCACGTCGCCCGTCATGGCAGCCCAGCCCAGCACGGGCGGCATGGCCCCGGATGCGCCGCCGATGACAATGTTTTGCGGCGTCAGCGGCTTGAGAATAACGGTGTAGATGACCGCGTAACCGACAAAGGTGGCAAAGGTGAGCCACATAGTCAGTGGGTTGACCCAAACGTACAAAACCACGGAGCCCGCCACGCACAGGGCAGCTGAAAACAGCAGGGTTTGCGCGTCACCCAGTTCGCCCTTGGCGGTGGCACGCCAAGCGGTGCGCTTCATTTTGGCGTCAATGCCTTTTTCAACAATGCAATTGAAGGCCGC
>JANXSU010000188.1 GCA_025356545.1 Comamonadaceae bacterium
GCCGCGCCTACATCGGCGCTCAATTTGTTCAAGACGGCCTTGGACGTGGCAGCCGGGGCGAGCAGACCGAACCAGCCGACCGCCGCATAGCCGGGCAAGCCGGACTCGGCCACGGTGGGCAGCTCGGGTGCGGCTTTGGCACGGGTGGCGCTGGTGACGGCCAAAGCCTGCACCTTACCGGCTTTGGCGTGGGGCAAGACGGTTTGGCCGGGGGCGAACATGAGGTCAATCGTGCCTCCCAGCAAATCACTGACCGCCTGGCCTGTGCCTTTGTAAGGCACATGCAGCATGTCAACCCCCGCGAGCTGCTTGAACAACTCCACCGTGAGGTGCGAGGCCGAGCCTTCGCCCGATGAGCCGAAGCTGAGTTTGCCCGGCTGCGCCTTGGCCAGCGCGATGAGTTCGGCGATGTTTTTCACGCCGAGCTTTGGGTTGACGGTCACCACATAGGGCGAGGCCGACACCAACGCCATGGGGGCGAACTGCTTAACGTTGTCTTGGTCCAACGAGGCGGTGGAGCTCATCATCAGCGTGTAACCGTCGGGTGCTGATTTGGCGACGAAATTGGCGCCAATATGGCCGCTGGCACCGGGGCGGTTTTCGACGATAACCTGCTGTTTCCACACCGCGCCCAGGTGCGTGGCCAGGATGCGGGCCAATGTATCCGCCCCGCCCGCCGGGGGGAAGGGCACAACGATGGTGATGGGTTTGGTGGGGAAGGTTTGCGCTTGCGCCACCGAGCTGATGCTCAAGCCCAGGCTCAGTGCAGCAGCAGTCGTGAGGGCGCAGGCGCGACGAAGCATGGGCATCATGCTCAAGCCTTTGCAGCCACAACCGTGTTGCGCAGCACCATGGGCGGGTTCTCAAACGCGCACTCCACGCTGTCGCCATTCTTCAAATACAGATCCGCCGCATTGGGCTTGCCCACAGCCACACCGCCGGGTGCGCCGGTGGAGAACATGTCGCCCGGCATCAGCGGCACCAGGCGTGAGAAGTGCTCGATGATGCGCGGCAGTTGCCAGATCTGGTCGCTGGTGTTGACGCGCATGCGCTGCTCGCCGTTGACACTGCAGGTGACCCAGATGTTGTAGGGGTCGGGCACCTCGTCCATGGTGATGATGTAGGGGCCGAGGGGGCCAAAGCCGGGGGCGTTTTTGGCAGTCCAGAAGCGCGAGCCGGAGGCGACTTCGCGCTTTTGCGTGTCGCGGCAGGTCAGGTCGTTGAGGATGGTGATGCCGGCCACATGCTCCCAGGCGTTTTCTGCCGTCACCTGGTAGGCAGCCTTGCCAATGACGAAGACCAGCTCGGGCTCGTAGTCCAGATGGATCACGGTGGGTGGGCGCTCCACGGCGGTATCGTGGCCCGTCAGACAGGCGTTGAGTTTGATGAAGCCGGTGGGCTCACCCGGCATTTCTTTGATGAGGTCTGTGCGCTTGAGTTCTTCCAGATGGGCGCGGTAATTTTTGCCGACGCAGAGGAACTTGTTGGCGTCTTGAATGGGCGGCAAAAAGTGGATGTCACTCAGGGCGTAACTGCACTGTGCCAGGGCGGCGGGGTTGGCCTGCGCGGCTTGCAGCAAGCCCTTGGTGCGGGCTAGGCCCGCAGCACCGATCTCCAGCAGAGTCTTCATGGTTGAGGGAAACGCCGGAGCGGCGGGCTCCAGCAGCGCTGCCGCTTGGGCCAAGTCGAGCAGGCGATCACCGCATTGCGCACCGACGAGGGCGCGGCCGAGTTGGGAGGGGGTTGAAAAGGTAGCGAGTCTCATGAAGTCATCCAGTGCAAAGAAAAAAATCAAAAACCAAAGAGTGCGGCCGGGTTGTTGGCCAGAATTTTTTGGCGCGTCGCCGCGTCAGGCGCCCAGTCGGCCAGCAGATTGAAGAGCTGCACCGAGCCCACCTTGTCAGCAAACGAGAGGTGCGGGTAGTCGCTGCCCCAGATCAGGCGATCCGGCGCGGCGGCGATCAGGGCTTGCGCCATCGGTGTGACATCGGCAAACGTGGGGGCCGTGCCCATGCGGTAGGTGCCGGTGAACTTGACCCAGCAGCGCCCGTTGCCGTGGCGCAGCAAATTCAACAGCGCTTGAAATCCTTCTTGTTGCGGCCCTTGCGCAGCCAAGAACATACCCATGTGGGCCAGGCTGTAATCGACCTTGAGCGCAGCGAAGGTAGGCATCATTTGATGCGTGAGCCAGCCGGGCAAGAGGAAGTCCAGGTGCCAGCCGAGTTCATGACAGCGGGCGTCCAGCTTTTGAATGCGGGCCAGCATGGTTTGGCGCAAATTGTCATCGGGCGGGTGAATGGGCGAGACGTTGATGCGCACACCGCGTACGCCGATGGCGTTCAATTTTTCCAGCTCGGCGTCGGCAATGTCTTCGTGCACATCGACGATGCCCCGGCATCGGGCCGGGCCGATCTCGCGCATGGCGTCCAGCATGCAGGTGTTGTCGCGGCCATAGGCCGAGGGTTGCACGAAGACAAAGCGCTCAAAGCCCAACAGCTTAGCCAGTTCCAGGTACTCAGTGAGAGGCGCATGCGGCGGCTTGTAGCGCAGATTAGCTTCGTAGGGGTAAGCGCCTTCGGGGCCGAACACATGAAAGTGCGCGTCGCAGGCCAGGGGTGGGGACGTGAAAACGGGTTGGGCTTCGTTAGCGAGGGACACTGTGATTTCCTTGATTAAATTTATTCAGGCTTAACGCCAGCCCGGGTGATCACACCCTTCCAGACGCGTGTTTCATCGTCTACTCGCTTGGCAAACTCTGCGGGCGTGCTGGCCACGGCGCGTGCACCTGCGGCGGTGAAGGCGTCGATGACCTTGGGCTGCTGCACAGCCCGTGCCACGCCTTGCTGCAAACGGCTGAGCACCGGCGCAGGGACACCGGCCGGAGCCATCACACCAAACCAGTAGCTCATGGTGAAGTCGGGGAAACCGGCTTCGGCAAAGGTGGGCACGGCGGGCAACAAGGGGTGGCGCGCCTTGCCCGTCACAGCCAAACCGCGCACCTTGCCGCCGCGAATATGCCCGGCAGATGAGCCTGCGCTGGCAATCACCGTGTCGATATGGCCTGCAATCAAATCTATAAAGGCCGCCGCAATGCCTTTGTAGGGCACATGCGTCGCCTCGACCTGCGCACCTGAGTAAAACAACTCCATACCGAGGTGGGCCGATGAGCCCTGACCGCCGGAGCCGTAGGTCAACTTTTTAGGCTGCTGGCGCGCAAAGTCCACCAACTCTTTCAAGTTCTTGGCGGGCAGCTCCTGACGCACCATAAGCACCGCTGGTGACTCGGCCACGGTACTGACTTTGACGATGTCTTTGACCGGGTCGTAGGGCAGCTTGTCGTACAGCGCGGCGGAGATGGCGAAAGAGTTGTCGGTGACCAAGAGCGTGTAGCCATCAGGCGCGGCCTTCGCCACGATGTCCGTGCCCAGGGTGCTGCCCGCGCCGCCACGCGATTCGACGATAAAGGGCTGGCCCAGCTCGCTGGACAACTCTTGCGCGATGGCGCGCGCGGCCGTGTCGGTAAAGGAGCCTGCGGCAAAGGGCACGATGATGCGCACGGGTTTGTTGGGCCAAGGGGCTTGGGCCTGTGCGGTGAACGTGAGCGCACAGGTCAGCGCAAGCAAGGCCGGGCGAATGAATTTTGAAACCATCAGGAATTCCTTTGCAGCGTGAGAACTTGCCGCACGCGCCACGCGGTGGCTTGAATCGACGACAGAACCGGGCGCGAGAACTCAGCGCCCAACTCACCCAGAATGTCAAAGGTAGGCAGTTGTGAGCAGGCGATGAACAGCGCGTCGCAGCCCTCATGCATGGTGGCCCGGGCCATGCGTGCAACTTCATCGGAGGTGATTTTGCCCAATTCATCCACATTGGCGGCGTACAGGCTGTTGAAGGCGGCGACGTCCACCCCGCTCTCAGTCAAAAACAATTTGAGTTGATCGTTAACCAGGTCTTGGTAGGGCGTGACCAGCGCTATTCTGTTAGCCCGCACCGCTTGCAAGGCCAGCACCATGGCCTGCGCCGTGGTGATCACCGGCTTGCCAACCACCTGTGCGAGGTCACGCGCCAGCTCGGCGTCCCCCGCCGGACCCGATAGAAAACTGGCAGCGGTGCAGCCATAAGCCAGCATGTCGATGGGCTGGCCCGCCAGAGTGGCCGCGAGTTCAAGTGCCTGCTTTTTGTACGCGGGAATGGTCTCTTGGGTGAGCAGGCCCTGACCGCGTGGGATTTTCAAGGTCGTGACACGCGTGCCGCTCGGCAGCCCCGCGAGCAGCTCGCCCTCCATCGTGGTGTTGTTGATGGGCACCATGAGCGCGACATGCCAGGGGTGGGTCATGGGTTTGGGGTTTAATCTTTGAGAATTCATTTTAGAGGAGCAAATAATGAGTTTTCTTCACAAGGTGGCAACCGCTTTGCTGCTCGCCAGCGTCAGCGCAACGGCCTTCGCGCAAGCCTTTCCGATCAAACCGGTGCGCATCGTCATAGGTTTTCCCGCAGGCGGTGCGATTGACTTGGTGGGCCGCATCATTGCGCCCAAACTGTCAGATGCGCTGGGCCAGCCGGTGGTGGTGGACAACCGACCCGGCGCCAATGGCGCACTGGGCCTGGACGCCGTCCTGAATCCGTGACCTCAATATCCCTGCCAATATTTCCACATAAATTCTCTCCACTATCGCGCAATACCCAGTGAACCCGCCCCCCAATATCAACCCCAGCGGCAAAACGGCGTCTTCGCGTGAGCGTCAAGTGGAATTTT
>JANXSU010000254.1 GCA_025356545.1 Comamonadaceae bacterium
TTTTGATGTTTTTTGGGTTGGGCAAGACGAGGCTGTCGATGCTGGTTATCTTGCCGAGGACTCGGTCTTGTTGTCCGACTTACATGCGCAGACGGATGCCGATGCGCAAGCCAAGCCTTGGAGCGCCCATGACCTCGCCATTGGCTCCTGGGTGGAGCTTCACCTCAAGGATAAATGGATCCGTGTGCAGCTCACCTGGGCTAGCCCACATCGCAGCCTGTTCATGTTTGTGTCGGGCAAGGGGACGGCACACTCCATGTCTCGGCGCACTATGGAGCGCCTGCGCAATCGCGATTTGATGCGGGTCGTGACAGATGTTCTCATGGTTGACAACGCACTTGACGCTGTGACCCGGGCGATACTGCAAAACGACCGCGACCAGTCTCTCAGCCGCTCCTGATCGGAGGGTCGGGGCTGGGGCGCGGATAATACGCGTTTTACCCCGAACAAATCAGACACAACGATGGCTCAATACGTTTTCTCCATGAACCGCCTCGGCAAGATCGTGCCGCCGAAGCGCCATATTCTCAAAGACATCTCTTTAAGCTTCTTCCCCGGTGCCAAAATCGGCGTTTTGGGCACCAACGGCTCAGGCAAGTCCACGCTGCTCAAAATCATGGCCGGGGTGGACAAAGAATTTGAGGGCGAGGCCATCCCCATGTCGGGCCTGAACATCGGCTACCTGCCGCAAGAACCCCAGCTGGACCCCAACGAGACTGTGCGCGAAGCGGTCGAGGGCGGCATGGGCGAAAGCAAGGCCGCGCAGGCCCGGCTGGAAGAGGTGTACGCCGCCTATGCCGAAGAAGACGCCGACTTCGACGCGCTGGCCGCAGAGCAGGCCAAGCTGGAGGCCATCATCGCCACCTCAGGTGATGGTGGCGAACATCAATTGGAAATTGCCGCCGACGCGCTGCGCCTGCCCCCGTGGGACGCGAAGATCGGTCTCCTGTCGGGCGGTGAAAAGCGCCGTGTCGCGCTGTGCCGTTTGTTGCTGAGCAAGCCCGACATGCTGCTGCTTGACGAGCCCACCAACCACTTGGATGCCGAATCGGTCGATTGGCTGGAGCAGTTCCTCCAGCGCTACTCCGGCACCGTGGTGGCCATCACCCACGACCGCTACTTCCTGGACAACGCGGCCGAGTGGATTTTGGAGATGGACCGAGGCTCCGGTATTCCCTACAAGGGCAACTACAGCGCCTGGCTGGAGCAAAAACAAGAGCGCCTGGCGCAAGAACAAAAAGGCGAAGAGTCACGCGCCAAAGCTTTGAAGAAAGAGCTGGAATGGTCGCGCCAAAACCCCAAGGCGCGTCAGGCCAAAAGCAAGGCTCGACTGGCCCGTTTTGAAGAGTTGTCTGACTTTGAATACCAAAAGCGCAACGAGACCAATGAGATCTTCATCCCCGTAGCCGAACGCCTGGGCAATGAAGTCATTGAGTTCACCGACGTCAGCAAATCCTTTGGCGACCGCCTGCTGATCGACAAGCTCAACTTCAAAATTCCAGCCGGCGCGATTGTGGGCATCATCGGCCCGAACGGCGCGGGTAAATCCACCCTGTTCAAGCTCATCGCGGGCAAGGAAACGCCCGACAGTGGTGAAGTCAAAATTGGCTCCACCGTGAAGATGGCCTTTGTTGACCAGCACCGCGATGACTTGGCGAACGAGAAAACCGTTTGGGAAGACGTCTCGGGCGGCCTGGACATCCTGAATGTGGGCAAATTCCAGATGGCCAGCCGGGCCTACTGCGGGCGCTTCAACTTTAACGGCGGCGACCAGCAAAAACGAGTGGGCACCCTGTCCGGCGGTGAGCGCGGCCGCCTGCACTTGGCCAAGACCCTGATCGCGGGCGGCAATGTGCTCATGCTCGATGAGCCGTCCAACGATCTGGACGTGGAAACCCTGCGTGCGCTGGAAGACGCGCTGCTGGAGTTTGCAGGCACCATCATGGTCATCAGCCACGACCGCTGGTTCCTGGACCGCATCGCCACCCACATCCTGGCCGCTGAAGGCGACAGCCAGTGGACCTTCTTCAACGGCAACTACCAAGAGTACGAAGCCGACAAGAAGAAGCGTTTGGGTGAAGAGGGCGCACGTCCGAAACGCGCACGCTTCAAAGCGCTCAAATAAATAGGCCTTGAAATAAAGATTGGATTTATATGCAGCATCATCCTGTTCGACTAGTTGCGGTTTATTTGGTATGTCTATTGGCGGGTTGCACGTCCCCTTGGGGCGGCGACGTTGGCTGTTTAACTTTGGCCAGCTATGCAGAGCGGATTGAGTGCCAAACACGAACCCAGCGCACGATATCGGGTGATGAAGCGTTGCGCCGCAAAACGTCCGCTCCAAGTGCATCGAATGCAAAAAATACGGATGCCCCCGATCCGCTTTGC
>JANXSU010000265.1 GCA_025356545.1 Comamonadaceae bacterium
GAGAGCATCTTCGTCCTCACCACCCGCACCACCCACTGGTTCTTGCGCCGTGGCTTTGTGCAGGCCGACCCAGACAAGCTGCCCGAAGCCCGCAAGCGCAAATACAACTGGGATCGCAAGTCGCAGGTGCTGGTTAAAAAATTGGGTTAACGGCGTTAGCGCGTCGCACGCCAAACCAGCATCAAGCCGCTGACCACCAGCAGCATGCAGATAAGCCGCTTGAGCGCGATAACAGGCACGTGCCGAGATAGCCGGTTGCCCAGCGTCACTGCCAGCAACGCAACACCGATCAACACGAGCCAGCGTTGCCACAGATCAGGGTTGGAGAGGCGACCGCCCCAGGCCATGAACAGGAGCACTCCACTGGCGGCAATCATCATCACGGCGGGCGTGGTGGCGCGCAGCACATGAACGCTGTCCACCCGGCGCTGCAACCAGCCCAGCACCACAGGCCCCGCCGTGCCAAACATCATTTGCACCACACCCCCCAGCGCGCCAGCCAAGTAGGCGCCGTGCGGTGACCAGAGCGCACGGGCAGCCTTGCTGGTGCGCAGGGCGTTCAAACCAGCAAGGGCAATGAAGATGCCCAGCAGCAGCAAAGGCCATTGCGGATCAAGCGTGCCGACCAGCCAAAGCCCCGCGGCCATGCCCACCAATAACCCAGGCAGCAGGCGGCGTAATTCGGCCACATTGACCTGCTTAAAGTTCAAGCCACCCAGCAAGGCTGACGCTGGCACATCCATCAATAGCGTCAAGGCCACCACCTCGGGCAGCGGCCAACGCCAAGCGAGTAAAGGCACAATGACCAGGGCCGAGCCAAAACCCGTGATGCCTAGCACCAGGTAGCCGACAAAGACGGTGATGACGGGGCAGATCCAATCCATGATGACGAGCTCCTTCAAGTGGGGGGTGAGTGAAAGATTGCGCGGTTCACGACGGGCTGGCTTCGCCGCTTTGCGGCGCGGCGTGCATGGCGTCAAAGACGACGGATGCGGCCTTCACCAACGTGTCATCGTCGAGGTGAATTGCGCGCAGCCCAGACAGCACTGTCTCCAGGCCTGCGGCTTCAGGAGCAGGAATGCCACCCGCGTCCAAGTAACGAATCACCTTGGCCACGCGCTGAAGCGGTGCTTGGTCGTCCAGCCCAAAACTGGCCAACAGCACCTCAAAGGTGACCAGTACCCCCACATGGGTGAAACGCGCCCCGTCATAGTCAAAACCCAGCGTCCCACGCGGGACGGGCTTGGCTGTCGAAGGTTCTTTGAGCCACAAAAAAGTCGCCGCAGGATCAATGAAGCGCCGAATCAACCAAGCACACGCCAAGCGGTCAACCCAAGGCCGAGCACGGGTGGCCCAGCGCTTGCCCTGAAATTTGCGGGCATCGAGTCGCTCAATGCCATGGTCTGCCACCGCGCTAGGTTCACCATGGGAGAAGCGTGTATCCAAGGCCTGGCGCAAGGCCTCCAGTGCGGCCTGCGCCTGCGCTGGCGCAGCCCCTGGGTAATAGTCAATCCGCAGCAAGTTCTGCAAGACCTCCGCCACGCTACGCCCGCGCCGCCGGGCCTCTGTCTCACCCAGTGAATCCAATTCAGACTTCAGTTGCGCAACGCTGGCCTGCCACTGTCCATAGGCTTCGCTGCGGTCAAACAGTGCCACCATCTCGTCGCGCTGGCTTGGCGTGCGCGGTGACAAGTCAAGCACGCTGGCCGTGCCGCCGTGCACTTGAACCTCGTCAACCAAGGGGTCAAACAAGGCACCCTGTGCGGCTGGCAAAAGGTAGGCCCCGTCGCGCAAGGCTCCACAGCCCAGTGCCTTGAGCGAGCGCCACACGCGTACCCGGATGGCGTTGGGTTGCGTGGGCAGTGTGAGGATCAGGATTGAAAACATGTTTTAAGCATACATTACATTTAATGTAATAGATGCTTATATTTATTTGAAACCCGCTCAAAAAAAAGCCTGAACCTCAAACGGTTCGGGCTCATTGGAGGCCTTGTTTCGCTACGGCCCCAGCGGCGTGCGCAGCAAGCCCAGAATCGTGCGAATGCCGTCCACGTAGTGGCCCACACGCATATTTTCGTCATAGGTGTGTTGGTTGTTGTCACCATTGACCAGCGGCAAGATCACAAAGGGCGCTTCGAGCACTTCCACCAACCTATCGGTCGGCACGCTGCCGCCCATCATGCGGATGCGCACTGGCTCTACACCCGCTTGCGCCTCGCGCTTGAGTACACCATAGGCCCACTGGCCCAGGGGTGCATCCAGCGGTGTGCGCATGGCGCGACCGCCTGAGGCCAAGGTGAGCATGGCGAGCTTGTCATGGGTGGCGCGTTCGGCTTCGATAGGCGCGTCCTTAATCAGGGTGTAGCCCTGCTTCTTGACGTGCGCTTCAATCAGGCCGAACAAATACTCGGGCGGTGCTTCGGGCGTGGTGCGCAGATCGAACTCGGCAATGGCCTTGTCCGGTACGATGTTGGACGCCTTGTCGCCAATAGAAGCTGCGGCCATGCCACGCACATTGAGCGATGGGTACTGGATGGATTCTTGCAAGGTGGCACCCACACGTTCTGCACGCGCAATGCCCACACGCTTGCGGATCGCGGTCTCATCCTCACCTGTGGCGGCAAGGATGTTTTTCTCAGCTTCAGAGAGCTGGATACGCTCGTAATAACCGGCCACGGTGACGCGGCCATCGTCGTCTTTCATAGAGGCCAGCAGCGCGGCCAGGCGCATCGCCGGGTTGGGCACGTAGTTGCCGTAGTGCCCGCTGTGCAGCGGTGCGCGCGGGCCGAACACAGTGAGGGTGACACGCGCTACACCCCGGTTGCCAAAGATCAAAGTCGGGCGCTCGCTCGCATGGCGTGGGCCGTCGTGGATCACGATGGCATCGGCTTGGAGCAGAGCCTTGTTGGCCTTGACCACGGCGGGGATGGAGGGGGATCCTTTTTCTTCTTCGCTGTCCAGCAGCACCTTGACGTTGATCGCCGGATCAAGACCCGCAGCCTTCAGCCCATCAAAGGCGGCGAGGAACATCATGATCGGCCCCTTGTCGTCCGAGGCGGCTCGGGCGAAAACACGCAACTCGGGGTCGAGCGGCTCGGCAAATAACTTCTCGGTGGACGTGATGTGCCACTGGCCCACTGCATCGCGCTGCTTGACCACGGGCAGCCACGGGTTAGGCTGAGACCACTCAGCGGGCACCACCGGCTGACCGTCGAGGTGCATGTAGTAGAGCACCGTCTTCGCCCCAGCCAGTTTTTTGGGCCACTCGGCGTACAACATGGGCTTGCCGTTGTTGGCCAATTGACGGGTGATGAAGCCGCGTTGTTGAAATGCGCGTTCAAGCCAGTCGGTATTCTTCTGAATATCGGCGGGCACGATGGCGTCGTTCGGGATCGACAACAGCTCCAGATACTCGCGCATCGTGGCCTGCGCCAAACGCGCTGTCACTGCGGGGGCAAAGGGATCAGTCTGCGCCGAAACTCTGCCAATGAACAGCGTGGTGAGAACGCATGCAGCAGAAAAAATTGCGTTGCGGGAACGATGCATTTTTATCTCCAATCTTTTAGATCGAACGGCCCATCGTATTAGACCGTTCCCACCGCATGCCCGCCAAAACCTTGTCGCATTTTGGCCAGCAATTTGCTCGCGTAATCGTCTGACCCCTGGCTCGCAAAGCGTGACATCAGCGCTAGGGTCATCACGGGCGTGGGTACGCCTAACTCGATGCTTTCATTGGCCGTCCAGCGGCCTTCGCCTGAGTCGGGAACATGGGCTTTGATGTGTTCTAAAGACTGATCAGCTTGCAGGGTTTGTGCGGTCAAATCCAATAGCCATGACCGTACCACCGAGCCGTGACGCCACAACTCGGTCACGTCGGCCAAGTCAATGTCGAAATCTTTTTTCGCTTTCAAAAGCGACAGTCCCTCGGCCAAGGCGGCCATCATGCCGTACTCAATGCCGTTATGAATCATTTTGGTGAAATGCCCGGCACCCGCAGGGCCAGCATGTAGCCAGCCAGTTTGAGCAGCAGGGGCTAATATTTCCAAGTATGGCTTCACCGCTTGCAGTGCGGCTGCGCTGCCACCCACCATCAAACAGTAGCCATTGGCCAAACCATGAATGCCACCCGATACACCTGCATCCATGTAGTGAAAGCCCAACTCTTGAGCCAGAGCAGCACGGCGTACAGAATCTTTGTAGTTACTGTTGGCACCGTCAACCAAAGTATCGCCAGGGGAAGCCAATGCCTGTAACTGAGCCAACGTAGATTCTGTAACTTCGCCTGAAGGCAGCATCATCCACAGAACACGTGGCGTGGCAAGTTGGCTA
>JANXSU010000003.1 GCA_025356545.1 Comamonadaceae bacterium
GGGCCAGCCTGAGAGGTGTTGCAGGGCAATGTCGCATAGCGCGGTGATCCACTCAGGGCTGTCGTTCAGGCAGGGGATGTAGTTGAACTCTTTGCCGCCCGCCACCAGAAAAGCGTGGCGCGCTTCCTGGTTGATTTCTTCCAGCGTCTCCAAACAATCACTGGTGAAGCCGGGGCACACCACATCGACCCGTTTGACGCCCGCCTTGCCCAGCGCAATCAAGGTTGGCTCGGTGTAGGGCTGCAGCCACTTGGCCTTGCCGAAGCGGGACTGGAAGGTGACTTTGTATTGGTCTTTGGACAGGCCGAGCTGCGTGGCCAGCAGGCGGGCGGTCTTGAGACATTCGCAGTGGTAGGGGTCGCCCAGGTGCAGGGTGCGCTCGGGCACGCCATGAAAGCTCATCACCAGCTGATCGGGCTTGCCGTTGGCGCGCCAACTGGCGGTGATGCGCTGGGCCAGTGCGCTGATGTAGCCAGGGTCATCGTGATAGCGATTGACGAAACGCAACTCTGGCAGATTGCGCACCTGCGCGGCCCACTGGCCCAGCGCGTCTGAGATGCTGGCGGTGGTCGTGCCTGAGTACTGCGGGTAAGCGGGCAGCACCAGCACGCGGGTCGCGCCTGCGGCTTTGAGTGCATCGAGTTGTTCGGCCATCGACGTGCTGCCGTAGCGCATGGCGTAGCGCACCTGCACGTTGTGGCCGCGCTGGGCCAGCCAGCCTTGTAGCAGCTTGGATTGTTTCTCTGTCCATACCTTGAGCGGTGAGCCGTCCTTGGTCCAGATGCTGGCGTATTTTGCGGCTGACTTGGCCGGGCGCAGGCGCAGGATGATGCCGTGCAAGATCAGCCACCACAGCGCCTTGGGGATTTCCACCACCCGGTGGTCACTGAGGAACTCGCCCAGGTAGCGCCGCAGCGCTGCGGGCGTGGGCGCATCGGGCGTGCCCAGGTTGCACAAGAGGATGGCTGTCGCGGGCGCTTGGCCGTGGGTGTAGGGGGGTTCGGGTTTGAAGGGCATGCGCTATTCTCTCGCACCTATGCTGAACCTCACAAAAATCAAAGCCATCACCCTGGACTTGGACGACACGCTGTGGCCGATCTGGCCCGCCATTGAGCGGGCTGAAGCGGCGCTGAGTAACTGGCTCACGCCGCAAGCACCCAAGGCCGCACTCGTGTTTGCCAATGCCGAGCAACGCTTGGCCCTGCGCCAAGAGGTGGTGCAAAGTCGCCCCGACATTGGTCACGATCTGGGCACGCTGCGCCGCGAGGTGATTCGCCTGGCCTTGCAGCGCATGGGGGAGGACAGCACGCTGGCCGAGCCCGCCTACGACGTCTTCATCGCACAGCGCATGCGGGTGGATTTCTTTGCCGATGCCAAACCCGCGCTGGCTTGGTTGGCCGCGCGCTTCCCCGTGGTGGCGTTGTCCAATGGCAATGCCGATGTACACCAGGTCGGTATCGGTGAGTTTTTCAAGGCCGGTTTGAGCGCGCAGGACTTCGGCGTGGGCAAGCCTGATCCGCGCATCTTTCACGCGGCGGCTGACTTGGCAGGCGTGGCGCCGCACGAGGTGCTGCACGTGGGAGACGACGCTGCGCTGGACGTGCTGGGTGGCCTGGGCGCGGGCATGCAGACGGTATGGGTGAACCGCAACCAAAATGTATGGACGCTTGAGGCGGTGCAACCTCACGTCACGGTGACTGACATGGCGCATCTCTGCGACTTATTGCAAGGGCGGCCTTGAAGCTGAAACGGCCCGTGCCGCCGCCAGCCCACTGCGCACCGCGCCTTCCAACGTGGCCGGGTAAGGGCCATCAACATAGTCGCCACAGGCCAGCAGGCCGGGGGCGATGACCGTGGGCGGGCGTTGCAGCCCCGGCGTGCAGGCAAAGGTGGCGCGTTTTTCAACCACGGTTTGCACAGCTTGCAAATTTAGGCCCAGCTGGGAGCGGGCTTGTTGCAGCACTTGCGCTTGCAGGGCGTTGCGCTCACCCGTGCTGGCGCTCACCACCCAGGCCAGCACACCGGGCGGGCCACCGAGCTGGCCTCGGTCAAACACGAACTGGGCGGGGTTTTCATCACTGCTGCGCAGCGCCAGTATGGGGGCGGTTAGGGGCGGGTGATGGCCCCAGGTGTAGATCGTGGTGATGGCCTCAAAGTGCAGGCGCTGCGCCAGGTCGGCCCATACCCGAAGGGGAGTTGCTATTGATTCAGGAGCTTCTTGTGCACATTCTGAAAGGGCTAGAGCCGCATTTGATGATGAAACCGCGAGGACAACGGCGTCAAAGTTCTGCCCATCCACTTGCCATGGCGTACCCTGAGTGTCGTGTGGCCGCAGCTCGGTGACGCGCTGCCCCAACTGCACTTGGCCGCCGTGCTGGATGAGCCAACGCGCCGCCGGGGCCGGGAACAACTCGGACAGATCGGTGCGCGGCAGCAACAGGTGCGAGCCACCGCGCACGCCAAACAATGCGTCTTTCATCACCCGCAAAAAGACTGTGGCGCTGGCTTGGTGGGCAGGCGTGTTCAGAGCCGACACGCATAGCGGCTCGATCAGCTCGTGTCGCACACGTGGAGTGAGGGGGGCGCACAGCTCGGCCACTGTTAGCAATGCGTCGCACACAAAGCCGCTGCGCTGCCATTGACCCGCCAGATGCAGCAAGGTCAGCTTGTCGCGCCAGTCCCAACCGCGTGCGCGCAGGATGCCGATGAGGGCGTCGAGCGAGGCGGGCAGGGGTGCAGGAAGCAAAGGGAATTGCAAGCCGGTTCCATCGGGAAAGCGCAGGCTGAGTGGCATTCGCAGCAGCGCGCTGTCCACGTCCACCCCCACCTCGCGCATCAGGCGCAGCGTGTCGGTGTAAGCGCCGATCAGGATGTGCTGGCCGTTGTCCAGCATCACGCGCGTGCCGTCGGGCAAGCTGGCCTCTAGCGCACGAGCGCGGCCCCCCAGCGAACGACTGGCTTCAAATACCGTGACCTGATGCCCCCCTTGCGTGGCCACCACAGCCGCCGCCATGCCCGCCCAGCCCGCGCCGATGATGGCGACTTTCATGGATTCGTATTGAGGAAAACCGTTCGCCCTGAGCTTGTCGAAGGGCTAAGAGGCTTCGACAAGCTCAGCCCGAACGGTGGTGGTTTGAGCGAGCCTTCGGAACTCATCACGCGATTCACATCTTCCCCAGCGCCTGCACCCGCCACGCCAGCCACAGCTTGCGCAGCGGCGTGAGGCTCACGCGTTGGTGCAGCACCTGGAAGTTGTCGCGCTCAATCTCGCGCAGCAGGGTGCGGTAGATGCTGGCCATCATGAGGCCGGGTTTTTGGGCGCGCCGGTCGGCCTCGGGCAGCAGGGCCAAGGCCTCGTCGTACAGGGCGTGGGCGCGTTGGGCCTGGAACTGCATGAGCGTTGTGAAGCGGTCTGAGTAGGTGCGCTTCAAAATTTCGTGTGCCTTCACATCAAACTGCTGCAATTCGCTCACCGGCAGGTAGATGCGCCCGCGCAAACTGTCTTCACCCACGTCGCGGATGATGTTGGTGAGCTGGAAGGCCAGGCCCAGTTTGTGGGCGTAGGCGGTGGTTTGGGTCTGCGTTTGGCCAAAAATTTGTGCCGCTACTTCGCCCACGATGCCCGCCACCAGATGACAGTAGCGTTGCAGGCCGGTAAAGTCGAGGTAGCGGGTTTGCTCCAAGTCCATCTGGCAGCCTTCAATCACGGCTTGCAGGTGGCGGGCTTCGATACCGTAGTCTGCGGCCAGCGGTATTAGCGCTTTCATGACCGGGTGAGTGGGTGAGCCCGCGTAAGACTTGTCCACCTCGGCCTGCCACCAAGCCAGCTTGGTGCGCGCCACGCTGGGGTCATTCACCTCGTCCACCACGTCGTCTACCTCACGGCAAAAGGCGTAGAAGGCAGTGATGGCGGCGCGCCGGGGTTTGGGCAGAAAGAGGAAGGCGTAATAAAAGCTGCTGCCTGAGGCGGCGGCTTTTTGTTGGACGTATTGTTCGGGGGTCATTGCCTTATTGTCACATCCAGATCGCACGCCACACCATCACCGGCACATCCCACGCGCTGAGCTTGGGGCGCTGCTGAAGTGTGGCGTAGTTCAGGGCTTCGATTTTGTCCAAAATGCGCAGGCCACCTTGCACCACCAACCGCAACTCCCAACCAGCGCGGCCCGGGATTTGATGTACTAATTCAATGCCATTGAGCATCGTAGCCCTTGCAATATGGGCATGATAAGCTATCAAATTAGTAGCGAATTCAGTTTGCTTCAAGCTCCGTAAATCGGCCCGACTCACCCCATGCGCGGCGCAATCTTGCTCGGGCACGTAGTAGCGTCCGCGCGGGATGTCCATGCTCAGGTCTTGCCAGAAGTTGATGAGTTGAAGCGCGGTGCAAATGTCGTCGCTGCGGCGCAGGGCTTGTGCATCCGTCACGCCGTACAGGTGCAGTAACAAGCGCCCAATCGGGTTGGCCGACCGGCGGCAGTAGTCCAGTAGCTCAGCGTGGTTGGCGTAACCGGTTTGGTCGCGGGTTTTAAGGGTGTCTTGCGTGAAGGCGTTCAGCAGATCGGCCAACAGCGGCACGGGCAGGTCGAAGGCCCGAATCATGGTCTGCAAAGGCCCAAAAACTTGCGGCCAGCGCCCGCTGCCCGCTGCGCCTTGCGCGGCGGCCCGCAGGTCGGCTTGCATCACGGCCAAGTCGTCCAGTCGGGTCTGCGCAGGCGCATCTCCCTCATCGGCAATGTCGTCGGCCGTACGGGCAAAGTGGTAGATGGCGGCTATCGGTGCGCGCAGGTGCGGCGGGCATAGCCATGAGGCCACGGGGAAGTTTTCGTAATGGGTGATGGGGGCTGGGGTGGGGGAAGAGTTCACGGGGAGGATTGTCGCTTAGGGTTTGCCGGTGAAGAGCGTAGGTTCCGTGGGTACGCGCGCTTGAAAAGACCAAGGGAGTGGGTTGACAGTTTTAAGAGATTGTTTTAAATTACTAACCATTCGGTCATTAGTAATCCATGACCAGCTTCAAGCCCATTTCCTTCACCTGATTCAGCCAGAAATTCGCCCCATCATGACCTATCACCCCCCAGCGCCTTCCGCTCGTTTGTTCATGGCTCTTGCCGGTACGGCTTTACTCTTGGTGGCCTGCTCCAAGCCTGCGCCGCCGCAGGAGCCGATTCGCGCCGTCAAGGTGCTGACCGTGGGGGTGGCCGCGCTGCAAGCCGGGGCCGAATATGCCGCTGAGGTTCGCCCCCGCATCGAGTCGCGCCTGAGCTTTCGCGTGGCGGGTAAGTTGCTTAAGCGCCATGTGGAGGTGGGCCAGCACGTGAAGGCCGGGCAGTTGCTGGCCGAGATGGATCCGCAGGACTTTGCGCTGGCAGTGCAGTCGGCCCAGGCGCAGGTGGCGGTGGCCAGCACCAACCTGAAGTTGGCCGATGCTGACTACCAGCGATACAAGGCTTTGCGGGTGCAAAACTTCATCAGCGAGGCGGAGCTGGAGCGGCGCGAGACGGCGCTGCTGTCCGCGCGCGCGCAGCTCGATCAGGCTCAGGCTCAATTGGCGTCTCAGCAAAACCAACTCGGCTACACC
Organism: Comamonadaceae bacterium; assembly: GCA_025356545.1. Lineage (GTDB taxonomy): Bacteria > Pseudomonadota > Gammaproteobacteria > Burkholderiales > Burkholderiaceae_C > CANCDA01. The sequence continues at coordinate 5,579 of JANXSU010000003.1, forward strand.
CGGCTACGGGCCGATGTGGCGGGCGTGGTGACGGGGGTGGACGCCGAGCCCGGTCAGGTGGTGGGGCAGGTGATTGGCGCTGCTGTGCCGGTGGTGCGCATTGCGCCCGATGGGCCGCGTGATGCGGTGTTCTCGGTGCCTGAAGATCAGGTGGCTGCGATGAAGCCGGGCATGGGCGTCATGGTCAATACGGGGGCTGCGGGCAAGCTTGTCAAAGGCGTGCTGCGGGAGGTGGGCTCTAGTGCCGACCCGGCAACGCGCACTTTTCTGGTCAAGGTGACCCTGCCCACCGTTGATACGCCTGCGCTGGGCTCCACCTTGAGCGTGCTGTTGACCGACACAGCACTGCAAAAACAGGGCGAACAAAAACAAGTCGTGATGAAGCTGCCCACCAGCGCCCTGCGTCAAGAGGGCAATGCCACCACTGTGTGGGTGCTTGATCCGAGCAGCATGACGGTCAAAGCGCAAACGATTCAGATCGCCACAGTCGATGGCAATGAGGTGGTGGTGGCCAGCGGCTTGCAGCCCGGTACGCAGGTGGTGGCCACCGGCGTGCATGTGCTGTCAGTAGGTCAAAAAGTGATAATTTATGACGATAAATACAAGGAAAAAACGGCTGTAGACCAATCAAAAATTGCACAACAAGCTACTGATTCGATAGCAGTTAGCAATAAATCAAACGCCAAGTGATCGGCCCATGATGACCACGCCCAACAAATCTGATCACGCCCCTGAGCGCTTCAACCTCTCCCGCTGGGCGCTGCAACACCCGGAGCTCACCCGCTACCTGATGGTGGTGCTGATGTTGTTGGGCTTCGCCGCTTACTTTCAGCTGGGGCAGGACGAAGACCCGCCCTTTACCTTTCGCGCCATGGTGGTGCGCACCAACTGGCCGGGTGCCACGGCCCAGCAGGTGGCCGAGCAGGTGACTGACAAGCTGGAGCGCACGCTGCAAGAGGTGCCTTACGCCGACAAAATCCGCAGTTACTCCAAGCCGGGGGAGTCGCAAATCATCTTCCAGGTGAAAGACTCCATCAAACCCAGTGAAGTGGCCAACCTCTGGTACACGGTGCGCAAGAAGATCGGAGACATCCGCCCCACGCTGCCCGCAGGCATTCAGGGGCCATTCTTCAACGATGATTTTGGCGATGTGTACGGCGTGATTTATGCCTTGCAGGCCGAGGGCTTTAGCGACGCCGAGGTCAAGACCTTTGCCGACGATGTACGCCAGCAATTGTTGCGCGTGCCCGACGTGGCCAAGGTGGAACTCTTTGGCGTGCAGGACGAAAAACTCTATATCGAGATTTCCCAAAAACGCTTGGCCCAACTCGGATTGGATTTGAACCAAGTGCTCGCCCAACTGGCGCAACAAAACGCGGTGGAGAGCGGCGGTGCGGTGCAGACCCCGCTGGACGTGGTACAGGTGCGGGTCGCGGGGCAGTTCACGGGCATTGATCAACTGCGGGCCATGCCGATTCGTGGGCCCGGTGCGTCTGGCGGCTCTGGCGCAACGGCGGGTGCTGCACAGCTGCGCTTAGGTGATATCGCGCAAGTCAAACGTGGCTATGTGGACCCGGCCAACATCAAGGTGCGCTACCAGGGCAAGGCGGTGATTGCGCTGGGCATCTCCATGGCCAAGGGCGGCGACATTATTGCCCTGGGCAAGGCGCTGAAACTTCGCACCGACGTGATTGAGCACAGCCTACCGGTGGGCGTAGAGCTGGTGCAGGTGCAAGACCAGCCCAAAGCGGTGGCGCGTTCGGTCAATGAGTTTGTAGGCACGCTGATTGAGGCGGTGGCCATTGTGATGGCGGTGAGTTTCATCGCCTTGGGTCTGCACAAGCGTCCCGGTGCGACGCGTTGGTGGGGGCGTTATTACGTGGACGTGCGCCCCGGTTTGGTGGTGGCCATCACCATTCCGCTGGTCTTGGCGCTGACGTTTTTGGGCATGCAGTACTGGGGCATAGGATTGCACAAGATATCGCTGGGCTCGCTCATCATCGCGCTGGGCCTGCTGGTAGACGACGCCATCATTGCCGTGGAGATGATGGTGCGCAAGATGGAGGAGGGCTACGACAAGCTGCGTGCCGCCACCTTCGCCTATGAGATCACCGCCATGCCCATGCTGACCGGCACGCTCATCACGGCGGTGGGTTTCTTGCCCATCGGTATGGCCAAGTCCACCGTGGGGGAGTACACCTATGCCATTTTTGCGGTGACTGTGTTGGCGCTGCTGTTGAGCTGGTTTGTGTCGGTTTATTTCGTGCCGTACCTCGGCAACATCTTGTTCAAGGAAAAGCCCCACATCACAGCGGACGATTCTCCGCACGAGCACTTCGACACCCCGTTCTACCGGGGCTTTCGCCGCGCGGTGAATGCCTGCGTGCAGCACCGCTGGCCCACCATTGGCGCGACGCTGCTCATTTTTGCGCTGGGCATTGTCGGCATGGGCAAGGTGCAGCAACAGTTTTTCCCCGACTCCAGCCGCCCCGAGGTGATGGTGGAGCTGTGGTTCCCAGAGGGCAGCTCCTTTGCTGGCAATGAGGCCGTGACTCTACGCGTGGAAAAGCGCGTGCTGGCCGAGGCCGGGGTCGAATCCGTCGCCACTTGGGTAGGCTCAGGCGTGCCGCGTTTTTATCTGCCGCTGGACCAGGTGTTTCCGCAGAGTAATGTGTCGCAGCTTATCGTCATGCCCGCAGACCTGAAGGTGCGTGAGGCCCTGCGTATCAAGCTGCCTGAGCTACTGGCCACCGAGTTTCCCGAGGTGCGGGGCCGCGTCAAGCTGCTGCCCAACGGCCCGCCCGTGCCCTACCCAGTTCAGTTTCGCGTGGTGGGGGCCGACCCGGCTGTGCTGCGCGAGCGCGCGGACGAGACCAAGGCCATCCTGCGGGCCAGCCCGAACATGCGCGGCGTGAACGACAACTGGAACGAATCGGTGAAAGTTTTGCGTCTGGAAATTGATCAGGCCAAGGCACGTGCGCTGGGGGTCAGCAGCCAGTCCATCGCTCAGGCCACGCGCACCACTTTGAGTGGGGCAACGGTAGGGCAGTACCGCGAGGGCGACAAGCTTATCGACATCGTGCTGCGCCAACCGCTAGACGAGCGTAACGCCATGACGGATTTGTCTAACGCCTATGTGGCCACAGTCTCGGGCCGCGCCATCCCGCTGGCTCAAATTGCCCGGCCCGTGCTGGGCTGGGAGCCCGGCGTGATGTGGCGCGAGAACCGCGAATACGGCATCACCGTGCAGGGCGACACGGCCGAGGGCTTGCAGGGCGCGACAGTCACCGCCGAGCTGCTGCCCGCCCTGCGCAAGCTAGAGGCGAGCTGGCATGCCGCTGGGCACAACGCCTACCGCATTGACGTCGCGGGTGCGGTGGAGGAGAGCAGCAAGGGCACGGGTTCTATCGTGGCCGGTGTGCCGCTGATGTTGTTTTTGACCTTCACCCTGCTGATGCTGCAACTGCACAGCTTCAGCCGCGCCATGCTGGTCTTCCTCACCGGGCCCTTGGGCATGGCGGGCGTGGCGGCGGCGCTGCTGGCGCTGAACCGGCCCTTTGGCTTTGTGGCGCTGCTCGGGGTGATTGCCCTGATGGGCATGATCCAGCGCAACTCGGTCATTCTGCTTGACCAGATCGAGCAAGACCGCGCCCGGGGCGTGCCCGCCTGGGACGCGATTGTGGAGAGCGCCGTGCGCCGCCTGCGCCCGATTGTGCTGACCGCTGCGGCGGCGGTACTGGCCATGATCCCCCTGTCACGCTCGGTGTTCTGGGGCCCGATGGCCGTGGCCATCATGGGTGGCTTGATCGTGGCCACGGTGCTGACGCTGCTGGCCCTGCCCGCCATGTACGCTGCGTGGTTTCGGGTGAAGCGCGAGACTATTTAGGGGTTCATTAACAAGCAGGGCTCAATTTCTTTCCATTTACTGCCGATAGAGCAGAAGATTGAAGGAGGAAGTATGAGTCATAGAAAATTGTCTGATTCAGCCCGGTCCTGGCTGGCAGCCACTTTGGTAGTGCTTTGGATTTGCATTTTGTTGGTGCCTCGCTGGGCATTGGCTGAGCGGGTACTCATTGGCGGGTTTGGCTCTCAGCTATGGGGAGCATGCGTTTTCCCGCAGGGCCTTAATCCATTAGAAACATAGTGGCTCAGTGACTTTAATCTGAGCAAAAACCATGAACCCCCCCCTTGGCACAGAGAAGCTAACCTTGTTATTAGCCGCCATTTTGTCTTTTTTCATGGCATTGATGCCCCCCCTAGTTACTTATGTGGGTGGCATCAAGGTGGCACGTGAGAATTTGGATGTGGCTGTGGGGATTCATGTGCAAAGCATCACTGAACTGGTGAATAAAAATCCAGAACTGTGGCAAACCATGACGGTGGGTTTAGAGCAGATGTTGCGAGCTCAGTCTGGTGACAGGACTCCGGAAGTTCGTACAGTTCGCAATCTAGAGGGTCAAACGGTGGCTCAACACGTCGATGATCTCAAGGGGCCTTTTTACTTCACTGCCAGTGACAATATTTACGATGCTGGTCAAGTTGTGGCGCGCCTGTACATCACCCGATCACAAACACCATTGTTACTTGACATCTTGATCATGGGTTGTATTTCAATGCTGCTCGCTTTGGGATTTTTCTTGTTTTTGAAGTTCAAATTTTTGGCCGATCTGCGCAAATCGCAAGAGGATCTTGAAGATTTAGCCATGAACGACGTCCTCACGGGTTTGCTCAATCGCTTTGCGTTCCATCACCGCAGCAAGCAAATGTTGCTTACGGCGGCTAGACGCCAGGAAAAAGTGGCCATGCTATTTCTGGATTTGAATAAATTTAAGCAAATGAATGACGCATTTGGGCATGAAGTAGGTGATGAGTTGTTGATCGAAGTGGCACATCGGCTGCGCACCAGTGTGCGGGGGTGCGATATTGTGGCTCGCTTGGGTGGAGATGAATTTGTGGTTGTGTTGACAGATGTTGAAGGGAAAAACGCCGTGGGCGTGGTCGCCGATAAAATTTCCGCGAGTTTGGGTGTGCCCTTTCTGTTGGGGGGTAGGGCGATCAATACCAGCGCTAGTATTGGAATTGCCATCAGTCCGACCGATGGTGCTAGCTTAGAGGAGTTGCGAAGTAACGCGGATTTGGCTAGGTGCTCCGCCAAGGAGCAGGGGCAGGGCGGTTACCAATTTTTCACTCCTGAGATGAACCAATCGAACCTGCACAGAATTGTCTTGATGCAGGATATTAAAGATGCGTTGGAGCGTAATGAGTTTGTGTTGCACTTCCAGCCTCAAATCGACGTGTTTAGCGGGCTTGTGAGTGGTGTTGAGGCGTTGGTGCGCTGGCAGCACCCCGTCAAGGGCCTGGTTCCTCCAATCAGCTTTATATCTGCTGCTGAGGAAAACGGTCTAATTTTGCCATTGGGTGACTGGGTTCTGCGCTCAGCATGTGGCCAGCTTCGTCAGTGGCTTGATGCAGGAGTGACGGGTCTACGGATGTCTGTCAATGTGTCACCTCGGCAATTTGAAGCTGAAGACTTTTTGTCCAAAGTTCACTCCGCCTTGGCTCAGTATGTGTTGCCGCCTGAGTTGCTTGAACTAGAGGTTACTGAGGGCGTGATGTTTAAAAACCCTACCAAAGCTATTGAGCAAATGCGTCACTTGCGAGCCATTGGCGTACATCTGTCGATTGATGACTTTGGCACGGGCTACTCGTCACTGAGCTATTTGAGGGAGTTACCGGTGACTCGCCTAAAGTTGGATAAGTCGTTGATTCAAAACATAGAAACAGACCCAGGCACTTTGGCGATTTGCAAGGCTACCATCCACTTATCGGCTGACTTGGGTCTGGATGTGGTGGCCGAAGGGGTGGAGACACGCGAGCAACTCGTCGTATTGAAGCGAATCGGATGCCCAGTCATTCAGGGTTACTATTTCAGCAAGCCTTTGCCATCAGAGGCTTTAATTCGTTTTGTCAGCCAGAATAATGCCGAATGTAGTCAGGGGGGAGAGTTAAGCCAGTTGAGTCACAACATCGGACTGAAATCGCGATACGCCTAGGCCATGAAATGCGGGTCGCCACAGGTTAAAATCATTGATTGACCGATTTCACGGGGGTGGACTTTGCTGGCCTCCCCTTTTTTGTTTTGTTGCGCGGGTGGCGAAATTGGTAGACGCACCAGGTTTAGGTCCTGACGCTGGCAACAGTGTGGGGGTTCGAGTCCCCCCCCGCGCACCATCTTTTTAGAGCAGTCGGCTGAGCGCCAGCGCACAGCCCTGCATTTTTATTTTAGGAGTGAGTGAACGATGTCCGTTACTGTTGAAACCCTTGAGAAGTTGGAACGCAAAATTACGCTGACCTTCCCGGTGACCTTGATTCAGGCCGAGGTGGATTCGCGACTAAAGCGCATGGCTAAAACAGTCAAGATGGACGGCTTTCGCCCTGGTAAAGTTCCCATGAATGTCGTAGCCCAACGATATGGCTATTCGGTTCACTATGAGGTGATGAATGACAAGGTGGGCGAGGCTTTTGCCACCGCTGCCAATGAAGCCAAGTTGCGCGTGGCCGGACAACCCCGCATCACCGAAAAGGAAGGGGCGCCTGCGGGCGAGGTGTCTTTTGATGCCGTATTTGAAATTTATCCCGAAGTCAAAATTGGTGACTTGTCTACGGCGGCGGTGGAAAAAATATCAGCTGAAGTGGGCGACAGCGCGATTGATAAAACGCTGGATATCTTGCGCAAGCAGCGCCGTACGTTTGCTCAGCGCGCGATGGACGCCGCCACGCAAACGGGCGACCGTGTCACGGTTGACTTTGAAGGAAAGATCGACGGTGAACCTTTTGCCGGCGGCAAAGCGGATGACTTCCAGTTCTTGGTCGGTGAAGGCCAGATGCTCAAGGAGTTTGAAGAAGCTGTGGTGGGCTTGAAGTCCGGCGAAAGCAAGACTTTCCCCCTGGCTTTTCCCGCCGATTACCATGGTAAAGATGTGGCAGGCAAGACGGCTGATTTTATGGTCACGATCAAGAAACTTGAAGCCGCTCACCTGCCTGAGGTGAACGATGAGCTGGCCAAGTCCCTGGGTATTGTCGATGGCACGGTGGATGCACTGCGCGCCGATGTGCGCAAAAACCTGGAGCGCGAAGTCAAGTCACGCCTGATGGCTCGCAACAAGCAGGCAGTTATGGATGCGCTGGTTGCCAAGGCAGAGCTGGACTTGCCCAAGTCCATCGTGCAGTCCGAGGTGGATCGCCTGACTGAAGGCGCACGTGCCGAGCTAAAGCAGCGCGGCATTAAAGACGCTGACAACGCTCCCATCCCGGCTGATATCTTTATTCCACAAGCTGAGCGTCGCGTTCGTTTGGGCCTGGTTGTGGCTGAGTTGGTGCGCGCCAATCAGCTACAGGCAACGCCAGAAGCCATGAAGGCACACATCGAAGAACTCGCCGCCAGTTACGAAAAACCTGCGGACGTGGTGCGCTGGTATTACAGCGATAACCGTCGAATGGCTGACGTCGAAGGTATGGTTGTAGAAAATTTGGTTACTGAGTATGTTTTGTCCAAGGCTCAGATTAGCGAGAAGTCCATCTCTTTTGATGAGTTGATGGGTCAAGCGTAAATCGATATTTCGCTAAAGTAGCGCTGCTTTCAACCGATGAGGAACTCATATGAATTTTCGTAACAGTGCAATGGAAACACAGGCCCTTGGCATGATTCCTATGGTGATCGAGCAGTCTGGTCGTGGAGAGCGCTCGTATGATATTTACTCGCGCTTGCTCAAGGAGCGCGTGATTTTTTTGGTCGGCCCGGTCAATGATCAGACCGCCAACCTTGTTGTGGCTCAGTTGTTGTTTTTGGAGAGTGAAAATCCAGAGAAGGATATTTCTCTCTACATCAACTCGCCGGGTGGATCTGTCAGCGCAGGCATGTCCATCTTCGATACGATGAACTTTGTAAAACCTGATATCTCTACGTTGTGCATTGGCATGGCTGCCAGCATGGGTGCGTTTTTGTTGGCGGCCGGCGCCAAGGGTAAACGGTTTACGCTGCCCAACTCCAAGGTGATGATTCACCAGCCTTTGGGTGGTACCCAGGGTCAAGCGACCGAGATTGAAATTCATGCCCGCGAAATTCTCAAAACGCGAGACCAACTTAACAAAATTTTGGCTGAGCGCACCGGTCAACCCCTGGAGAAAATTGAGCGTGACACCGAGCGAGATTACTACCTGTCTGCGGATGAAGCTAAAGATTACGGCCTGGTGGATCAGGTCATCAGTAAGCGTGCATGAGGGAAGTTGTGACTAAAAGTTACGATCAACCTGTTTTTTTGATGAATTTCCGCAAAGAGGCTCCATTACATGGCTGAAAAAAAAGGCTCTTCCGGCGAAAAAACTTTGTATTGCTCTTTTTGCGGCAAAAGCCAGCATGAGGTTAAAAAACTGATTGCTGGTCCTTCGGTGTTTGTTTGCGATGAGTGTATTGAGTTGTGCAATGAAATTATTCGCGATGAGTTACCACTGACGACTGACGCTACTGCGACCAGTGCTGAGTTGCCGACGCCCGCTGAGATCAAAGGAAATCTCGACAACTATGTGATTGGACAAGAGCCAGCCAAACGTATTTTGGCGGTAGCGGTGTACAACCATTACAAGCGTTTGCAGCACAAGGAAAAAGCACGCAAAGACGAAGTTGAGTTGACCAAGAGCAATATCTTGTTGATCGGCCCGACCGGCTCTGGCAAGACCTTGCTGGCGCAAACGCTGGCGCGCCAACTTGATGTGCCTTTTGTAATGGCTGACGCGACCACATTGACTGAGGCTGGCTATGTGGGCGAGGATGTCGAGAACATCATTCAAAAGTTGCTGCAGAGTTGTAATTACGAAGTCGAACGTGCTCAGCGCGGCATTGTCTATATAGATGAGATAGACAAGATTTCCCGCAAGTCGGATAACCCATCCATTACTCGCGATGTGTCAGGTGAGGGCGTGCAGCAGGCGCTGCTAAAACTGATCGAAGGCACCATGGCGAGCGTGCCGCCGCAGGGCGGGAGAAAACACCCCAACCAGGACTTTATCCAGCTTGATACGACCAATATTCTTTTTATCTGTGGTGGTGCTTTTGCAGGGCTTGAAAAGGTTATTGAAAATCGTACTGAATCCTCCGGCATCGGCTTCGGTGCTACTGTCAAAAGCAAGCAGCAGCGCAGTTTGACCGAGGTCTTTAAGGAGGTCGAGCCTGAAGATCTGATTAAGTTCGGTTTAATTCCTGAGTTGGTTGGTCGTATGCCGGTGGTGGCAACGCTGACGGAGTTGAGCGAAGAGGCAATGGTCAAAATATTGACAGAGCCTAAAAATGCACTGGTCAAGCAGTACAGCAAACTTCTAGCAATGGAGAATGTTGACCTCGAAATTCGTCCGGCTGCCTTGGCTGCTATTGCTAAAAAAGCATTGGCTCGAAAAACGGGTGCCCGTGGTTTGCGCTCTATCCTAGAGCACGCTTTGATTGACACCATGTTCGAGCTGCCAAATCTATCGAATGTCGAACGAGTGGTTCTGGATGAGCCAACCATTCTTGAAAACAAGCCCCCTTTGCTTGTTTACCGCGAAGTTGCCAAAAAGGCCTGATTCATCGGGCCTTTGTACTCGTATTCGGAGCTTCTATTCGGTTTTATTCGATCAATAATGATTGAATGGGTTGAAGTTTGCGAATTGCGATCAATATTTAATGGGTAACTGAAAGGTTTAACTATGTCTGGTCTTACCCCATTGCCTGCTGTTGCGATTGATTTGCCCTTGTTGCCGTTGCGCGACGTGGTAATTTTTCCGCATATGGTGATTCCTCTTTTTGTTGGCCGGCCTAAAAGTATCAAGGCGCTCGAGACGGCCATGCAGGCTGAACGTCGCATCATGCTTGTAGCGCAAAAAACAGCTGCTAAGGATGAGCCACAGGTGTCCGATATGTTTGATGTCGGGTGCATATCGACGATCCTCCAAATGCTCAAGTTGCCTGATGGCACTGTTAAGGTGTTAGTAGAGGGACAGCAGCGCGCATTGGTAAATAAAATCGTTGAGGGAGAGTCTGAATTTACAGCCAATGTGACGCCCGTGCTCGTGCCCGCAGTGGCTGCAGATCCACAGGAACAGTCCAACGACATTGAAGCATTGCGTCGCGCGGTAATGCAGCAGTTTGATCAGTACGTCAAACTCAACAAAAAAATCCCGCCTGAAATTCTGACCTCTATTTCGAGCATTGACGACCCGGGTCGCTTGGCCGATACCATCGCAGCGCATCTGCCACTCAAATTGGTCAACAAGCAAGAGGTGTTGAGCTTGATCGGTGTAAAGGAGCGCTTGGAAAGCTTGTTTGAGCAGATTGATCGTGAAGTTGACATCCAAAATGTTGACAAGAAAATTCGCGGTCGAGTCAAACGCCAGATGGAAAAAAACCAACG
>JANXSU010000208.1 GCA_025356545.1 Comamonadaceae bacterium
GCTTTGTCAACGGCAACCTGAGCATCAGCAAAGCCAACGCCGTCGTGACCGCCAACAGCGACACCAGCAAAATCTACACCGGCCTCGCCCAGAGCGTCAGCGGCTTTAGCGCCACCGGTCTGGTCAATGGCGAGACCGCCAGTGTGCTGAGCGGTGTCACCGCCAGCGGTGCCAGCGGCACCAACGCCGGCAGCTACACCGCCACGGCCGGCGTGGGCAGCTACAACGGCAACTACACCTTGAGCTTTGTCAACGGCAACCTGAGCATCAGCAAAGCCAACGCCGTCGTGACCGCCAACAGCGACACCAGCAAAATCTACACCGGCCTCGCCCAGAGCGTCAGCGGCTTTAGCGCCACCGGCCTGGTCAATGGCGAGACCGCCAGTGTGCTGAGCGGTGTCACCGCCAGCGGCTCGGGCACCAACGCCGGTAGTTACAACGTGGTCGCCACTGGCACCGACAGCAACTACAACCTCACCCTGAACAACGGCACACTCACCATCAACCCCGCCGCGCCGACGCTGGTCTCCGCCATGCCTGCATTAGGTTTTAACGCAATAGTGCAGTTGCAATCGGAGAATCTCCGCTCTGACTGGAAAACGCTCAACCCGTCCACCACCATTACACTGACGCAGAGCCCAGGCACAGCAAGCGATGACGCCGCGTCCGGATCTGCTCATGGCACAAGGGCCAACGTCACCATGGACATTGGCACGCCGGGCACGCTTGGCACGCTGGGCCCAACCCTGCAAATTGTGAACGGCGGCGTGCGGTTGCCGGACACTATGGCCAACAATAATTGAGAGAGACACCCTCCATGAGATTTGATACCAAGCGCGTCATGAAACCTCGCTTTGCGGCGCTGCTCGTCGCCTTTCCCGCGCTAGCGGCCGCCCAGATGGCGCAGCCTGTTGCTCCCGGCGCAGGCGCCATCTTGCAGCAGATTCAGCCGGCCACGCCGCCCGCTCCAGCGCCCAGCGGCACCGGGCTGACGATCGAGCGGGCAGACGGCGCCGAGCTGCCGGGCAGCGCGCCTTTTCTGGTGAAAACCCTGCAGATAACGGGTAATACCCTGCTCGATACGCCAACCCTGCACGCCCTGGTGGCGGACGCGGAAGGTAAAAGCCTCACCCTTTCCCAGGTGGGTGAGCTGGCGGCCCGTATTACCGGCTATTACCAAAGCCGCGGCTACCCGCTGGCGCGGGCGATCATCCCGGCGCAGACGATTGCAGCAGGCATCGTGCGCATCGAGGTTATTGAGGCGCGCTACGGCCAGATCAGCCTTGACAACCGCAGCCGGGTAAGCGATCCGCTGTTGCAGTCAACGCTCTCACCCCTGCAAAGCGGTCAGGTCATTGGCCAGACCGAGCTGGACCGGACTTTGCTGCTGCTCTCGGATATTGCGGGGGTCCTGGTCGCCGCGACATTGAAACCGGGTGAGGCCGTGGGAACGTCGGATTTGCTGGTGAACACCACGCCCGGTCCAGCCGTCACGGGCAATTTGGTGCTGGACAATTACGGCAACGGCTATACCGGCAGGGCGCGCATCGGCGGCACCGTGAACGTCATCAACCCCCTGCAGCACGGCGATGTTCTGAGCATGAGCGGCCTCAGTTCGGGAAGCGGCTTGAACTACGGGCTCATCACCTACGAATCCCTGTTGAACGGACAGGGCACCCGCGTCGGCGGCTCTTATGCGGCACTGCGCTATGAGTTGGGCGAGCCGCTGGCAGCCCTCAAAGCGAATGGCAGCGCCCAGGTGACAAGCCTGTGGGCAAAGCACCCGCTGGTGCGCAGCCGGGATGCCAACCTCTACGGGCAGATCCAGTATGACGGCAAGCAACTGAAAGACCGCATCGACACCAGCGGCATCCGCACGGACCGGCATCTGGACAACTGGACGCTCAGCCTTGCCGGGGATGCGCTGCTGCTTGGCGGCATCAATTCCTGGAACATGGGCTGGACATCGGGACGTGTCGACTTCGACGACAGTGCAGCGCAGCTGGCTGATGCGGCGACGGCGCGAACCCAAGGCGGGTTCTCGAAATGGAATGCGAACCTTACCCGCCTGCAAAGCCTGAGTCCGAAGAACGCGCTGCATCTTGCCTTCTCCGGCCAGTGGGCGAACACCAATCTGGATGCGGCGGAGAAGATGAGTGTGGGCGGGCCTTCCACGGTGCGCGCCTATGACGTCGGCGCGCTGTCGGGCGATACCGGCTATCTGGCAACGGCCGAATTCCGGCACGATCTGGGCTCGGCCTGGAATGGGCGATGGCAGGCGGTCGCTTTCGTTGACACGGCGCGCGTGACGGTCAACAAGAACGTCTGGGTTGCCGGGACGAACAGCGCGACCCTGAGCGGGGCGGGCGTCGGGCTCAATTGGGCGGGACCGAACCAGTGGCGTGCCAAGGCCTATATCGCCACGCGCCTCGGCGAGGCCCCAACGCTGGTGGCCAGCAGCGCATCCACCCGCGCATGGGTCGAGATCAGCAAGGGGTTCTAAACAGCCACAGCTTGCCGTGCTGACAACGGATAGGGCGCCATCACGGGGTTCCACGCCGGAACCCCCGAAATTTTGTCCAGTGCGCCCGCTCACTGATTTGCTGGCCTGCCGAGCCGCTTGGCAGCACCCATGCCTACCAGTGAACGCATCTGCGTGATGGCTATGCCGTTCAAGGGGCCAGCTCACGAAACGGAAAAATCGTACGTTAAGACTTTCCGAGCGCCCGCACGGGTGATGGTTTTACGACTGTAAGCACAGTCGCCCGAGAAATTCCGTACAACCTCGCCAGGGCACTGACGGTTGCCTTCTGCTCGTAGGGGTCGACCATCGCCTTGCGCTGCTCTGGTGTCGTTTTGGCGGGCCTGCCGAGCACCTTCCCCTCGGCCTTCGCGCGAGCCAACCCCGCCTGCGTCCGCTCCACGATTAGATCGCGCTCCATCTCCGCTAACGCCGCTAGCATGGTCAGCATCAACTTACCTGGAGTGGATGCCAGATCAAGCTTGCCGAGCTGGAGAACAACGACCTCGACGCCGAGCGTGGCCAGTGACTTGATCGTCGACAGCACATCCGGCGCATCACGCCCGAGCCGGTCGAGCTTGGACACAACGACCGTATCCCGTGCCCGCAACTTGCCCAGCAGGAGGCCGAACTGCTTGCGCTGGGCGGCGTGCGCCTTGCCGCTCACGGTGTCGGCATACCAGTATTCGACCGCGTATCCTGCGCGCTCAATTTCAAGCCGCTGGTTGTCTGTGGTCTGCTCCGCTGTCGAGACACGCCCGTATCCAAAAACTGCCATGATCCGCTCCGTTTAAGTGTTGGAAAATGTGGCAAATATAAATCAACATGAATATATATTGAAAGGCTAAATTTTCAACATTATATCCACATCCCTCACACTGGTGTTGAA
>JANXSU010000210.1 GCA_025356545.1 Comamonadaceae bacterium
ACGGTCATCAAAATCTCAGCGGGTCGCGCCGTGCGCATGCCCACCGTGCAGGAGTTGTATGGCGCGACCTCCAACGCCAACCTGTCCTTTGTCAACGACCCCACACTGCGGCCTGAGAAATCATGGACGACCGAATTGGCCCTGGAAAAAGACCTGGGCCATGGCTTGCTGCGCCTGTCCTTGTTCAACGAGGACGTGACTGACTCGCTGTACTCGCAACTCATCCCCGGCTCGACCACCGTCTCGCGTGTGCAAAACGTAGACGCTATCAACACCAAGGGCGTGGAGATCGCCTATTCGGGCAACGACATGCTGGTCAAAGGTCTGGACTTCTCCGGCAGCATCACCTACGCCGATTCGCGCATCGTGGCCAACGCGGCGCTGCCCGACAGTGTGGGCAAATTCCAGCCGCGTGTGCCTGTGTGGCGCGCCACGGCGCTGACCAGCTACCGCTTTGACGACCGGCTGAGTGCCTCATTGGGTGTGCGCTACAGCGGCGACCAGTACTCGCAACTCAACAACTCAGACGTCAACGGTTTTGCCTACCAAGGGGCCAGCCGCTACCTGATTCTGGATGTGCGCACCCGCTACCGCGTCGCACCTAAAACAGTGGCGGCCATTGGCATCGACAACCTGACCAACGAAGAATATTGGAACTTCCATCCCTACCCCAAGCGCACTTACGTGATTGAGTTGAAACATGACTTCTAACCATCCCAGAGAAACACCCCAATGAAACTTGCTCCCAAAATAATAGCTGCTTATGCTTTGTTTTCATGCTCTACAGCCGTATTTCCTCATGTGGTCTTGGACGAGCCTGTGGCCCTGGTTGGGGCCAATTACAAGGCTGCGTTGCGCGTGAGCCATGGCTGCCAGGGCTCGCCCACCATAGGCATCACCGTGCGAATACCGTCCGGCCTTCAAGGGGCCAAGCATCAACCCAAGCCGGGTTGGGTGTTGACGGTTGAGGGGAGCGAAATCACCTGGACAGCGACCTCGCGCGAGCACGCCCTGCCCGACGCTTACTTTGATGAGTTCGTGCTGCGCGGTGGTTTGCCAAAGGATGCGCAACCCTTGTGGTTCAAAGTGCTGCAAACTTGCGAGAATGGACGCAACGACTGGACTCAAATCCCAGAGCAAGGCAACTCGACAAAAGGTTTGAAATTCCCCGCCGCCTTGCTGGAACTCATCCCGTCGGGTCCGGCCGGGCAGGGCGAACACCAACACTGATCCCAGAAGAAAGACACACCATGAAACTCCAAGCCCTCATCGCCACCCTGGCCCTGACCAGCACCACGCTCTACGCCCAGAGCGTCGAAGTCAAAGACGCCTGGGTGCGCGCCTCGGTGCAAGGTCAGATGGCCACCGGTGCCTTCATGAAACTCAAGTCCAAAGACGGTGCGCAACTGGTTTCGGTCTCCACCCCCGCCGCAGGGGTTGCCGAGGTGCATGAGATGAAAATGGAGGGCGACGTGATGAAGATGCGCGCCGTGCCCGCACTGGACTTGCCTGCGGGCAAGACGGTAGAGCTCAAGCCCGGCGGCTACCACGTGATGCTGATGGATTTGAAAACCGCTTTGAAGAAAGACAGCACCGTGCCCCTGACGCTGGTGTTCAAGGACGCGGCCGGTCAACAGAGCCGGGTGCAGCTCCAGGTGCCTGTGGCGGTGATGCCCATGGCCCCCGCGCATTGATGTGAGCATTGCGCCTGGTGAGGCTTGCGATAATCCGCGCTGGCGAATGATTATTTTGATTGATTAGGAGACCCCATGAAACTCGCACGCGTACAAGTGGCTGGCAATGTCCGCCTGGCCCTCATTGATGAACAGAAACAAGAAGCCGCTTTGGTCGGCGGTGACTTGGGTGCGTACCCGAATCCCGTGCTGGCCATCATCCAGCAAGGCACCACGGTGGCCCAACTCAATGCCGCAGTCACTGAGCGCGTGGCCCTGTCCAGCGTGAAGTTTTTGTCACCACTGTCGGCCTTTTTGCGCAACCCCTTTGCCGTGGGCAAGAACTACCACGACCACGCGCTGGAGTTCGATAAGAGCGGCTTCAACGCCACCAGCGGTGGCGCATCGGCCATTCCCGAGTTTCCGCAGATTTTCACCAAGGCCACGACGACTTTGTCAGGCCCAACCGACGCCATCCGCTTCAACCCCAAGCACACCTCGTCGGTGGACTACGAAGGCGAAATCGGCGTGGTCATCGGCACGACCTGCCGCAACGTGACTAAAGCCGATGCCATGAACCACGTGTTTGGTTTTGTGGCCATGAACGACGTGACCGCACGAGATCTGCAAAAGAACCACGCTCAGTGGTTTTTGGGCAAATCGCTCGACGGCTTTTGCCCGCTCGGCCCCTGGATCACCAGCCGCGACGAAGCCCCCACCGACATGACCATGCAGACCTGGGTGAACGGCGAGCAGCGTCAAAACGCCCACATCTCGCAGCTGATTTTTGACGTGCCCACTTTGATCGAAACCATGTCCGCCGCCATGACGCTGCTGCCCGGCGACATCATCGCCACTGGCACGTCGGTGGGCGTGGGTATTGGCTTCAAACCACCCAAGTTCTTGCGCCACGGCGATGTGGTGCGTGTGGCGATCTCGGGGTTGGGAGAGTTGAACAACCCGGTTGAAGAAACCAATTAACCCTTTCGGGCAGAACTTGTCGAAGCCTCTCGATCCTTCGACAAGCTCAGGATGAACGGACATCGGAAAGAACGCCAAGGAGAAAAAATGAACCAACGCCGTCCCTTAATTCAACTGGCCAGCCTCGCCTTGCTCGCCCTCTCGGCTCTACCCGCCTTGGCGCAAGACGAATACCCCAGCCGCCCCATCACCATGCTGGTGCCCTTCCCCCCTGGCGGTGTGGCCGACGCGGTGGGCAGACCGGTGGCCGAGGCTATGGGCCGCGCGCTCAAGCAGTCGGTGATTGTGGAGAACAAGGGTGGCGCGGGTGGCGGCATCGGCATGGCCCAGGTGGCCAAGTCCAAGGCCGATGGCTACAGCCTGCTGATGGCCCTGTCATCGGTCGTGGTGTTGCCCGAGGCCGACAAGGTGCTGCGCCGCAACCCCATGTTCACGCTGGACCAACTCAAGCCCATCGCCCGATTTACCGCCGACCCCACGGTGCTGGTGGTGCGCGCTGACAGCCCGTGGAAGACCTATGCCGAGTTCATGGCCGCCGTCAAAGCCAAGCCCGGCACGATGACGTTTGGGTCATCGGGCAACTACGGCACCATGCACGTGCCCATGGAGCAGCTCAAGATCGCCACCAACAGCTTCATGCTGCACGTGCCCTACACCGGCGCAGGCCCTGCCGTGCTGGCTGTGCTGGCAGGGCAGGTGGATGCGGTGTCCACCGGCCCGTCCAGCGTGGTTCAGCAGATTCGCGCGGGCAAAATGCGCGCGCTGGCGCACTGGGGCGAGGGTCGCTTGGCCGTGCTGCCCGACGTGCCCAGCCTGAAGGAATTAGGCGTGCCCATCAGCTATTCGCAATGGGCGGGGCTGTTTGTGCCTGCCAGCACACCCGAATCGGTAGTGACCAAGCTGCGCCAAGCCGCTCGTATGGCGGCAGACGATACGCGGGCCAAACAAGCGCTGACTTCCGCCGGCAGTTCTTTCCAGTACCAAGACGCCGCCGAGTTCGACCGCTTTGTGCAAGCCGACGCCAAAGCCATGGCACTTGTGGTGCAGCGCATTGGGCGAGTAGAGTAAGGACATTACAAGGAGCTATGACCATGAGTGATTCCCCCGCCCACAACTTCAGCAAATTTGTCCCCGGTTTTGACTTTCTGCAAAGTCTGACCCAGGGTAAGTCCAACCCCATGCCGGGGCCTGCCAGCTGGGTCGCCCCCACTTTAGACCCGAAGGAGCTGGACAAGCGCATCGAAGAACTCAAGGCGGTGCAGTTCTGGCTCGACCAGAACGCCACCGCGCTCAAGGCCACCATCCAGGCGCTGGAGGTGCAAAAGATGACCTTGGCCACCCTGCAAGGCATGAACATGGACATGAGCGCCATGAGCAAGGCGTTTCAGTTTCCCGCTGCGGCGACTGCCACTGGCAGTGCCCCCGCCAGTTCCTTTGCCACGCCATCTGCCTCGCTATTCACGGGGCCCTTCGCCTCTGCCTTCGCCAACCCGGTGGCTTCTGCCCCCAGCGCACCGCCACCGGCCCCACCTCCCGCACCCACCCCTGTGCCCGAGGCACCCAAGCCTGCCGCTAAAAAAACCACAGCTTCGACCAAGCGCACTAGTGATGCTTCGCCGGTCGTAGACCCGGTGCAACTGTGGACTTCACTCACCCAACAGTTCCAGCAAATTGCCACCAATGCCATGCAAGAGGTGAGCAAGCAAGCGGCCAAGCAGGCAGACCAACAAGCTGACAAGGCCAAACCATCTGCTACAAAATCAGGAGCTGCTCACGCCACTAAACCCAAGGCTGCAGCCAAAAAAGTAGTAAAAAAACCAGCCAGTCGCCGTTAACCTAACTGGTTACTGCCCG
>JANXSU010000108.1 GCA_025356545.1 Comamonadaceae bacterium
TTGACATTGACGATACCGGCACTAATGATGTCGTCGCCAGCTTTTTGGGCATGAGCGCCGCCAGCCAAGGCGAGAAGCACTGCGCTGAACAGTGCGGAAGTTTTGATTGAATGCATAAAACTGTCTCCAAATGGATTGATGATCAAAATATTTCAGACGTACAAGGGCACGCTGCAACATTTGAAATTCAGTGTAATAAGGCTCATTTTTGACGTCAACGTGACAACGTTGTAAAAGTAACGAAAACAATGAAATCCAAGGGTAAATCCCCATCTTGAGAGTCGATTTGGCGATCTTTTGAAAGCGTGAAATTTCACCCATAATTAAAACCATTGCATACACTTATAAGCACTCCCATGAATCAACTCCATGCCCTCAAACAATTGACCACCGTGGTCGCTGACACGGGTGACTTCAGGCAACTGGCGGCGTTCCAGCCGCAGGATGCCACCACCAACCCTTCGCTCATCCTCAAAGCGGTTCAAAAAGCCGATTACGCCCCCTTACTGAAAGAAGCGGTGTCAGCCTTTCAGGGGCGTGCGCTGGACGAGGTGATGGACCGGTTGCTGGTGCGTTTTGGCTGTGAAATATTGGCACTGATTCCCGGGCGGGTCTCTACCGAAGTGGACGCTCGCTTGAGCTTTGACACGCAGGCTACCGTGACGCGGGCCGAGCGCATCATCGAGCTTTATCAGGCGCAAGGCGTGCACATTGACCGTGTGTTAATCAAAATTGCGGCCACTTGGGAGGGCATGGCTGCGGCCAAGCAACTGGAGCAGCGTGGCATTCACACCAACCTGACTTTGTTGTTTTCGTTCAGCCAGGCGGTGGTGTGTGCCCAGTCCAAAGTGCAGTTGATTTCGCCTTTTGTCGGGCGCATTTATGACTGGCACAAAAAGTCAGCCGGGGCCAGCTGGATAGAAGCTGACAACGCAGGGGCGAATGACCCCGGCGTGCAGTCGGTGCGCGCCATCTTCAATTACTACAAACACTTTGGCATTGCCACTGAAGTGATGGGTGCGAGCTTTCGCAACGTGGGGCAAATCACCGCGTTGGCCGGGTGCGACTTGCTGACCATCGCGCCCGAGTTGCTGGCGCAACTGGAGGCTTGTGACGACACTGTATCCCCACTCACCCGCGCGCTGGATGCACAGGCAGCGAGAACCATGAACTTGAACCCAGTGAACTTTGACGAGGCGGGTTTTCGCTATGCCTTGAACGAGGATGCCATGGCCAGCGACAAACTGGCCGAAGGCATACGCGCCTTTGTAGTGGACACGGTCAAGCTGGAAGCGCTGATGCGTTTGGCTTGAAGCTCCCGTTCCCCTGAGCCAGTTCCGTTCGGGCTGAGCTTGTCGAAGCCCTTCGACAAGCTCAGGGTGAACCGATTCTCGTTAGAGTGTGATGCCCAACAACTTCGCCGCATTACCCCCCAAAATCGCGGCGCGCTGGGCGTTGGTCAGACTGGGGGTGTTCAGCACATGCTGCACCGGGTGGTCTTCCCAAGGGATGGGGTGGTCAGTGCCAATCACCACTTGGCTGGCGCCGACTTGCGCCACCAGATGACGCAGCGCCTCAGGCGTGAAGACCAGGGCGTCGAAGTAAATCTGGTTCAGATACTCGGTGGGCTTTTTCTTCAACACGATGTCGGGGTTGCAGTTGACGGGCGAGACAAAGCAACTGTGGTCTGAGCGCGGTGCATAAGAGCCCAGGTAGCCGCCCCCGTGCGCGGCCAGCACCTTGAGTTTGGGGAAGCGGTCTAGCGTGCCTTCAAAGATGAGGTGTTGCAGCGCAATGGTGGTGTCCAGCGGGTTGCCAATGGTGTTGGACAGCCAGCCATTGCCCTTGAAGCGTTTGGCCAACTCAGGCGTGCTTTGCGGGTGGATGAAGAGCACCGCGCCCAGCTCCTCGGCCTTGGCCCACACGGGGTGAAATTTGGGGTCTGAGAAGTCTTCGCCCACCACGCTGCCGCCAATGGCCGCGCCGCGCAGGCCTTGCTTTTTGATGGCGTGCTCAAGCTGCTGCACTGCCAAGTCTGGGAACTGGAGCGATAGCGAGGCAAAAGCGGCCAGCCGCTTGGGGTTAGCAGCGCTGAGTTCGGCGAGTTTTTCGTTGTTGATGCGCACGATCTCGGCGGCGACATCGCGTTCTTTGCGGTACCAGAAGGGGTTGACGCTGAGCACCTCCATGTCGATGCCCATGGCGTCCATACTGCGCAGGCGGGTGGCTAGCACTTCGGCAGTGGTCAGGAAATGCTCGGGCACGCCTTTGACGGGCGGCAACACACTGGCGGCCTCTTTACCCATCAGATCCAGAGATTCTTGGAAGTAGCAATGCGAATGCGTGTCGATGGTTTTAACGCGCTTGCCGTTGAGCATGAGTTGTGGGGGCTTGGTGCCAGGCTTGGCATGTGCCGCGTGGACTTCGCGAGCGCCTGCAAATCCACACGCGCAAAAAAAGACACCGGCCAAGTTGCGTGAGGTGTCTTTGATGAATTCTCTGCGGTCGCTCATGGGGTGTCCTTGTTCGTTGGGTTGATGAAAATAGGTGCTTGATTTAAAGGGTTTTGAGGATGCGATGCGAGAGGGTTAACCCCATGCGGCTGCGCGCTAAGATTTCGACTCCCTCACCTCCCCATCAACCCCTCAAGGATTGCCCGCTATGCAACGCCGAAGCTTCTCTACCGCCCTCGCCCTGGGTGCGGCCACCTCCGTGCTCTATTTGCCGGGTTGCGCTACATCTATGTCCACGGCAACCCCTGTCACCCTGCGCGTCAACGTCTTTCCGGGCTCAAGCAACCTGCCCTTGCTGGCGGCCATAGAGCAAGGATTTTTTGCAAAACACGGCCTTGTCATTGAGGTGCAAAACACGCCCAACTCCGAGGAGCAACGTGCTGGCCTGCCCGCTGGCAAGTTCGAGATCGCCCATGCCGCCGTGGACAACGCAGTTGCGATGATTGAAGTCGCCAAGCATGACGTGAAAATTGTGATGGGCGGCGATTCGGGCTTGAATGATTTCATGGTGCGACCAGAGATACGCACCTTTGACGACATCCGAGGCAAGTCGCTCGCGGTGGATGCGCCGGACACGGCTTACGCGGTGGTGGCCAAGAAGATTCTGAAAAACAAGGGCTTGCTTGAGGGCCGCGACTACACCGTCAAAGCGGTGGGCGGGACATTGTCGCGTGCAAACGCCATGGCCAGTAACCCGGAGTTGGTGGCTGGGATGGTGAATCCGCCGTTTTCTTTTATCGTGGGAGAAAAAGGACTCAAAAGTATGGGACGAGCCACTGACTTGGCAGGTTCCTATCAAGCCACTGGTGCGTTTGTGATGCGCAGCTGGGCCATTCAAAATGCACCCGTACTGGAACGCTATTTGGCCGCTTTCATCGAAGGTGCTCGCTATGCCATGAACCCGGCCAACCGGGCCGAGATGATTGCTCTGCTGCAAACCCGTTTTAAACTCGCGCCGGCTGTGGCGACAAAAAGCTATGAAGCCTTGATGTCCCCCGGCTTCGGTCTGGCCACTGACGCCCGCTTCAGCATGGAAGGCTTTCGCAACGTGCTGGCCTTGCGTGCCGAGCTGGAAGGCCAGTGGGGCGGCAAAGCCCCAGAGCCGGAGAAATTCTTAGACCTGAGCTACTACGATAAAGCCTTGGCCATGGTGGGTCGATAGTCAGCCCTTAATCAGCAACCCATAAAAAAACCCGCAAGGCGCAAGCTAAGCGGGTTTTTTTGTTTTTCGTCGATAACGAAACGCTAATCGACGCAGCATGAGGGCTTAGCGCAAGGCGCGTGGGCGCTGGCAGTACCTCCGGTACGACAAGCCCACG
>JANXSU010000112.1 GCA_025356545.1 Comamonadaceae bacterium
CGCGCGGGCTTGACGATCATGGGCGCGCCCAGGTGCGCAAAAGCCACTTCACAATCGGCCACGCTGCTGACCTGTTGCCAACCCGGTGTGGGCAAGCCTTCAGACAGCCAAATGCGCTTAGTCATGACTTTGTCGATGGCAATGCTAGAGGCCATTACGCCCGAGCCGGTGTAGGGGATGCCAAGCAACTCCAGCGCACCTTGCACCGTGCCGTCTTCACCAAAGCGGCCATGCAAGGCGATGAAGCAACGCGCAAAGCCCTCGCGTTTGAGTTCGCTCAGGTCACGCTGTGAGGGGTCAAAGGCATGGGCATCGACACCACGCGACTGCAAAGCTTGGAGCACGCCGGTTCCCGACATGATGGAGATATCGCGCTCGGCGGACGCGCCGCCCATCAGCACCGCCACTTTTCCTAGATCCATCACGCTCATAGCCCCCTCCCCTCATGCGCCAGCAGTTCTGAAATTTGCAGCAAGTCCAGCACCTTTCCCGGCACCGCACCCATGGAGCCCGCACCCATGCAGATCACCACATCGCCAACGCGCGCGTTGTCCACAATCGCTTGAGGCATGGCGGCAATGTCGTCCACAAACACGGGTTCGACCTTGCCCGCCACGCGCAAGGCACGCGCAAGGGCGCGACCATCGGCAGCCACGATGGGTGCTTCACCAGCGGCATAGACCTCGCCTAGCAGCACGGCGTCGGCTTGGCCAATGACCTTGACGAAATCTTCAAAGCAGTCGCGTGTGCGGGTGAAGCGGTGCGGCTGAAAGGCCAGCAACAAGCGGCGCTCGGGGAAGGCCCCGCGCGCGGCGCTTAAAGTGGCGGCCATCTCCACCGGATGGTGGCCGTAGTCGTCAATCAAGGTGAAGCTGCCGCCGCTTTTCGCGGCGCTTGCGTTTTCTTGCACTGGCAAATCACCATAACGCTGAAAGCGCCGACCCACGCCCCTGAATTCAGTCAGCGCTTTTTGCACGGCGCTGTCGCTCACGTCCAGCTCAATAGCCACTGCAATGGCCGCCAAGGCATTGAGCACATTGTGACGACCCGGTAAGTTCAGCACTACAGGCAAGTCCGCCAGCGTGACGCCGTTGCGCCGCTGCACGGTAAAGTGCATCTGCCCACCCACTGCACGCACGTCCACGGCGCGCACCTGGGCACCTTCTTCAAAACCGTAGCTGGTGATAGGGCAGGTAACTTGCGACACGATCTCACGCACGGCAGCGTCGTCAGTGCACAAAATTGCCGTGCCGTAAAACGGCATGCGGTGCAGAAAATCTACAAACGCACCCTTGAGCCGCGCAAAATCGTGGCCGTAGGTCTCCATGTGGTCGGCGTCGATATTGGTCACCACGGCCATCACCGGCAGCAGGTTGAGGAAGGACGCGTCGGACTCGTCGGCCTCTACCACGATGTAGTCGCCACTGCCCAGCCGTGCATTGGCCCCGGCGCTGTTGAGGCGACCGCCGATGACAAAGGTGGGGTCCAGCCCCGCCTCACCTAGCACACTGGCCACCAGGCTGGTGGTGGTGGTCTTGCCGTGCGTGCCTGCAATGGCAATGCCCTGCTTAAGACGCATGAGTTCGGCCAGCATCAGTGCGCGTGGCACGATGGGAATATGGCGCGCGCGCGCTGCCAGAACCTCAGGATTGTCAGTCTGTACAGCAGTGGAGGTAACCACACAATCAGCGTTAGCCACATTCGATGCTGCATGACCCACGCAAGTCTTGATACCCAGACCCGCCAAGCGCTTGAGGGTGGCGCTGTCGCTCAGGTCTGAGCCGGAGATCTGGTAGCCCAAATTAAGCAACACCTCCGCAATGCCGGACATGCCCGAACCGCCCACTCCAACGAAATGAATGTGTTTGATGGCGTGCTTCATTGACCGAACTCCTCGCAAGCAAGAACCACTTGTTCAGTTGCATCAGTTTTTTCAAGTGTTTTGGCCTGTATTGCCCTGTTTAGAAGCGTAGATCGCTTTGTTTTTTGTAGCATTTCTGATAATTTTTCGGGGGTCAATTCGGTTTGTGGCAGCAACCATGCCGCATCGGCTTCCACCAAGAAGCGCGCGTTGCGGGTCTGGTGGTCGTCCACCGCAGAGGGGAAGGGCACAAACACAGCGGCCACCCCGACGGTGGCAATTTCCGTCACCGTGCTGGCCCCGGCGCGACAGATCAGCAGGTCGGCCTGGGCCATGGCTTGGGCGGTGTCGGTGATGAAGGGTGTCAGTTCGGCCTGCACGCCCGCAGCAGCGTAGTTGGCGCGTAGCGCGTCGATCTGTAAGACCCCGCTTTGGTGTGTGACTTGCGGACGCTGCGGTGTTGGGATCAGCGCCAAGGCACGCGGCAGTACTTCATTCAGTGCCTTGGCCCCCAGGCTGCCGCCCAACACCAGCACCCGCAACGGGCCGGTGCGGTCTGCAAAGCGCGTGGCGGGGTCGGGTTGCTGCAAGAAAGCTTGACGCAAAGGGTTACCCACCCATTGGCCTTTTTTCAGCACGTTCGGGAAAGCCGTGAACACCCGATCCGCCACCAGCGCCAGCACGCGATTGGCCATGCCCGCTACCGAATTTTGCTCGTGCAGCACCAGTGGCTTGCCCAGCAACACGCTCATCAGGCCCGCTGGAAAAGTGATGTAGCCGCCCAAGCCCACCACCACGTCGGGCCGCACACGGCGCAACACTGCGATGCTCTGGGCGAAGGCCTTGAGCAGACGCAGTGGCAGCAAGGCCAGCGTGAGGTAGCCCTTGCCGCGCACGCCGGAGAAATCAATCGTTTCAAAGGCAAACCCTTGCGGCGGCACAAGCTGGCTTTCCATGCTGGGTTTGTCTGCGCTGCCGGACGCGCCCAGCCAATGCACGCGCCAACCGCGTTCACGCAGCGCTTGCGCCACCGCCAGGCCGGGGAAGATGTGCCCGCCGGTGCCGCCCGCCATGATGAGTGCGCACTTGCTCATAGTCGCCCCCCATGCATGAGTTGTCGGCTCTCAAAATCAATGCGCAGCACGACCGCCAAAGCCACCAGATTGATAAGAATGGCAGACCCGCCGTAGCTCATGAGTGGCAGGGTCAGTCCTTTGGTGGGCAGCGCGCCCAGGTTCACACCCATGTTGATGAAGGCCTGAAACCCCATCCAAATGCCCACGCCCTGCGCCACCAGACCCGCAAACACGCGATCCAGCGCGATGGCCTGACGCCCGATGTGCATGATGCGTCGCGTCATCCACAAGAACAGACCGATGACACTGAGCACACCGATCAGGCCAAATTCTTCGCCGATCACAGCCAACAAAAAGTCAGTGTGCGCCTCGGGCAGCCAATGCAGTTTCTCCACACTGCCGCCCAGCCCCACGCCGAAGATTTCACCCCGTCCAATCGCGATCAAAGAATGCGACAACTGGTAGCCCTTGCCCAGAGCGTGTTTTTCATCCCAAGGATTGAGGTAGGCAAAAATACGCTCGCGCCGCCACTCGCTCAAGGCGATCATCAAGCCGAAGGCCACCACCAAAATAGCCGCAATCACAAAGAACATGCGGGCATTGACGCCACCCAAGAACAAGATGCCCATGGCGATCACGGCAATCACCATGAAGGCCCCCATGTCGGGCTCGGCCAACAGCAGCAGGCCCACCACCGCCACCGCCACGCCCATGGGCACGACGGCCTTGAAGAACTTCTCCTTCACGTCCATCTTGCGCACCATGTAGTCGGCGGCGTAGAGCAGCATGGCGAATTTGGCCAGCTCCGAGGGCTGAAAGTTCATGACACCCAGCGAGATCCAGCGACGTGCGCCGTTGACGCCTTTGCCGATGAAGGGGATCAACACTGCCATCAATAACACAAGCGAAATGACGAAGAGCCAGGGTGCCATCTTCTCCCACGTGGTGATCGGGATTTGAAAAGCAATGAGCGCTGCCACCACGGCCACCACCAGAGAAAATAAATGCCTTGTCAAGAAATGGGTGTGCGCGTAGCGGGCAAACTTGGGGTTGTCGGGCATGGCGATAGAGGCCGAATACACCATCACCAAACCCCAGGCCAGCAAGGCGACCGTGACCCAGACCAGCGCCTGATCAAAGACCCGTACGCTATTGGCCGTACTCCAGTTGGCACCGCTCACGGGCAGCCCCTCAGACGATGAACGCCTTAGACCCGACCACCAGCCGGTCAGGCCCTGCCACAAGCGTGAGGGTGCAGCCACGGCGGTGCTCATGCCAAGCCTCCGTCCATCAAGCCGGCGTCGTCGGCCAGCACCCGCACGGCTTCGCAAAAAACACGAGCACGGTGCTCGTAGTTGTCAAACATGTCCAGGCTGGCGCAGGCCGGGGAGAGCAGCACCGCGTCGCCGCTGTGCGCGTGTTGGTGGGCCAGGGTCACCGCTTGCGCCATGTCGTTGGCATCGAACAGCGGCACGCCTGTGCTCTCCAACGCAGCGCGGATGAGCGCGGCATCCCGCCCGATCAAGACCACGGTACGGGCGTGTCGCGCCACAGGCGAGGCCAGCGGACTGAAGTCTTGGCCCTTGCCGTCGCCACCCAAAATCACGATGAGCTTGCGTGCTGAACCGGCCCCTTCATCCGCCTCGCCCAAACCTTGCAAGGCCGCCACGGTCGCGCCCACGTTGGTACCCTTGCTGTCGTCAAAATACTCTACACCGTTGATGATGGCCACCGACGCGACCCGGTGCGGCTCACCCCGGTACTCGCGCAGACCGTAGAGCATGGGGGCCAGGGTGCACCCGGCCGCTTGCGCCAGGGCCAGCGCGGCCAGTGCGTTGGTGGCATTGTGGCGACCCCGGATGCGCAGCGCGTCGGCGGGCATAAGGCGCTGGATGAAGACTTCTTCTTCCAGGCTGTTTCTGCGCTTCTTGATCGTCTCGTCCGCATCTTGCGCGCGCACCAACCAAGTCATGCCGTTGACGTACTCGATGCCGTAGTCGCCGGGGCGAAGGGGCAACGCGGCACCAAAGGTGACGTGCTCGCGGACCACACCCGCCTGAAACGCTTTGCCCTTGACCGCAGGCGGCAGCATGGCCATCACCGCTGCGTCGTCGCGATTCAGTAGCATCAAGCCGCTCGATCCAAAGATACGCGCCTTGGCATCTGCGTAATGCTGAACATTGCCGTGCCAATCCAGATGGTCTTGCGTCACGTTCAGCACAGCAGCGGCGGTGGGCTCAAAC
>JANXSU010000163.1 GCA_025356545.1 Comamonadaceae bacterium
TTTTGACGTGGAACTCGGCTACCCGGCCAAGAGCCAGATCGCAGGATTTCGCAAAGCGCTGATCGCCGCCGCCAAGGGCGTGGCGGGCGTGAGCAATGTGTCGGTCAACATCAGCACCCGCATCGTGGCCCATGCGGTGCAGCGCGGTGTGCAGTTGTTGCCCAAGGTGAAAAACATCGTGGCCGTGGCCTCTGGCAAGGGCGGCGTTGGCAAGAGCACCACCGCTGTCAACCTCGCGTTGGCGCTGGCCGCCGAGGGCGCGAGCGTGGGCCTGCTGGACGCCGACATTTACGGCCCCAGCATCCCCATGATGCTGGGCATTGACGGACGGCCAGAGAGCGAAGACGGCCAGACCATGGAGCCGCTGGAGAACTACGGCGTGCAGGTCATGTCCATCGGTTTTCTGGTGGCGCAGGACGAGGCCATGATCTGGCGCGGCCCCATGGCCACCCAGGCGCTGGAGCAAATGCTGCGCCAGACCAACTGGAAAGAGTTGGACTACCTCATCGTCGATCTGCCCCCCGGCACCGGTGACATTCAGCTCACGTTGAGCCAGCGCGTGCCCATGACGGGTGCGGTGATCGTCACCACGCCGCAAGATATCGCCCTGCTGGATGCCAAAAAAGGCATCAAGATGTTTGAGAAGGTCGGCGTGCCGATTTTGGGCATCGTCGAAAACATGGCGGTGCATGTGTGCAGCAACTGCGGCCAAGTCGAGCATATTTTTGGCGCTGACGGCGGCAAAAAAATGGCCGCTGACTACAACATGGCTTACCTGGGCGCGCTGCCGCTGAACATGCAAATCCGTCTGCAAGCTGACAGCGGCAAGCCCACCGTGGTGGCCGACCCGGACGGCGACGTGGCCGCCATCTACAAGGCCGTGGCCCGCCAGGTGGCGGTGACGATTGCTGCCAAGAACAAAGACTTCTCGAACAAGTTTCCGAGCATCAAGATT
The DNA here is from genome assembly GCA_025356545.1 of Comamonadaceae bacterium. GTDB lineage: Bacteria > Pseudomonadota > Gammaproteobacteria > Burkholderiales > Burkholderiaceae_C > CANCDA01. Next base: position 956 of record JANXSU010000163.1, read on the forward strand.
TCGAAAGAAACTTAATGCCCACTACCGTTCGCCCTGAGCCTGTCGAAGGGTTCTTGAGTAGTCCAGCCATGGGCTTCGACAGGCTCAGCCCGAACGGTACGTTGTCGTGAACCTCCTCGTCTCGATGCGCTACCTGGTCGCTTTGGACGAGCACAAGCACTTCGCCCGCGCGGCCCAGGCCTGCTTTGTGACGCAGCCCGCACTCTCCAACGCCATCCGCGCGCTGGAGCAGGAGTTTGGCGCGGTCATCGTGAATCGGGGCCGCACCTTTGTCGGCTTCACCAGCGAGGGCGAGCGCATGCTGGCCAGCGCCCGCCGCATGCTGCATGAGCAGCAACTCTTGCAGCAAGAGTTCAACAGCGTCACCGCCCGCCCGCAAGGCCTGCTCAACATCGGCGCTGTGCCGACAGCCGAGGCCATCGCCGCCCGCTTTGCTGCCATGCTGCATGCCCGCCATCCCGGCATCACGCCGGTTGTGCGCGCCATGAGCTCGGTGGATATCGAAGCGGGGCTGGACAATCTCACCCTCGACATGGGCTTAGGGTTTACCGACCGGGTGCGCCCGGGCAACACGCCGCTGCGCACACTGCCCCAGTACACAGAGCATTACTTTTTGGTGCGCAAGGGTGAGGCTTTGGGCGAGCACGGTCTCCAGATCGGCCCGGCCATCACCTGGCAAGACGCTGCCGCGCTACCCCTGTGTCTGATGACGCCCGAGATGCACAACCGCCACATCGTGGACGCCGCCTTCGCCCAGGCCGGCGTGCCCGTTAAACCAGTGATGGAAACCAACGCCATCCTCACCCTGGCCCTGAGCGCCGTCGGGGGCACCGTGTGCAGCATCATGCCCGGCGCGCTGGTCGGCGCCATGCGCGCCTACCGCGAACTGCAAGCCTGCCCCCTGGTGAGTCCCGAAGTGCGCACCCCCATCGGCTTCATGGTGCTGGCCTCCGACCGCGTGTCCCGCACGCTGGACGCAGCGCTGACCCTGGCCCAAGACGCCGCTTGGCTGCGGCATGCGGCGGCGCACAGTGGGTTGTTGTCAGTTTGATTTTTTGAATTGTTGCGTTGCATCATTTAGTTTTTGAATGAAGTCATATCCCAACGCAATTTGACCCACCCACTCGGGTGGTTGACACTCACCGCATTGCAAAATTTTGCCCACCATTGCCTACCAGGAAGACCGATGAACCATCCCGCACCCCAGAACGAAGTCAAGGCCGTGGCCTTGGCCACCGTTGATGAATTGCGCGCACTGATCAAGCGCAAGAGCCGACTCAAGGGCCGTCAGGCCGATGAGGTGTCGCTGGATGAGGTCGTGTCGCTGGTCGGCGCGAAACCTGCCGAAGGCCACCGACGTGACTTGCTGATCGAGAACCTGCACAAGCTTAACGACGCTTATCGCTGCTTGCACGACCGGCATCTGGTCGCCCTGGCCAAAGAGATGAACCTGCCCATGGCCGAGGTGTATGAGGTCGCCACTTTCTACCACCACTTCGAGGTGGTGCGTGGTGATGACGCCGCCCCCGGCCTGACTGTTCGCGTGTGCGACGGCCTGAGCTGCGAGCTGGCCGGTGCGCAAGATTTGCTGGCGCGCTTGCCTGCCCTGCTGGGCCGCGACGATGTGCGCGTGCTGGCCGCGCCCTGCGTGGGCCGCTGCGAGCAGGCCCCGGTGGCGGTGGTGCACCAGAACCCGGTGCTGCTGGCCACACCTGAGGCTGTGGTTTCAGTGGTCAATTCGGCTCTAGCGCAACATCCACAGGCACAAGCAGCTACTAATTTTGTAGCAAGTGAGTTTGCTTTGAAGGGCGTCTCCCCCGAGCCAGACGCGCAAGAAGTGGCCCCGGCCTACGCGGGCTACGCCACCTACCGCGCCCAAGGCGGCTACGCGCTGGCGCAGGCCGTCAGCCAGGGCACGCAAGACATTGAACCGGTCATCAAGGCCATGGAAGACTCCGGCCTGCGCGGCTTGGGCGGTGCAGGTTTCCCGGCCGGGCGCAAGTGGCGCATCGTGCGTGATCAGCCCGCGCCGCGTCTGATGGCGGTGAACATTGACGAGGGCGAGCCCGGCACTTTCAAAGACCGCACCTACCTGGAGCGCGACCCGCATCGCTTCCTAGAGGGCTTGCTGATCGCCGCCAAGGTGGTGGGTATTGACGCCTGCTACATCTACCTGCGGGACGAGTACCACGGCTGCCGCGCCATTCTGGAGGCCGAGCTCAAAGCCCTGCAGGCCAACCCGCCGTGCGATCTGCCATTGATTGAATTGCGCCGCGGTGCCGGGGCCTACATCTGCGGTGAAGAATCCGCCATGATCGAGAGCATCGAGGGCAAACGCGGTGAGCCGCGCATGCGTCCGCCCTACATTGCGCAGGTGGGTCTGTTTGGCCGCCCGACGCTGGAGCACAACTTCGAGACCCTGTACTGGGTGCGTGACATTGTGGAAAAAGGCCCGCAGTGGTTCAGCAGCTTTGGCCGCAATGGCCGCAAGGGCCTGCGCAGTTTCAGCGTCAGCGGGCGCGTCAAGCACCCCGGCGTCAAGCTGGCCCCAGCGGGCATCTCGGTGCGGGAGTTGATTGACGAGTACTGCGGCGGCATGTTGGACGGACACGAGCTGTACGCCTATCTGCCCGGCGGTGCGTCGGGCGGCATTCTGCCTGCCAGCATGGACAACATCCCGCTGGACTTTGACACCTTGCAACCCTTCGGCTGCTTCATCGGATCGGCCGCCGTCATTGTGCTGGGCCACCAAGACAGCGCGCGCGCTGCGGCCACCAACATGATGCGATTCTTCGCGCATGAGAGCTGCGGCCAGTGCACGCCTTGCCGCGTGGGCACGGTGAAAGCCGTGGCGCTGATGGAAGCCCCGCAGTGGGACAACGAGACGCTGGAAGACCTGTGCCAAGTCATGGGCGATGCGTCCATTTGTGGCCTGGGGCAAGCCGCACCCAACCCCATTCGCTGTGTTCAAAAATACTTTCCTAAGGAGTTGGCCGTATGAACGCCCCCGCCAAATTCATAGAAATCATGCCGCAAACCGTGGACCTCACGCTGGACGGCCAAGCTGTCAAAGCCTTTGAGGGCGAGACTCTGTTGAGCCTGGCCAAGCGCGTGGGCATCAGCATTCCTCACCTTTGCTACAAAGAGGGCATGCGCCCCGATGGCAACTGCCGCGCCTGCGTGGTCGAGGTCAAAGGTGAGCGCACACTCGCACCCAGCTGCTGCCGCACCGCTACGGCGGGTATGGACGTTCAATCCAACAGCGAGCGCGCCGTCAAAAGTCAAAAGATGGTGTTGGAAATGCTGCTGTCCGACATGCCGGATGTGGGTTACAAGTGGAATGATTCCCCCGTTCGGGCTGAGCCTGTCGAAGCCACTGCTAGCCCTTCGACAAGCTCAGGGCGAACGGAGGTTGTGGGTCAACATGGGGAGCTCAGTCTGTGGGCCGACCAGATGGACGTCACCGTGCGCCCCGAACTCAAAGCCCTGCGCCGCGAGCAACCCAAGTCTGACATGTCGCACCCGGCCATGGCCGTGAACCTGGATGCCTGCATCCAGTGCAACCGCTGCGTGCGCGCATGCCGTGAAGAGCAGGTCAACGACGTGATTGGCTATGCCCTGCGCGGCAGCCACAGCGAAATCGTGTTCGACCTGGCCGACCCGATGGGCGACAGCACCTGCGTCGCCTGCGGCGAATGCGTGCAGGCCTGCCCCACCGGCGCGCTCATGCCCAAGACGCAAATCGGCTCCCAAATCGTGGACAAAAAAGTGGACTCGGTCTGCCCCTTCTGCGGCGTCGGTTGCCTGCTGACCTACAACGTCAAGGACAACAAAATTGTGAGTGTCGATGGCCGCGACGGCCCGGCCAACCACAGCCGCTTGTGCGTTAAAGGGCGTTTTGGTTTTGACTACGCCAGCAACCCGCAGCGCCTAACTGTGCCGCTGATTCGCAAAGCTGGCGTGGCCAAAGACCCGGAGGCGCTGAACACGCTGAACCGCCATACGGCGGATTGGTCAGAGGTTTTCCGCGAAGCGACTTGGGAAGAGGCGCTGTCGTACACCTCGGGCTCGCTCAAAGGCCTGCGTGACACGCATGGCAAAAAAACGCTGGCGGGTTTTGGCTCGGCCAAGGGTAGCAACGAAGAGGCTTACCTCTTTCAAAAACTGGTGCGCACCGGATTTGGCTCCAACAACGTGGACCACTGCACACGCCTGTGCCATGCCTCCAGCGTGGCGGCCTTGCTCGAAGGTGTGGGCTCTGGCGCGGTGAGCAACCAGGTCAGCGACGTGGAGCACGCGGGTCTGATCTTCGTGATCGGCTCCAACCCCACGGCCAACCACCCGGTGGCGGCCACCTGGATGAAGAACGCCGTCAAGCGCGGTGCCAAGATTGTGCTGGCCGACCCGCGCATCACCGACATCGGCAAGCACGCCTGGCGCACCATGCAGTTCAAGCCCGACACCGACGTGGCCCTGCTCAACGCCATGATTTACACGGTGATTGAAGAAGGCCTGGTGGATGAAGAATTCGTGCGAAACCGCGCCAGCAACTTCGACGCCTTGCGTGAGAACGTCAAGGGTTACAGCCCCGAGGCGATGGAGCCGATTTGCGGCGTACCGGCGCAGACCATCCGCGAAGTGGCGCGTGAGTTTGCCAAAGCCAAGGGCTCAATGATCTTGTGGGGTATGGGCATCAGCCAACACGTGCACGGCACGGACAACGCGCGCTGCCTGATTGCGCTGGTGACCGTCACCGGCCAGATCGGCAAACCGGGCTCTGGCCTGCATCCGCTGCGCGGGCAGAACAATGTGCAGGGCGCCAGCGACGCGGGCCTGATCCCGATGATGTTCCCCAACTACCAGCGTGTGACGGATAAGAAAGTGCACCAGTGGTTTGAAAACTTCTGGAACACCAAGCTCGACGACCAGCCCGGCTACACCGTGGTGGAGATCATGCACAAAATTTTGGTGGATGACAGCGACCCGCACAAGATTCGCGGCATGTACGTCCAGGGTGAAAACCCGGCCATGAGCGACCCCGATTTGAACCACGCGCGCCATGCCCTGGCTTCGTTGGAGCACCTGGTGGTGCAAGATATTTTCATGACCGAAACCGCCTGGCTGGCCGACGTGGTGTTGCCCGCTACCGCCTGGCCCGAGAAGACCGGCACGGTCTCTAACACCGACCGCATGGTGCAATTGGGTAAGCAAGCGATTGACCCACCGGGTCAAGCCAAGCCTGACCTGTGGATCATTCAGCAGATCGCCAATCGCATGGGTTGTGGCTGGAACTACGAAGGCCCGCACAGTGGTGTGGCCGCCGTTTTTGAGGAAATGCGCCAGGCCATGCACGAAGCGATTGCCGGCATCACCTGGGAGCGCCTAGAGCGCGAGTCCAGCGTGACCTACCCTTGCCTGAGCGCTGAAGACCCGGGCCAGCCCATCGTTTTCATCGACAACTTCCCGACCAAGGACGGACGCGTGCAATTGGTGCCTGCCGACATCATCCCGGCTGACGAGCGGCCCGACGCCGAGTACCCCTTTGTGCTCATCACCGGTCGTCAGTTGGAACACTGGCACACCGGCAGCATGACGCGTCGCGCCAGTGTGTTGGACGCGATCGAGCCCATCGCCATGGCGTCCCTGTGCGGTGCCGACATGGCCGATCTGGGCTTGCAGCCTGGCGATGTCATCACAGTCGCTTCACGTCGAGGCGCCGTGCCCATCAACGTGCGCCGCGACGACGGCACGCCACGCGGCGCAGTGTTCATTCCCTTCGCCTACTACGAAGCCGCAGCCAATTTGATGACCAACGCCGCGCTGGACCCGGTGGGGAAAATCCCCGAGTTCAAGTACTGCGCTGTGCAGATCAAGCGTGGGGGGGAGCTGGTGGTGGCGGGTGGGTTTAATTGAAAAAGCAAACCCAACTCACCCCGTCAGCACAAAAACGAAGAGGCATTGAGCCCCACCCACGTCGGCAAAAGGGAAATCTCAATCCGCTACAGTCACGCTCCTATGACTGAACTCAAACCCACGCTAGAAGTCGCCGTAGTGATGCGGCGCGAACGCATCACCGGCCCCATGAGCCGCTGGCAAACCTGGCGCTGGGTGCTGGCCGAAGTGATTGGGCAAGAGGAAGGTTTCGGTGATCAGCCGCGGTGCCTGTTCAAGAGTGAAAACGAAGAACGCTGGCTGCACCCCGGCTTCAAAGTCGAGCTGTTCACCGACGACGCCGAAGGCTACTACCTCAACGCCAGCACGCCCGCACCCTGCTGGTTTGTGATGTGGCGCATGGAAGAAGAAGCGAGCGTGGATGCCGAGCCCATCGCCAAACCCCAGGTGGTGTCTTTGAGCTACCACGTCGCGGGCCGTTTGCTGGACGCGCAAGAGACGGTGGAACAGGTCGTTGCGCCTGCGGATGTGATCGAGTGGTTGCAAGCCTTTATCAACGAGTACCATGTGGTGGAAGTCAAGCGGCGCAAGCGGCCTGAGAGCTTCAAGCCCTTGACGGATCGTTTCGGAAGCCCGGCCTCGGTCAGTACCGAAAAGAAATTTGGAGGCGGTCATGGCTGATGGTATTTTGGGTCGCTGGTCGCAGCGCAAGCAGGCGGTGCGCGAGGGCAAGCCGCTGGAGGAGCCGGTGCGTGGTGTGCCTGCGCCTGCCGTTGCCCCTTCTGCTGTCGCTGCTCCCTTCGCAGTGTCCTTAGCCAACGCTGATGCGGCAGTGCAAATCGACCCTGCATCAGAGTCACCCCAAACCCCGCCGCCCCCTACGCTCGAAGACGTCCAAGCTCTTACGCCTGAATCCGACTACAGCGCTTTCACGGGGGTCAATGTCTCGCCCGAAGTGTCGAATGCGGCGATGAAAAAGCTTTTCACTGATCCGCACTACAACGTGATGGACGGGTTGGACATCTACATCGACGACTACTCCAAGCCCGACCCCATGCCGCTGTCCATGCTCAGGAAGTTGGCGAGTGCCCAGTTTTTGAATTTGTTTGATGACGAAAAAGAGGCTAAAGAGGGTGCTTCTGTCCCGCATAATCCTGCAGCTTCTGCTAAGTCGGAAGAAGATGCCGCAATCGCTCACGTAAAACCCGAAGACCATGCCCACCCTGATTTGCGACTGCAACCAAACGATGCCTCTGGAGCCCAAGACCCTGGGCGCGGCACTGAATGAAAAACTGACCCTGCACAGCACCCTGTGCCGCCGTGAGGCTGGGGCGTTTGAGCAAGCCATCACCAGTGCCAACGGCGAAGAGGTGGTGGTGGCCTGCACGCAAGAGGCCCGCCTTTTCACTGAGATGGCCGCGCAGACCGCCGGTGCAGCGGGCGTGCCGATTCGCTTTGTCAATATTCGCGAGACCGGTGGCTGGAGCAAAGACGCCGCCCAGGCCAGCCCCAAAATCGCCGCGCTGCTGGCGGTCGCCCATCTGCCAGAAGCAGAGCCCGTACCTACCGTCACCTACAAGAGCGCGGGCCGCCTGCTCATCATCGGCGCGCTGGACGCTGCCGAGCGCGCAGCAGAGCTGGTGTCTGACACGCTGGATGTCACGGTGTTCAGCGTCGGTGCGGGCAGCCTAGGTGGCGCGCAAGAGAGGCGCTACCCGGTGCTGACGGGCAATATTCAAACGCTGACCGGTTGGCTGGGTGCGTTTGAGCTGAAGTGGTCACGCAACAACCCGATTGACCTCGACCTGTGCACCCGCTGTAACGCTTGTGTGGCCGCGTGTCCTGAACAAGCGATTGGTTTGGACTACCAAATTGACAACAGCCTGTGTCAATCGCACCGGACCTGCGTCAAGGTGTGCGGTGTGGCGGGTGCGATTGACTTTAGCCGCGAACCTGGAGCCTTGAGCGATAAGTTTGATTTGGTGTTGGATTTGCGCGCCACGCCCGCCTTCAGCCAACATGCCTTGCCACAGGGCTACTTCTCTGTTCGGGCTGAGTCTGTCGAAGCCTCAGCGAACCCTTCGACAGGCTCAGGGCGTACGGATCTGATGACGAGCATCATTGCCCTGCGAGGCCTAGTCGGTGAATTCGAGAAGCCCAAATTCTTTGTCTATAAACAAAAGCTTTGCGCGCACTCTCGCAACGAGAAAACGGGCTGCAACGCTTGCATTGAGGTCTGCTCGGCGCAAGCCATCAGCAGCGAGCGAGACCGGCAACAAATCAAGGTCAACCCCAATCTGTGCGTAGGTTGCGGCGCTTGCACCACGGTGTGCCCGAGTGGCGCGCTGACCTACGCCTATCCGCGTGCGGGTGAGCAGGGCAGCAAGATCAAAACCTTGATCTCAACCTACGCGCGCGTCGGTGGCAAACAAGCGGCTGTGCTTTTCCATAGCCAAGAAGAGGGCCAGCAACTTCTGGGCGACCTGGGTCGTGCGGCCCGGTTGAATAAAGCCATTCGCGGTGTGCCCGCTCGTGTGCTGCCGGTGGCCCTGTGGCACACCAGCTCGGTCGGCATGGAGTTGTGGCTCTCGGCCATCGCCTATGGCGCATCTCAGGTCTGGGTGCTGATGACCGGGGAAGAGGCACCGCAGTACCGCAGTGCCGTGCGCGAGCAGATGGACGTGGCGCAGGCGCTTCTGGCGGGTCTGGGTTATCAGGGTGAACACTTCAAAATCATCTCGGCGCAAGCTACTGATCTGCCCACGCTGGATGCAGCCCTGCAAGCCGCACCCGCCCAAGGCGTCGCCCAAGCCGCCAGCTTTACCGTGCAGGTCGACAAGCGCGCCACGCTGGAGCTGGCGCTGGACCATCTGGTGGCGCAGGCCAGCGCTCAGCCCGAGCTCATCACGCTGCCCGCCAAGGGCTCGCCCTTGGGCGCACTGAGCCTGAACAAAGACACGTGTACGCTGTGCCTGAGCTGTATCAACGCTTGTCCGGCCAGCGCCTTGCGCGATAACCCGGAGTCACCACAGCTCAGGTTCATTGAGAAAAATTGCGTGCAGTGCGGCCTGTGCGTCAAAACCTGCCCTGAGGGTTCATTGACGTTGATGCCGCAGTTCAACCTGACGCCGCAGCGCAAAGATGCGGTGGTGCTCAACGAGATGAAGCCCTACGCCTGCGTGCGATGCAGCAAACCGTTTGGTACGCTCAAGGCGATTGAAGCCATGCTGGGTAAGTTGGCCGGGCACTCCATGTTTCAAGGCGAGGCGCTGGAGCGGCTCAAGATGTGCGGCGACTGCCGCGTGATTGATATTTACTCCAACCCTGGCGAAGCCCGGATCACCGACTTATGACAGACACCGCAGGACAAGCGCTGCACCTCGCAGCTCCAGCGCCCAGCAGTGCGCTGGACGAAGAAACAGCACGCGCCGAACTGTACGGCCTGTTGGCCGCGCTCTACTACGCGCCACCCACGCCTGAGCTGCTGGCGCAACTGCGCGTGGCGATCACCGAGGCCCCGGCGGCAGGTGGCTTTCTGGAGGAGCCCTGGCGCGAGTTGGTGGCAGCGGCCCGTGGCTTGGAGGATGAGGCCATCAAACGCGAATACGACGCTCTGTTTGGCGGCGTGGGCAAACCCGAGATTTATTTGTTTGGCTCGCACTACCTGAGCGGCTTTCTCAACGAAAAACCGCTCGCCAAACTGCGTGACACGCTGGCCGGTCTGGGACTAGCGCGGGACGAAACCATGCCCGAGACTGAAGATCACATCGCTTACCTGTCAGAAGTCATGCGTTACCTGATTGCCGGGGACGACGTGGCTGTGGCGAATTTGACGCGTCAGAGCGAATTTTTCAGCACGCATGTGCAGCCTTGGGTGATGCCGATGTGCGATGCCATTAGTCAGCACCCTAAGGCCAAGTTTTATGCTGCTTTGTCGGGGTTCACACGTGCTTTTATGAGTGTGGAAATTCAAGGCTTTGACATGTTGGAGTAGGGTCTTAGCGTGTGAGAGATAGATACATTCAAGCCCTCAACTTACGGTTCGAACCATCTGTGTAAGGGTTAACCTCAAGGCGAAATTGAATGTTCACACGATTAAAATCGAGCAAATTTTCATTTCTAAGTGGAATTTTTCAGGAGACATCGCATGAGTCAAACCGAAAGTAAATTATCACGTCGCACTCTGTTTGCGGGTGCCGGCACTTTAGGTGCTGTGGCCGTGGTGGCCAGCTTGACGCCCTCCATGGAGCAGGCACCTGTCGTGCCGCAAGCCAAGGCTGCACCGCTTAAGGGTGGCGGCTATACCTTGACTGAGCACGTCAAGCGCTACTACCAGACCACGCTCGTTTAACGGAGTCGCTCACATGTTATTGACCAAAAAATCCTCAGTCGCTGACCTCGCCGCCCGTTCCCCGTTTGTGCACAGCCTGCGCCGTGGCCTGAGCAAGGCCCTGCCCACCATGGATCGCCGCGCATTTCTGCGCCGCTCCGGGATGGGTTTGGGCGTTGGCATTGCCGCCACGCAACTCACGCTGGTGAAAAAAGCACAAGCTTCACAAAATGGCGTTCCCATTGGGGACGGCAAGATTGAAGTCAAGCGCACGGTGTGCACGCACTGCTCAGTCGGTTGTGCGGTAGACGCTGTGGTTGAAAATGGCGTTTGGGTGCGTCAGGAACCCGTGTTTGATTCCCCCATCAACCTGGGTGCCCATTGTGCCAAAGGTGCGTCGGTGCGTGAGCACGGCCATGGCGAGTACCGCTTGCGTTACCCCATGAAGCTGGTCAACGGCAAATACGAGCGCATCAGCTGGGACACCGCGCTGACCGAGATCAGCGCCAAGATGCTGGAGCTGAAAAAAGCCAGCGGCCCTGACAGCCTTTACTTCGTGGGTTCGTCAAAACACAGCAACGAACAAGCGTATTTGATGCGCAAGTTCGTCAGCTTCTGGGGCAGCAACAACTGCGACCATCAGGCCCGTATTTGCCACTCCACCACGGTGGCGGGTGTGGCCAACACCTGGGGCTACGGTGCCATGACCAATTCGTACAACGACATGCAAAACAGCAAGGTCGCCATGTACATTGGCTCCAACGCCGCTGAGGCGCACCCCGTCAGCCTGCTGCACATGCTGCACGCCAAGGAGACTGGTTGCAAGATGATCGTGGTCGATCCGCGCTTCACCCGTACCGCCGCCAAGGCCGACGAGTACGTGCGCATCCGCTCTGGTTCTGACATCGCCTTCTTGTTTGGTCTTTTGCATCACATCTTTAAGAATGGATGGGAAGACAAAAAGTACATCAATGACCGTGTCTATGGCATGGAAAAGATCAAAGAAGAAGTGCTGACCAAGTGGACGCCCGACAAGGTGGAAGAGGCCTGTGGCGTCAAAGAAGCGCAAGTGCTCAAAGTCGCCAGCATGCTCAACGAGAGCCGCCCTGGAACCGTGGTGTGGTGCATGGGCCAAACCCAGCACACCATTGGCAACGCCATCGTGCGCGCCTCGTGCATTTTGCAATTGGCACTGGGTAACGTTGGCAAATCAGGCGGCGGCACCAACATCTTCCGTGGCCACGACAACGTGCAGGGCGCGACCGACGTCGGTCCTAACCCTGATTCATTGCCAGGCTACTACGGCCTGTTGGAAGGCTCGTGGAAGCATTTCGCCAAGGTCTGGGGCGTTGATTTCGAGTGGATCAAAAAACAGTTCGCTTCGCCCGCCATGATGGGCAAGTCCGGTCTCACCGTGTCGCGCTGGATTGACGGTGTGCTGGAGAAAAACGAGCTGATCGACCAGGACTCCAACCTGCGCGGCGTCTTCTACTGGGGTCATGCGCCCAACTCGCAGACCCGAGGTCTGGAGATGAAGCGCGCCATGGACAAGCTGGACTTGTTGGTGGTTGTGGATCCGTATCCCTCCGCCACAGCCGCCATGGCCGCCATGCCCGGCAAGCCAGAAGATTTAAACCCTAACCGCGCGGTGTACCTGTTGCCCGCCGCGACGCAGTTTGAGACCAGTGGCTCGGCCACCGCGTCGAACCGTTCGCTCCAATGGCGCGAGATGGTCATTGAGCCGCTGTGGGAGAGCCGCAGTGACCACATGATCATGCATCAGTTCGCCGAGAAGCTGGGCTTTGCCAAAGAGCTGTCCAAGAACTACAAGATGCAAAAAATCAAAGGCATGGACGAGCCCCTGCCGGAAGACATCTTGCGTGAAATCAACAAGGGTATGTGGACGATTGGCTACACCGGCCAGAGCCCAGAGCGTCTCAAAGCGCACATGAAGAACATGCACTTGTTCGACGTGAAAACACTGCGTGCCAAAGGCGGCAAAGACAAAGAAACCGGCTACGACTTCACCGGTGACTACTTCGGTCTGCCTTGGCCTTGCTACGGCACGCCGGAACTCAAGCACCCTGGCTCACCTAACCTGTACGACACCTCCAAACACGTCATGGACGGTGGCGGCAACTTCCGCGCCAACTTCGGCGTGGAGCGTGAAGGCAAGAGTCTGCTGGCAGAGAATGGTTCGCACTCCCTGGGTGCGGACATCACCACTGGCTACCCGGAATTTGACCATGTTTTGCTCAAGAAGCTGGGTTGGTGGGACGACCTCACCGATGCCGAGAAAACAGCAGCCGAAGGCAAAAATTGGAAGACCGATTTGTCCGGCGGTATCCAGCGCGTTTGCATGAAGGTGCACGGCGTCCACCCCTTTGGCAACGCCAAGGCACGCGCCGTGGTCTGGAACTTCCCCGATCCCGTGCCCCAGCACCGTGAGCCGCTGTACAGCACCCGCCCTGACATGGTGGCCAAGTACCCCACGCATGACGACAAAAAAGCTTTCTGGCGCATGCCCACTCTGTACAAAACCGTGCAGGCCAAAAACATCGCTGATAAGGCGCATGAGAAGTTCCCGCTGATCCTGACCTCCGGTCGCTTGGTGGAGTACGAGGGTGGCGGCGAGGAAACCCGCTCCAACCCCTGGTTGGCCGAGTTGCAGCAAGAAGCCTTTGTCGAGATCAACCCTAAAGCAGCAGCGGATCGGGGCATTCGCAACGGCGAGCGCGTATGGTTGGTCTCACCCACAGGAGCCCGCTTGAATGTGCAGGCCATGGTGACCGAGCGCGTCGGGTCGGACACCGTGTTCATGCCCTTCCACTTCTCAGGCCGTTGGCAAGGTGCCGACATGCTGGCCCACTACCCCAACGGCGCTGCACCCATCGTGCGCGGCGAAGCGGTGAACACGGCCACCACCTACGGTTACGACAGCGTGACCATGATGCAAGAAACCAAAACGACGATCTGTAACGTCGAAAAAGCCTAAGGAGCCGCACAAATGGCACGTATGAAATTTGTTTGCGACGCCGAGCGTTGCATTGAGTGCAACGGTTGCGTCACGGCTTGCAAGAGCGAGCACGAGGTACCCTGGGGCGTGAATCGCCGCCGCGTGGTCACACTGAACGACGGCGTCCCCGGCGAAAAGTCCATCTCGGTGGCCTGCATGCATTGCTCTGATGCGCCTTGCATGGCCGTTTGCCCCGTTAACTGCTTTTACCGCACCGACGAAGGCGTGGTGCTGCACGACAAGGATATCTGCATTGGCTGCGGCTACTGCTCCTATGCCTGCCCGTTTGGTGCGCCCCAGTTCCCCTCGCAAGGCACCTTCGGTGTGCGCGGCAAGATGGACAAGTGCACGTTCTGCGCTGGTGGCCCCGAGGTCAACGGCAGCCAGGCCGAGTTCGAGAAATACGGTCGCAACCGCTTGGCTGAAGGGAAGTTGCCCGCCTGCGCCGAGATGTGCTCCACCAAAGCATTGCTGGCCGGTGACGGCGACATGGTGGCCGACATCTTCCGCAGCCGCGTGTTACAGCGTGGAAAAGGCGCTGAGGTCTGGGGTTGGGGCACCGCTTACGGTTCCAAGCAAGCCGGTCAACCTGGCGCAGCCGCACCCGCAGGAGCTAAATCATGAAGAACACTCTGATCGTTGTTTCAGCGGCCTTCATGTTGTGCGCCTGCGGCGAAAAAGCACAGACCGCAGGGGGCGCACGGCAAGACGCTGCACCCTATACCGGCACGGGCAAACCCTTTGCCGATCAGACCTGGAAGCAGGGTGATAAAACGAGCTGGGAGTCGCACCTGAAAGCGCGTGGACAAAACACCCAGAACGAATATTCACGCACCAACTGACAGGACGCCTTTATGAAAAAAGCACTTGTTGCGGCGTTTTTGGTGGCGCTGGCTTGGAGTCAACCGATTCTGGCGCAGGACAAGCCTGCGACGGCTACGGCGGGCATCCAAAGCCAGAACATCGCCGATGTCAAACCCGACGCCAGCTCTGACGCAGGCTATGCCGATCAAACCAATGCCGAGCGCGCCAAAGTCCAACCGGGCAATAACGCGCCGATGTGGCGGGATGTGGGCAAGGGCGTCACGGGCTTTAGCAGTTTGCCTTTAAAAGAAGCGCCCGAAGCCGGCAATTTGATCCAGCCCTTTGTGCAGTACCCCGGCTCACGCTTGACCAACGCGGGTGAGGCTTGGCGTCAGGTGCGCAACAACTGGATCATCCCTTACGGTGGTTCTCTCTTGCTGATCGTGGTCGCTGCCATTGCCTTGTTCTACTGGCGCAAAGGCAGTATGAAGCTGCACGGCGCTGAGACCGGTCGCACGATTGAGCGCTTCACCTGTTTTGAGCGCTCGGCCCACTGGGCCAACGCCATTGCCTTCAGCATCTTGGCGATCTCAGGCTTGATCATGGCCTTTGGCAAGTTCTTCCTTCACCCCGTCTTGGGTGGCACGCTGTTTGGTTGGCTCACCTATGTGCTCAAGAACCTGCACAACTTTGCAGGCCCCTTGTTTGCGGTGTCGCTCGTCGTGGTGATTTTGACCTTTGTACGCGACAACCTGCCGCGCAAAGAAGACATCACCTGGCTGCTCAAAGGCGGGGGAATCTTCTCGGGTGAAGAGGTGGCTTCGCACCGCTTCAACGCGGGCGAGAAGGTCTTGTTCTGGGGTGGCGTGTTCCTGTTGGGTCTGATCGTGGTGGGCTCTGGCCTGATGCTGGACAAGCTCATCCCCGGCCTGGTCTATGAGCGCGGCACGATGCAGATCAGCCACATGGTGCATGCCGTGGCTACCGTGCTGATGATGACCATGTTCCTCGGTCACATCTACATGGGCACGATTGGCATGGACGGCGCTTACAAAGCCATGCGCACCGGCCAGGTCGATGAGACCTGGGCCAAAGAACACCATGAACTTTGGTTCGACGACATCAAGTCCGGCAAGATCCCGGCTCAGCGCAGCCCGGCAGATACCGCCGTGGCCGCATCACCCCTTAAAGCTTAAAAGTTGAGGATCGCATGAAGTCCATTTTCGTATTGATTGCAGGCTGCACCTTGGCCATGTCGGTATTTGCCAAGCTGCCCGCCTTGAATGATGAGGCCAAGGCCAAAGCCGCAGAAGCCGCTGCCAAGACCGCCCACGCGGGCAAGGTGGACGCTTATTTGCTGTGCAAGTCGCAAGACCGCACAGCGGCCTATTACAAGAAGGCTGGCAAAGGCGGCGTTGACAAATCAGCGTGCGTAGATCCAGGGGCGTTTGTGTACACGCCCGCCCCAGCGACACCAGTCGCGACAGCACCGGCTGCCGCGCCAGCCGTGGCTTCAACAGCCGCACCGGCTGCCAAGAAATAGCCGCTGATCATCGCTAGCCCTTTTAACCACTGGGCCAGCAAACCAATGAGGCCTGGGCGTAAGTCCGGGCCTTTTTTGTTGTAGTCTGTTTCGCATGTCATCTATTAACTTTCCCCGATTAACGCAAGCGCAGGCCCCCTTGACGCAAGAGGTGGTGGTCGTTAATGAATTTGGCGACGCCACGTCTATTTCGATCCCCGCCGAGCGCGCACTCACGGTCTATGTGGACAAGCGTGAACTCGTTACGCTAATGACATTGGGCGCTCACCCTGAGCTGCTGGTTCTGGGCTTTCTGCGCAACCAGCGCCTGATCGCCACGGTGCAAGACATCGAATCCATCACGGTGGATTGGGACGTTGGCGCCGCCGCCGTCAAGACCCGTGCGGGTAGTGACGATCTTGCGCAACGCACCGCCAAACGCGTCGTCACCACAGGTTGTGGACAAGGCAGCGTTTTTGGCGACCTGATGGACGAGGTGGACAGCTTGGTACTACCGCCCGCAACCCTGATGCAGTCGCAACTCTACGGCATGGTCAACGCCATCCGTCTGAAGGAAAGCACTTACAAATCGGCGGGCTCGGTACACGCTTGCGCTCTGTTCCAAGGTGAGAACTTACTGACCTTTGTCGAAGACGTTGGCCGTCATAACGCCATCGACACTATTGCGGGGTGGATGTGGATGCAGACTGAAACCCCCACGCAGAGCTCGGGCATGACCGGTGCGGACAAAGTGTTCTACACCACAGGTCGCTTGACGAGCGAAATGGTCATCAAATCGGCCCAGATGGGCGTGCCCATTGTGGTCTCACGCAGCGGCATCACGCAAATGGGGCATGAGCTAGCCCAGCGTATTGGGCTGTGCACCATTGGGCGTGCGACGAACAAACATTTCTTTTGCTATAGCGGGCAAGATCGACTTGTGTTGCAGACGGAGTTGGCGGGGGCAAAGCTACGTCCAGCGTAGTCAGTGGGCACTGCGGTCTATCAAACTCGCCTGAAGGCAACCAGAAAACCTATTCCGCTTTGATCCCCTGCTGCGCAATCACCCGCCCCATCACGCCATAGTCCATCTGCATTCGCTTGGCCAGGCCTTCCGCGCTGCTGCCCGCGACCTGCCACCCTTGTTGAAAGAGCTTTTGTCGTACCTCGGGTGAGCGCGCAATCTCGCTGATCAGGGCGGAGAGACGCTCAATCACCGGGCGGGGCAGGGTCGAAGGACCCGCCACACCGTTCCAGATCTCCAACTGAAAGTCACGCACCCCCGCCTCGCTCAGGCTGGGCACTTCAGGCACCAGGGTGCTGCGGCCCGCAGACGTCACGCCCAGCGCTTTGACCTTGCCCGCACGTGCCTGCGTCATGGCCAGGCCCGGCGGCAGCATCGAGAGTTGAATTTGTCCCCCCATCATGGCGGTGACCACCTGCGGGTAGCCGGGGTAGGGAACATGCACCGCGTTGATGCCAGTGCGGCTTTTGAGCAACTCCATGCCGATATGGCCCACCGTACCCACGCCGGGCGAGCCGTAGCTCCAGGTGGTGCCCGCCATACGCGCTGCCGACAAAAATTCGCCTACAGAACTGCCTGGCGCACTAGCGGGCGCGGCCAGCACCAGCGGAGCCGTGCCAATCAGGCTGATGGGAGCCAAGTCTTTGGCCGGGTCAAATGGGGTTTTGGGGTTGAGCAGTTTGGCAATGGTCAGGTTGCCGTTGATCATCACGCCAATGGTGTGCAGGTCGGTGGACTTGGCGACCAAATCCGCAGCGATATTGCCGCCTGCGCCGGGGCGGTTTTCCACCACCACGGGTTGACCCAGCGCCTTGGCCAGCGGCTCGGCCAAGGTACGCGCTACCAGATCGGGAGACGTACCTGCTGGAAAACCGACCACAATTTTGACCGGTTTAGTCGGCCAGACCGGTGAAATTTTAGAGATGTTTTCGGCTGAAGAGCCCGAAAATAGTGCGTAAGCAGCTATAAGAAAAATAGCAAATCGAAGCATCAGCACCTCATTCAAGCGAGCAACAGGCGCGCATCAGACGTACTGCGCCAGCGCCGTCTTCATCTTCTTCATCGCTGCCACCTCAATCTGGCGAATACGTTCGGCGCTCACGCCGTACTCGGCGGCCAGTTCGTGCAGCGTCATGCCGCCTGAGCTGTCGTCATTCACATTGAGCCAGCGCTCTTCCACGATGCGGCGGCTACGTTCGTCCAGCACGTTCAGGGCGGCAGACAGGCCGTCGGTGGCCAGCATGTCGCGTTGCTGTGCCTCCAGCAAGGCGGTGGGTTCGTGGCTGGCGTCGGTGAGGTAGGCAATGGGGCCAAAGGCATCTTCGCCGTCGTCTGATGGGCTAGGGTCCAGCATCACGTCGCCGCCCGAGAGCCGGGTTTCCATCTCGATCACGTCCTCGCGCTTGACCTTGAGCGTTTTGGCCATCTGGTCGATCTCGCTCTCGCTCAAGGTGTTGCGGTGGGTATCGTTATCCGCCGCATCAGCCTTGAAACCCTGCTTCATGGAGCGCAGGTTGAAAAACAACTTGCGCTGCGACTTGGTGGTCGCCACCTTCACCATGCGCCAGTTTTTCAGGATGTACTCGTGAATTTCTGCTTTGATCCAATGCAGCGCATAGCTCACCAGACGTACGCCCTGATCGGGGTCGAACCGTTTCACCGCCTTCATCAGACCCACATTGCCCTCCTGGATCAGGTCGCCGTGCGGCAAGCCATAGCCCAAGTACTGGCGTGACACCGAGACGACCAGTCGCAAGTGAGAGAGCACTAACTTCCCCGCAGCGTCAAGGTCATTGTGCTCACGAAACCGGCGTGAAAATTTCTGCTCCTCCTCAGGCGTGAGCAGGGGCAGGCGGTGGGCGGCACTGATATAGGCGTTCAGGTCGCCCAGTGGGGGCACCAGGGACCAGGGGTTGGCAAGTGTCAGACCAGTACCAGGGGCCGCTGTTTGAACGTTCATTCCAAGACTCCTTTTGTCAATCGTTTCTATGTTAGCACTCTCTTGGATCGAGTGCCAATTAATAAGTTCAATCACCAAGATAAACGAAAGCCCTAAGCGTCAATGGGGCTAGATGACCTTAATTACCACCTCTTTTTGGGCGCTGTTAGGTCAACTTTCCTGAAAAACTGTCGAAATAGGCAGTAGAACCCGTTGCTCGATTAAGCGGGAATCTCTCACCTCACCAGGCAAAGACACACCATGAGCGCACTACTGTCCCCTCGCGAATCAGAGTTTGATTTCGATTCAGACGATTTCGAGAAAATCCGCAAGCTCATTTACAAGCGTGCAGGCATCAATCTGAACGAAGGCAAGCACGCCATGGTGTACAGCCGTCTCTCACGCCGCCTTCGTGACGTGGGTTATGACTCCTTTGGTGCCTACCTGCACGCGTTGGAGCACGCCAGCGGCGTGCAAGCCGAGCAGGAGTGGCAAGAGTTTGTCAACTGCCTCACCACCAATCTCACCTCCTTCTACCGTGAAGAGCACCACTTTCCCGTGTTGGCCTACGAATTGGCCCTGCGCAAAGGTCAGCACCTGCGCCTGTGGTGTAACGCCGCCTCCACCGGGGAAGAGCCCTACTCCCTGGCCATCACCGTCACCGAAGCCCTGGGGGCCAACGCCGATGTGAAGATTTTGTGCACCGACATCGACACCAAAGTGCTCGCCACCGCCGCGCGTGGTGTTTACGCTGCCGACGCACGCGGTTTGAACGAAGAGCGCATGCGCCGCAACTTCCTGCGCGGCAGCGGGGCCAACAGCGGCTCCATCCGCGTCAAACCCGAGCTACAGCGTCTGGTCGAGTTTCGCCCGCACAACCTGATGGACGAGCGTTGGTCTTTGGGCGAGCCCTTCGACATTGTTTTTTGTCGCAACGTCATGATTTATTTTGATCCCCCCACCCAGCGCCGCGTGCTGGAGCGCATGCACCGTGCCATGCAGCCCCAGGGCCTGCTGTTCGCTGGTCACTCCGAAAACTTCAGCGCCTCCAGAGACCTCTTCCGCCTGCGAGGCAAGACCGTCTATGAACGTGTGTGAGCGTCGAAACAAGGCCATCCGCATGCCCGCCTCATCCAACGTCCGGCGTACAGCTGACGAGCAAGACTCATCCGTTCTGACCTGGCTTAAGCGCCAGCCACGCGAACCAGGAGAAGCCTCGTTTTTTTGGTACGACCCCCAGTTCCAGTGCGAGGCAGTCAAGGTCTTGCCGGGTGAGTATTTTGTGGACAGTGAAGAGATCCTCATCATGACCACGCTGGGCTCTTGCATCGCCGCCTGCCTGTGGGACAGCAAAGCTCGGGTCGGCGGACTCAATCATTTCATGCTGCCCGACGGCGGTGGTGGTACCGACAACGGACGCTACGGCACCTACGCCATGGAGGTACTCATCAACGAAATGATGAAGCGCGGCGCCACCCGCGCCACGCTAGAGGCCAAGGTCTTTGGCGGCGGGCAGGTCATCGCCGGCATGGACAGCCTGAACGTGGGTGAGCGCAACACCCGCTTTGTGCTGGACTATTTGAAGGCCGAGCGCATCCCCGTGCTCAGTCAGGACGTGCTCGATATCTATCCGCGCAAGGTTTGCTACTTCCCGGTCACGGGCAAAGCCATGGTCAAACGCCTGGCCCCCACCCGTGCGGC
>JANXSU010000180.1 GCA_025356545.1 Comamonadaceae bacterium
TAACCGGGGCCGCGCACGTGGGCGTGATCCGGGCTGATCCATTCGCCGTTGGTAGCAGGCGCGATCTGGTCGTGTTTGCTTTTTAAGATGTCGTGGACATGGCGGTACTGGCAGGCACCGATTTGCAAGGCCCGCGTGCAGGCGGCTTCCAGTCGTTGCTTGCCATAGCGCTTGGCCAGTGAGAGCAAGCCCAGGCAGGAGCGGTAACCGTGTTCGGGGTGTTTGTTCTCGGCCATCAGGCGCGTGATCGCCTCCGCGCATGCGGGGCCAATGCTTTGGCCCCAATGGATCAGGCGCTGCGGTGTCCATTCCATCTGGGCGCGGTGCGCGGCCGGCATGTGCGCCGCAGTCGTCGTGAAGCCACCTTGCCGACTGCTGCGTGGGTGGCTCGCGACACGCTGGCCACGGTGCAGAATTTCCACCACCGTTGCCGTGACACGGGCCTCCAGCGTCTGGCCGACCAAAGCGTGTGGCACGCTGTACCGGTGCCGCTCGAGTTCGATGTGGTAATCGATGTGTACCCTGACCGTTTTGAAATGCGCCATCTCGTACCGCTGCAGCGGCAATGGCAGCAACGCCGGCGCATCGATTTCGGCGAAGGTGCTGGCGCGGCTGCCGGGCAGTTTCTGAAATGCCTTCTCGTTCAGGCGTGTGAGCAGCGGTGCGATGGCGTCGTTGACCTCATGCACGCTGCCAAACTGCTGGTGGCGCAGACGCATCATGATCCAGCGTTCGACGACTTGCACTGCGGACTCTGCCTTGGCCTTGTCCTGGGGGTGCCGTGGCCGTGCCGGCAGAATCGAGGTGCCGTAGTGACGCTTGAAGTCGAGCACGGTATCGTTGCTGCGCGGCTCATACCGGTTGGCCTCTGCAATCATCGCCTTGGGATTGTCGGGGACGATGAGCTGCGGCACGCCACCGATGTAGGTGAGCGCGGCAGCCGTTGACGCCAACCAGTCGGCCATCGTCTCGCGCGGTGTGGCGCAGGCAAAGGTATAACTGGACGCGCCCAGGGCCGCAACAAAGATATGTGCACGGCTGCCATCGGTGAGGCCGATGGTCGGGCCGGCATAGTCGATGAAGAGCTTCTCGCCGGCGCGGTGAATCTGGCGCATGGACCGCTTGAGCTGCCTGGCGAATTGCCGGTAATTCTCGCAGAACTGCGAGTAGCTGTAGGTATGCCGGTCCGCGTAGTCGGCGCGGTGCTCTTCCCACAGCAGCATCAGCGTCATGCCCTTGCGCCGCAATTCCTGATGCAGCCGACCGTAATCCGGTTGCACATGATCGCGCGGGCATTCGCGGGCGACCAGCAGGCGCCGCTCCAGCGTGGATTCGTCGGCGTCTTGCACTGCCGCCCAATCCAGGCCTGCGGCGGCAGCCAGCCCAACATACTTGGTGACGACGCCCTTTGAGATGCCAAGCGCCGTGGCGATCTGCTGGTGCGACAGGCCTGCGTCCAGTTTCAAACGCAATACGTCTTTTATCTTACGCATATTGATCCTTGGTACGGGCACGCTGTCTCCAGACAAAAATCTGGAAGCGTACTCGTCAGGTTGCTATATGCGTAACATCATTTCTGCACAGTACGACGCCATTCCGGCATCGTGACCGATGATTCCGGCATCGTGACCGGTCGTTCCGGGGATCGTGACCGACGGTATGAGACCGTCAGACACAGCGCGCTTTGAATTGTAGGTATTTTGGTTTTTGGTTCCGGTTTTTTCCTTTCTTTCAAATGGATTCCAGGGCGCGCCAGCGCCCCCCCCTCTGGGGTTATTGAGCTTCTGGCGCAGGTCGATCGGGCTGATCTCCGGATGATTTGACCTTGGAGCGCCGAATGGAGTCGCCCTTGAGAACGATGCGGTGGGTGGTTTGCAGTAGCCGGTCGAGCATCGCGTCTGCAATCGTCACGTCCCCAATCCAACTGTGCCAATGCTCCACTGGCAACTGGCTGGTAATGATGGTGCCTTTGCTGCCCGCGCGGTCATCAATGACCTCCAGCAAGTCTGCGCGCGTACCGGCATCAAGCGGCGCCAGTGCCCAGTCATCCAGGATCAGCACATCCGTCTTGGCCAATTGCAGAAGCCACTTGCCAAAGCCGCCCGAGCCATGCAGAACCCGTAATTCCTCAGCCAGTCGCGGTGTGCGCATGTACATGACCGTGTGACCACGACGGCAAGCGTACTGCCCCAGTGCACAAGCCAGCCACGTCTTGCCACAACCAGTGGCACCATTGATGATCACGGTGTGGCCCGTCTTGATCCAGTCACCCAGCGCCAGACTGGTGATCTGGCCTCGCTCTACGCCACGCCCACGGCGAGTGTCTACATCCTCAATCGTAGCCTGGGGGTACTTCAGCCGGGCCAAGCTCAATAGACGGGTGCGTCGGCGGTCATCGCGACTGGAGACCTCCCGATCCACCAGCAAGGCCATGCGCTCCTCAAAGCTCATGGCACTCATGGACGGTTGGGTCAGTTGCTGCTGCAAGGCGTCTGCCATGCCACTGAGTTTGAGGCTGCGCAGTTGGGTCAGTGTTTGTTGGGTCATCATGGGGTTGGCTTCTTTCTTTGTATTCTGATTTGTTGGGTTTGCGGATTTCATGGACTGGCTCTATTGGTAATAGCCAGCACCACGCACGTGGTCGTGCTGCGGGCTGCTCCACAGGTCGGCAGTGGCCGGTTGAACCAAATCGCGCCCGCTGGCCAGGATGTCTTTGACGTGGCGGTATTGGCAGGTACCCAAGCTCAATGCCAATGCGCAGGCCGCCTCCAGCCGGTCTTTGCCATAGCGTTTGCTCAAACTCAGCAGTCCCAGGCTGGAGCGGTAGCCATGTTCGGGGTGTTTGAAGCGCTCCAGCAGCTTTTGGATCAAACCGCCGGAGGCCACTCCGATGGACAGGCCCCAGTCAATCAAGCGCTGGGGCGACCAGTCGCGATGCGCCAGGTGGCTGGCGGGCATGTGCGCATCAAGCGTCGTGTATTTGCCCTTCTCCGAGCTGCGTACATGCACGCCCACTCGCTGACCTCGGTGCAACAGCTCAACCGCGTTGCGGGTCAGCCGGGCATCCAGTGACTGACCCACCAGCGTGTTGGGCACGCTGTAGTAATGGTGCTCGACTTCGACGTGGTAATCCACATGCACGCGCACGGTCTTGAAGGTTGCCATCTCGTACGCCTGCAGCGGTAATGCACCCAATGCCGGGGCATCAATCTCAGTAAATACACTGAACCGACTGCCGGGGAGTTTCTGGAAGGCACGGGCGTTGAGGTCTTGCAACAGTGGAGCGATGGCCCGATTGGCGTCTGCGATGTTGGCCATGGGTACGTTGCGCAGCCGGGCCATGATCCAGCGCTCCACCACCTGGACGGCCGACTCTGCCTTGGCCTTGTCTTGTGGGGTGTGTGGGCGCGCGGGCAGAATAGATACACCGTAGTGACGGGCAAAGTCCAGCACGCTGTCGGTGGCGCGTGGCTCAAAGCGATCGCTCTGGGCGATCACCGCGCGCGGGTTGTCGGGAACAATCAGTTGTACGACACCGCCTATGAAGTGCAGTGCGCCGGTCATGCCTTCAATCCAGTGAAGGGTCTTCTGGCCCGCTGTGGCCAATGCGTAGGTGTAGCCCGACGCACCGAGCGCAGCCACGAAGATGTGGGCCCGACTGCCATCGCTCAGACCCAGCGTGGGCCCGGCAAAGTCCACAAACAGTTTCTCGCCAGCACGGTGGATCTGACGCATGGAGCGTTTGAGGGTTTTTGCCCAGCGCCGGTAGTGCTCGCAGTATTGCGAGTATTGGTAAACCCGAGCGTCTGGATGGTTGGCCTGATGCTCCTGCCACAGCAGCATCAGGGTCATGCCCTTGCGTTTGAGTTCGAGGTGGATGGCCGCGTAATCGGGTTGAAGGTAGTGCCCATTGCCGCCATCTACCAGTCGCCCTGGTAGCAGCCTGGCTTGCAGTTGTGTTTCTGTCAGGGCCTCAACCTGGCTCCAGTCCATGCCGGCGGCTTTGGACAGAGCAACGTATTTGGCAACCACTCCCTTGGATATCTTGAGGGCCATTGCCGTGCGTTCGAGCGAGTGGCCGAGCTCGAACTTGTACCGTAGTGCTTCTTTGATCATGCGCGTATTCATTTGCTTGGGTGGCATCGGGGCTCCTAATAAAGCCCGCGAGCCTAGCCCGTGTGGATGAGGTTGCGCTGTGCCTGACTGGCACCAAAACTATCGGTCACGATCCCCGGAATCGTCGGTCACGATCGCGGAATCACCAAATCACCCCACTTCAGGGCATCGGTCACGATCAGCGGAATGACCGGTCACGATCCTCCGGAATACCCAATCCGTTGGCACGACGTCCATCTACAGCACCCAGGAGCTTGCCCGCAAGATCCAAGCGGTGCAGCGCATGAAACGGCGGGTGGCTGCATCCGGATAGAAGAACTTGATGATCGCGCAAAAAATG
>JANXSU010000190.1 GCA_025356545.1 Comamonadaceae bacterium
AACCTGCTTTACTTACCGCTGGACAAGATCATGCAGATGAGCACGTCAGGCGAGGGCATCGGTCAAGCTCCAGCAGCGGCAATACCCGTCGTACCCTTTGCACCGACGGCCCCCACCACCTCTACCAACGATCCGCGCGCCCGGGAAAACTCCCGCTCACGTGACCGCGATGTACGCTAGGAGTCCGATATGAACCGGCTTGGATTTATTTTTTCTTCGTTGTTGCTCTTGTTGGCTTTGGCCAGCTCAACCCTGTTTGTGGTGGATCAACGGCAGTTTGGTGTGGTGTACGCCTTGGGTCAGATCAAGGAGGTCATCACCGAACCGGGTCTCAACATCAAGTTGCCCCCGCCTTTCCAGAACGTGACCTACATCGACAAGCGACTGCTGACGCTTGACAGCACCGATACCGAACCCATGCTCACGTTGGAAAAGCAGCGCGTTGTGATCGACTGGTATGTGCGCTGGCGCATCAGTGACCCGACCGAGTACATCCGCAATGTTGGCTTGAACGAAGCGGCGGGCGCCAGCCAGCTTAACCGCGTGGTGCGTAACGCTTTCCAGGAAGAAGTTAACAAGCACACTGTCAAGGAGCTGCTCTCGCTCAAGCGCGAGGCCCTGACTGCTGACGTGAAGAAAGAGGTTCTTGAAAAAGTACGTGGCGCCAAACCCTGGGGCGTAGACGTGGTGGATGTACGCATCACCCGTGCTGACTATGTCGATGCCATCACCGAATCGGTCTATCGGCGCATGGAAGCCGAACGCAAGCGCGTGGCCAATGAGTTGCGCTCCACCGGTGCGGCAGAGGGTGAAAAAATTCGCGCTGACGCAGACCGTCAACGCGAGGTGACGATTGCCAATGCCTACCGCGACGCGCAAAAAATCAAGGGCGAGGGTGATGCCGAGGCGGCTCGTATTTATGCTGATGCGTTTGGCCGCGACCCCCAGTTTGCCCAGTTCTACCGCAGCCTGGAGGCCTACAAAGCGAGCTTCAACAAGAAGAGTGACGTGATGGTGATTGATCCTTCCAGTTCCGAGTTCTTCAAGGCGTTTCGGGGGCAATCTGCGCCAACCGCCGCGCCCGCCAAGAAGTAAGGTCTGAGCGGTAGTGACTAGCGACAGCCTCTGGTTGGCCATGGCCCTCGTTCTGGTGTTCGAGGGTCTTTTCCCCTTTATTTCGCCCGCAGGTTGGCGCCGCATGTTTTCTCAAATTTTGCAGATGACAGACGGTCAGCTTCGTTTTTTCGGCCTGTGCAGCATCCTCGGCGGTGCGCTATGGCTGTGGTGGCTTAAGTCTTGAAATTTACGGGTCAACAAGCCCGGTAAAATCTCGTTTTTAACAGCGTCCAATAAATACATGTCTGCCTGGGTCCTGCCGGATCACATTGCCGATGTCTTGCCTTCCGAGGCCCGTCACATCGAAGAACTACGTCGCAACCTGCTCGACATGGCCCGCTGCTATGGCTATGAGCTGGTCATGCCCCCGTTGCTGGAGCATTTGGAATCCTTGCTCACGGGCACCGGGAAAACGCTCGATCTGCAAACTTTCAAGCTGGTTGATCAACTCTCGGGTCGCATGATGGGCTTGCGCGCTGATACGACCCCGCAGGTGGCCCGTATTGATGCCCATTTGCTCAACCGCCAAGGTGTGGCGCGGCTTTGCTACTGCGGCCCGGTGCTGCACACGCGTCCCGCAGGCCCCCACGCCACCCGTGAGCCTTTGCAGTTTGGCGCGGAGATGTATGGTCATGCTGGCCCTGAGGCCGACCTGGAAGTGCTGCAACTCGCGCTGGATTGCCTCAAGTCAACCCATGTTCCCACCTTCAACGTGGACTTGGCCGACGCCCGCATCGTGAGCGCCTTGCTGGCCGATGTGCCCTTGGCTTCCAATGCCTTGATGCCCTTGCATGAAGCACTGGCCGCCAAGGACGCAAGTGAGCTGGCACGACTGACCCGTGGTTTCCCGTCTGCCACGCGAGAGGCTTTGCTGGCGCTGGTACAGCTTTACGGCGATCAAAATGTGCTGGTTGAAGCTGAAAAGGTGCTGCCGCCCTTGCCCGCTGTGCATGAGGCGCTATCAAATTTGAAGTGGCTTGCTGGACACCTTAGCCATTTGGTCAGTACCCCCATCACCTTCGATCTGGCCGACCTGCGTGGCTACGCCTACTACACCGGTGTGCGCTTTGCTATCTATGCGCCAGGGGCCAGTGATGCTCTGGTACGGGGTGGTCGCTATGACGAGGTCGGTGCGGTGTTTGGCCGCAAGCGTCCGGCTGTGGGCTTCAGCTTGGATGTCAAGGCGCTGGTCAATGGGGTTGAATCTCGTCCCTTGCGTGCGGCCATTCGCGCACCCTGGGGCGAATCACCCGCCTTGCGCGCCGCGATTGCCGAGCTGCGCGGGCGTGGCGAAACCGTGGTTTGCGTACTGCCGGGCCACGAGAGCGAAATCGACGAATTTCATTGCGACCGCGAGCTGTTGTTAGTCGCTGGTCAATGGGTCATACAAGCTATCTGAGAAAACCGAGATGAACACTATCAAAGGACGTAACGTTGTTGTCGTGGGCACCCAATGGGGCGACGAGGGCAAAGGCAAACTGGTCGATTGGCTCACCGAGAGCGCGCAAGGCGTGGTGCGCTTCCAGGGCGGGCATAACGCAGGCCACACCTTGGTGATCAACGGCGTCAAAACAGCGCTACACCTGATCCCCAGCGGCATCATGCGCCCCGGCGTCAAATGCTACATCGGTAACGGCGTAGTGTTGTCCGCAGCCAAACTGTTTGAAGAGATTGAAGGCCTGGAGAAAGTCGGGGTCGAGGTGCGATCCCGTCTGCGCATCAGCGAGGCCTGCCCGCTGATTCTGCCTTTCCACTCCGCACTCGACGTGGCACGTGAAGC
>JANXSU010000233.1 GCA_025356545.1 Comamonadaceae bacterium
CACCACAAATTCAGAGTATTCAATGTCGTTCAACGCGCCGCTGCGGTTGGCCAATTGCACGCCAGCTTGCATCACGTTGTAGCGCTGGCCTGCGGCAGGCAACTCCCAGGTTTGCGTTTGGGCGTTGAATCCCTCCACGGCAAAGGGTTTGCTCCCCACGCGTCGGGTGACGGGCATGGCCGCCAGGGCAGCGTCGCCCGAAACCGGGTGCTCAAACGCCAAGGGCACGATGACGTCGATCAACGCATCCAGGCCCGGTTTTTTCTCAGGCGTGGGCAAGGGAAACTGCGCCGCATCAAAGACCGGATCGAACAGCGTGTTGCCGCCCTCAGGGTCCACGCGGGCGGGCTCGGGGTCGGCCTGGCGCAGCTGGTTGCGACGGGCTTGCCAAGCCCCGTGCGCGACAACGGCAGCTAACACGACGCCCCCAGCAACGGCAAGACTGATTTGAAGTGTGCTCATAAATGCATGATGTCTAGCTTGTCTCGGCCAAAGAAACCGCCGACTCCATGTCCACCACCACGATGCGCGAGACGCCCTGCTCCTGCATCGTCACGCCAATCAACTGCTCAGCCATTTCCATGGCGATTTTATTGTGGCTGATGAACAAAAACTGGGTGCCACGGCTCATGCTGGAAACCAGCTTGGCGTAGCGCTCGGTGTTGGCGTCGTCCAGCGGCGCGTCCACCTCGTCGAGCAAACAAAACGGGGCCGGGTTGAGTTGAAAAATCGCAAACACTAACGCAATGGCTGTGAGCGCTTTTTCACCGCCTGAGAGCAGGTGAATCGTCTGGTTTTTCTTGCCCGGCGGTTGCGCCATGACCTGCACGCCCGAGTCCAAAATCTCGTCGCCCGTCATCATGAGTTTGGCCTGGCCACCGCCAAACAACTCTGGGAACATCTTGCCAAAGTGCTCGTTAACGGAGTTGAACGTGCCACTGAGGAGCTCACGGGTTTCGCCGTCGATCTTGCGAATGGCGTCTTCCAGCGTGGTCATGGCTTCCACCAAATCGGCCGTCTGCGCGTCCAGGAACTGCTTGCGCTCGCGGGCTGCGGTCAGCTCGTCCAGCGCGGCCAAGTTCACTGCGCCCAGGGCGGCAATTTCGCGGTTCAGGCGGTCAATCTCGCTCTGCAAACCGGTCAAGCGCACCGCGCCGGTTTCAATGGACAGAGCCAATGCATCCAGATCGGCTTTGACATCCTCCAGCAATTGGCTGTACTGCTCAAAGCCCAGACGAGCGGCCTGCGCTTTGAGTTGAATGTCGGTGATGCGTTGGCGCAGCGGCTCCTGCTCGCGGTCCAACTGCAAACGACGTTCATCGCTGGCGCGCAGCTTGGTCGTCAAGTCATCGTATTCACTGCGGCGGGCGAAGAGGTTTTGCTCGCGCTCCAATTTAAGCGCCAGTGCGTTTTGCAAGCCGGCTTGGGCGGCGGCGTCGGTCAGGCGGGTGAGCTCATCGCGTGCGCGCTGTTCTTCTGCGGCCACGCTGGTGGTCTGCTGCGTGGCCGTGTCCATGGTGCGGGCGAGTTCGGCCTTGCGGGCGTCCAGCGTGCGCAGGGAGAATGTGGCCTCTTGCGCTTGGCGCTCCAGGCTGCGTTGCTGCTCTCTGGAGGCGGCCAGTTTGCGCTCGGCCTCCAACACGCGTTCATCCAATTGCGCATGTCGCTCTTGGCTATCGGCCAAAGCCATGTCCAGCGATTCAAAGCGGCCTTCAGCAGCCACTCTTCGCTCCTGCAAGTCTTCCAACTGGGCGTCCACCTCGGCCAAGTCACCTGCCAACTGGGCGCTGCGGGCGCGCGCTTGCTCGGCCAGTTGCGTAAGCCGCAGTGTTTCCACCTGTAGCGCATGGGCGCGGGCCTGGCTCTCGGTCGCTTCGCGGCGAGCCTGAACCAGCCGTTGCGATGCATCGGCATAGGCCGATTCGGCCCGCACCAGGGCCGTGCGCGACTCTTCGCTGATGAGTATTTGCGCACGCAACTGCTTCTCAAGGTTTTCGATTTCCTGCGCGCGGGCCAGTAAACCGGCTTGCTCTGAGTCAGGTGCGTAAAAGCTCACGCCATGCGCGCTCACCGCATGGCCGTTTTTAACGAACAAGGTGTCACCGGGCTGGAGCTGACTGCGCAGGCTCAGCGCTTCTTCAAAGCTCTGCGCGACAAAGCAACCCTGCAACCAATCCACCAGCACGGCCCGCAGGCCCGCGTCGTTCACGCGCAGCAAATCTGACAGACGCGGCAAGGCGGCGTTGCCCTCGGGCAGGCTGGCCGCAGGGGGGCTGTAAAACGCCAGCTTGGCGGGCGGTGCATCAGCCCCACCCACGCCCAGGAAGCCGCGCACCGTCTCCAAGCGGCTCACCTCCAACGCGCCCATGCGCTCACGCAAGGCGGCCTCTAGCGCATTTTCCCAGCCCAGTTCGATGTGCAGTTTGGTCCACAGGCCTTGCAAATCTGCCAGGCCATGCTTAGCCAACCAGGGTTGCAGTTTGCCATCGGTTTTGACCTTCTCTTGTAGCGCTTTAAGCGCCTCTAGCCGGGCCGACAACTCGGCCTTCAACGCCGACTCGGTGTTGGCCAGTTGCTGCTGGGTACGACGTGCCTCGTCGAGTTGGGGCACGCTCATTTGTAGCTCGTGCAGGCGTTCCTCCAGCACGCTGGTGGACTCTTGCGCCTCATCCAACTGCTCTTGCAAATTTTGCAGACGGGCTTCGTCCGGCGCAGCGAGGGCGTTTTTATCGGCGCTCAGGCGTTCGCGTCGCACCTCGGCTTGGCGTGATTGTTCTTCGATACCGCGTTGCTCCGCCGCCAGCACCTGAATCTGCTGCTGCACCTGTGTCACGCTGGCACGCTGCTCGTTGGCACGGTTTTGGGCAAGTCGCAGTGCGTCTTCCAGATCGGGGAGAAACTGCGCCTGTTCTTCCAATTGCGCGGCCAGCAGCTCGGTTTGCTCTTCGCCCACCAAGGCCAGTTCGGCCAGGCGCTCCAATTCGGCGCGGGCATCTTCATGCCGGGTGGCCCATTGCGCCATTTGCTCGGCCAGCGTCAGCAGGCGTTGCTCCACGCGCTGGCGACCCTCGACCACAAAACGAATTTCAGCCTCCAGCCGCCCCACCTCGGTACTGGCCTCGTACAGCAAGCCTTGCGATTGATTGACCTGGTCGCCTGCGGCATAGTGCGCCTGGCGAATTGTCTCCAAATCGGCTTCAATGTGGCGCAACGAAGCCACGCGCGACTCCAGCTCGTTCACCGCTTTGTCAGCATCTACCTTGATGCGGGTCTGGTCGGCCTCGGACTCGGCGCGCCGCAAAAACCAAAGCTGCTGCTGCTTGAGCGTGCTGTCCGCTTGCAGCGTGTTGAACTTGCGGGCCACTTCGGCCTGCTTTTCCAGCTTGTCCAGATTGGCGTTGAGCTCGCGCAGGATGTCTTCCACACGAGTCAGGTTTTCGCGGGTATCAGACAAGCGGTTTTCCGTCTCGCGGCGGCGCTCCTTGTACTTGGACACCCCGGCCGCCTCTTCAAGGAACAGGCGCAACTCTTCGGGTTTGGACTCGATGATGCGGCTGATCGTGCCCTGGCCGATGATGGCGTAAGCGCGTGGCCCCAGGCCTGTGCCCAGGAACACGTCTTGCACATCGCGGCGGCGCACAGGCTGATTGTTGAGGTAGTAGCTGCTGGTGCCATCCCGCGTCAGGACACGCTTGACGGCAATCTCGGTGAACTGGCTCCACTGGCCACCCGCACGGTGGTCAGAATTGTCAAAAATCAGCTCCACGCTGGCCCGGCTGGCGGGCTTGCGGATGTTGGTGCCATTGAAGATCACGTCCTGCATGGACTCGCCACGCAACTCACTGGCGCGGCTTTCGCCCAGCACCCAGCGCACGGCGTCCATGATGTTGGACTTGCCGCAGCCGTTTGGCCCGACCACGCCCACCAGTTGCCCTGGCAACATGAAGTTGGTGGGCTCGGCAAAGGACTTGAAGCCCGCGAGTTTGATCGAGTTAAGACGCACGACGAGGTTTAAAAATAGCCAAGCTATTGATTACATTGAAAATTATTCGATCCCTGCGATTGGCAGGGGGCTTGATGATACCGTGAGCGCCGATAATCTATACCCATGAACCCCCTCCTCGCCCGGCTCCAGCCCTACCCCTTTGAGCGCCTCAAGCAGCTTTTTGCGTCCATCACGCCCAACCCAGCCCTGCGCCCCATCAGTTTGGGCATCGGTGAGCCACGCCACGCCACGCCAACACTCATCACCGACGCCCTGACCGCGCACCAGAGCGGCCTGTCCAGCTACCCCGCCACCGCTGGGGAACCCGCCTTTCGCGCCGCTGCAGCTGACTGGCTGCAAAGAAGGTATGGCATAGACGTCAACCCCGCCACCCAGGTACTGCCCGTCAATGGCACGCGCGAGGCGCTGTTTGCCCTGACGCAAACCCTCGTCGATCCGTCCCAACCGGGCGCGACAGTGCTGTGCCCCAACCCCTTCTACCAAATTTACGAAGGGGCGGTGCTGCTGGCCGGGGCGCAACCCTACTTTGTCCCCAGCGACCCGGCGAAAAATTTTGCCGTGGACTGGGACAGCGTGCCGCCCGAGGTTTGGACCACCACGCAAATGATGTTCGTGTGCTCCCCCGGTAACCCCACAGGGGCCGTTATGCCGCTGGACGAGTGGAAAAAGCTCTTCGACCTGAGCGACCGCTATGGCTTCGTCATTGCCTCCGATGAGTGCTACAGCGAGATTTACTTCCGCGAAGAGCCCCCGTTAGGCGGCATGGAGGCCTGCGTCAAGCTGGGCCGAGCCGACTTCAAAAACCTAATTTCGCTCACCAGCCTGTCCAAGCGCAGCAACGTGCCCGGCATGCGCAGCGGTTTTGTGGCGGGCGACGCGACCCTGATGAAGCAATTTTTGCTCTACCGCACCTACCATGGCAGCGCCATGAGCACAGTGGTGCAAGCCGCCAGCATCGCCGCCTGGGGCGACGAGCAACACGTCATTGACAACCGCAACCTGTACCGCTCCAAATTCGCCCAGGTCACCCCGATCTTGGCCGAAGTGCTGGACGTGGCCCTGCCCGATGCGGCCTTTTACCTGTGGGCCGGGGTCAAGGGCAGCGACGTGGATTTCGCCCGAGACCTGTACGCAAATTACAATGTGATTGTTTTACCGGGCAGCTACCTGGCACGCGAAGCCCTGGGCTTCAACCCTGGGGCCGGGCGCATCCGCATGGCCCTGGTGGCCGAAACCGCCGAATGCGTAGAAGCCGCGCAGCGCATTGCCCAGTTTGTCAAATCCAAAACCTAAAACTTTTCCTTATCCATTCCCGAGTATTTTCATGACCCAACAACTTCAAGCCATCATCGACACCGCGTGGGACAACCGCGCCAACATCTCCGTCCAGTCCGCCCCCAAAGAGGTGTCTGAAGCGGTTGAACACGTCATCACCGAACTCAACAAAGGCCGCCTGCGCGTGGCCACCCGTGAGAGCGTGGGCCAGTGGACGGTGCACCAGTGGATCAAGAAGGCCGTGCTGCTGTCCTTCCGCCTCAAAGACAACGAGATCATGAAGGCCGGTGACCTGGGCTTTTACGACAAAGTGCAAACCAAGTTCTCCCACTTGAGCGCTGAAGAAATGAAAGCCACCGGCGTGCGCGTGGTGCCGCCCGCCGTGGCGCGCCGTGGCAGCTTTATCGCCAAGGGTGCGATCCTCATGCCGTCCTACGTGAACATCGGTGCCTATGTCGATGAAGGCACGATGGTGGACACCTGGGCCACGGTGGGCAGTTGCGCTCAGATCGGCAAGAACGTTCACCTCTCGGGTGGCGTAGGCATTGGCGGCGTGCTGGAGCCAGTGCAGGCGGGCCCCACCATCATTGAAGACAACTGCTT
>JANXSU010000299.1 GCA_025356545.1 Comamonadaceae bacterium
GCTTCAACGGCTTTGGTGAATTCAGCGCTGGTGCCGTTGGCAATGTCATACAGGTGTCGGCTGTAAGCGGCCGTTTTTTCAGCCAGGGGCTGAAACAGATTCGATTGCAATGTCAGCAGTTCTTGCGCATCTTTGATGCTCAGGGCCGAGGTGGTCTGGTTGGCCGCATCTGACAGGGTCGCGCGTGAGGCGCTCAGGTTCAGTTCAACCAATTTCTCGACGCCTTCAAAGGCGGTGTTGGTTAGACCAAACAGGGTTTCGACATTCGCTTTGTGGGCGGCCATTACTTGCTCAACAGTCAACATTTCAAACTCCTTAGGGGTAGATTAACAATAATGCTGCATCGCAACATAAGCCGCATTGTAAAGACGTTGAGCCAGAGTGCAAGCCATTTTTGTTGCGCTGCAACAAAATAGGGCGGGCCATCTAAATTTGAGACTGAATCGGGTCGCTCGCATGGACTGGCAAAATCAGGTGCAACAACCCAATCAAATAAACACCCGCATGACTACACCTATGTCCGTCGATGAAGCCATCAACTCGCGCACCTCCATCCGTGCCTTCAACCAGCAACCGGTGCCACGTGCACTAATCACCGAGCTGATCCAACTGGCCAGCCGTGCCCCCTCAGGCACCAACACCCAGCCCTGGCAGGTCTATGTCTTGCAAGGAGCCACGCGGGATGCGCTGGTGACCCAAGTCTGCGCCGCCCACGATGCCCTGCGCGCCAACCCAGCCTTGGCCGCTGACTACCGGGAAGAATACGATTACTACCCTCAGAAGTGGGTGAGTCCCTTTATCGACCGCCGCCGTGAAAACGGCTGGAGCCTGTATGGGCTGCTGGGCATTGAAAAAGGCGAGAAAGAAAAGATGCACGCCCAGCATCAGCGCAACTTTCAGTTATTTGACGCCCCAATCGGGCTCATGTTCACGATAGACCGGGTGATGGGCCGGGGCTCGCTGATGGACTACGGCATGTTCTTGCAAAACCTCATGCTGGCAGCGCGTGCGCGTGGCTTGCATACCTGCCCGCAAGCGGCTTGGAATGGGTTCTCGAAAATCATTCTGCCGCTGATCGGCGCTGGCCCGGACGAAATGCTGGTCTGCGGCATGGCTTTGGGCTATGCCGATGAAAGTGCTTTGGTGAACACCTTCTACACACCGCGTGTGCCCGCAGAAGAGTTCACGCACTGGTTGGAATAAGAGACCACAACCTTGAGACCTCTGAACCTGCCGCCTTTCGCGTGAACAAGACATGGCAATGAACTATCTCAAAGTCGGCCTCGTTTTTGGGCTAGCCTGGCTGTTGAACGCACTGGCACCTCAGCTATTGCCACGCATTGCTGAGCTGGGAGGGGTTGAGTCTGCGATTGCTGCAACCCTGTGGTGCGTGAGTTTGTTTCTGGGGTTCGGCTGGGCGTGCAGCAAAGCAGCCGAGGGCACGATTTTCCCCAACTTCACGTTGCAATTGTTGGTGGGCATCGTTCTGCACGACGCGCTCGCCCCCTTGTCGGTTCAGCTCACGCTGGCTGTCGTGGTCTGCACCTTGCTGGCCGCCGTCATCTTGAAATCGGGCGGTGATGAAATCGATCGCCATGCGTTTTTGAAGATTGCCTATCCGACCGTGATGATCGCGGTGGTGGGCTATCTGATCACTTTCCTTGTGACCTATGTGCTGTTGCTGTGGCTGGGCTTGGATGGCAAGACGGCGGCCTTGCTGGCGGCCATTCTGGGCTCTACCGACCCCGCCGCCTTGATCCCGACCTTGAAGCAATTGCTCATCAAGCCTGAGTACCGACGTGTGTCTGATATGGCGGTGGCCGAGAGTGCGCTCAACGATGCCGTGGGTGCCATCTTCACCTCAGCGGTGGCGGCTTTGATTCTGGGCGGGGCCAAACTGGAGGGCTTGAGTAGGCTGTCCGCAGGCCTGTTCAGCGCGGACAACCTGCTGTTGCTGGGCCAGCAGTTTTTCTTCGGCACCTTGGCGGGTCTGATTGGCTGCTTGTGCATGGTCCTCTTCGAGCGCTACAAGCGCGCTCACTATAAAAGCGGCGCGGTGGAGCCAATGTATGACTTTGCCATTGCGCTTGGCCTACCGCTGCTCACTTTTCTATTGGCGCAAATGATTCACGGCAACGGCTTCTTGGCTGCGTTCATTGCTGGTTTGCTGGGTAATCTCAACCGTGGCTCACAAGCATTTCACGCCTTGATCCACAGCATGGAAACCAAAATAGAGAGCGTGGCCAAGCCCACGATTTTCATGATGGTGGGGCCCTTTGTGGCGGTGCAGGATCTGGGGCAGACGGCGGTGCTGGGTTTGCTCGCTTCGCTGCTTTTCATTTTCGTGGCGAGGCCGCTGGCTGTTTTCCTCTCCCTGCTGCCCAGTGACATCAGCCTCAAAGAAAAACTGTTCTTGTGCGCCGTGCGTGAGACGGGGGTGATCCCCGTGGTGCTGGCCGTGATGACGGCCGCTCAGTTTCCCGAGCTGCACCTGCTCATGCCACTAACGGCCTGGGTGGTCATCTGGACGCTAACGCTGCTGCCCGCCATCACACCGTGGTGGGCCGGAAAACTTAAAATTTTGGATTAACTTGTAATGAAAGATATCGTCATGAAACCTTCTATCCTTGTGGCGCGAGCCGTCTTCCCTGAAGTGCTGACCAAGTTGGCGCAACATTTTGAGATTGAATCAAACCAGGCCGATGAAACCTGGTCCAAAGCGCAATTGACCGAAAAATTGCATGGCAAAGTCGGTGCCTTCACCACCGGCACGGACCGCATTGACGCCGAGGTACTGGCCGCCTGCCCGCAGCTCAAAATCTGCGCCAACATGGCCGTGGGTTACAACAACTTTGACATCGCTGCCATGACGGCTGCGGGCGTGCTGGCCACCAACACGCCCGACGTGCTGACCGAAACCACCGCCGACTTCGGCTTCGCCCTCATGATGGCCACCGCGCGCCGCATGACCGAGAGCGAGCATTACCTGCGGGCAGGTAAATGGACCAAATGGAGCTACGACATGTTTGCAGGCTCCGACATCCACGGTGCAACGCTCGGCATCCTGGGCATGGGCCGCATTGGCCAAGGCATCGCCAAGCGCGGTGCGCATGGTTTTGGCATGAACGTGATCTACCACAACCGATCACGCCTGGACGCGACGAGCGAGGCGGCTTGCAAAGCCCGCTACGTCAGCAAAGAAGAGCTGCTTAAAACCGCTGACCACTTGGTACTGGTGTTGCCGTACTCGGCGGCGTCCCACCACGCCATTGGCGCGGCTGAGCTGGCCCAGATGAAACCCACGGCCACACTGGTCAACATCGCACGCGGCGGCATTGTGGATGACGCCGCCCTGGCCGCCGCTCTGCGCGACAAACGCATTGCCGCCGCGGGCCTGGACGTGTTTGAGGGCGAGCCTGCCGTTCACCCGGACCTGCTCACTGTGCCCAATGTGGTGCTGACCCCGCACATCGCCAGTTCCAGCGTGCCCACACGACTAGCCATGGCGAATTTGGCGGCGGACAACCTGATTGCCTTCTTCACCCAAGGCAAGGCCTTAACACCGCTTAACGCATGAACGACTGGCCAACTTTGACTCTGATCGCGCTCGCCGCCGCCAACCTGTTGCTCTTGCTGTGGCTGCTGCTGCGCAAGCCACAAGTGTCGCCAGACGATGGCAGCCGCGCCGAATTGTTGGGCACGGTCAACGCCAACACCGAGCGCCTGGAGCGTGAGCTGCGGCGCGAGATCAGCGAGTCCTCTCGCGGTGGGCGGCAAGAGCTGACGCAGAACTTGGCCACCTTTCAGCAGACTTTGGTGCAGCAGGGCGCTGAAGCGACCCGCACTCAAAACACGCAGATCGACGCGTTTGGCCAGCAACTTGCCCTGTTGCAAAAAACGCTGTCAGACACTTTGACCACGCAACTGCAAGCCGTGAGCGAGGCCAACGCCCGTCGCATGAATGAGGTGCGAGAAACGCTGGACACCCAACTCAAGCAACTCCAGTTCAGCAACGCCGCCAAGCTCGATGAAATGCGCGCCACGGTGGACGAGAAGCTGCAAACCACCTTGCAGGCCCGCTTGGGCGAGAGCTTCAAACAGGTGGCAGACCGGCTGGAGCAGGTGCACAAAGGTCTGGGCGAAATGCAGACCCTGGCGCAGGGCGTGGGCGACCTCAAACACCTGCTCACCAACGTCAAAACCCGTGGCATGTTTGGTGAGGCGCAGCTTGCCGCTCTGTTGGAGCAGGTGTTCGTTCCCGACCAATACGCGGTGCAAATTGCGACAAGACCTGGCAGCAAAAATGTGGTGGACTTCGCCATCAAGCTGCCCGGCAAGTCCGACAACGGCGAGCCGCTATGGTTGCCGATTGATGCCAAGTTCCCCAATGAAGACTACGAGCGGTTGCTCGACGCGCAAGGCCGCGCTGACGTGGTGGCTGCTGAGGCCGCGGGCAAAGCACTGGAGGCGCGCATTCGGCTAGAGGCCAAGTCGATATCCGAGAAATACGTGGAGCCCCCCCACACCACGGATTTTGCCATTTTGTTTTTACCGACCGAAGGCCTGTACGCCGAAGTGCTGCGCCGCCCCGGCTTGATGGAGGTCTTGCAACGCGAGCACCGCATCACCCTCGCAGGCCCCACGACCTTGCTGGCCATGCTCAGCTCTTTGCAGATGGGCTTTCGCACGCTGGCGCTGGAGAAGCGCTCCAGCGAGGTGTGGCAGGTGTTGGGCGCGGTCAAGACCGAGTTTGGCAAGTTTGGCGACGTGCTGGCCAAGGTTAAATCGCAAACCGAAACCGTGCTCAACACGCTGAACAGCGCCGAGACCCGCAGCCGTGCCATGGGCCGCGTTTTGCGTCACGTCGAAGCCCTGCCGGACGAGCAATCGCAGGCGCTGCTGCCGGTGGATAAAGAAGCGGACGAGGGCTGATGTCCCTGGTGCGCCTGATCGCCGGGCACATCTGCCTGCACGCCTGCATGGCGGGCACGCGCTTGGCCGCGCCGCTGCTGGCTTTGAATCAGGGCTATAGCCCACTGGCGGTAGGTTTCTTGCTGGCCTTGTTTGCGTTAACCCAAGTTTTTTTGGCTCTGCCCGCGGGCCGCTATGCGGACCGGCATGGACTCAAACGCCCGGTGCGTTATGCCGTCATCGCATCGACTTTGGGTGCAGGGTTGGCCATGGCTTTCCCCCTCTTTCCGGTCTTGTGCGTCAGTGCATTGCTGACGGGTGGTGCCACCGGAGCAGCGGCCATTGCGTTGCAGCGCCATGTGGGTCATGCAGCGCGTGACGCTACCGAGCTCAAGCAGGTGTTCAGCTGGTTGGCCATTGGCCCGGCCGTCTCCAATTTTCTCGGCCCTTTTCTGGCCGGACTGCTTATTGATTTTGGTGGTGAACTCATGGGTGGCAAGGCGGGTGAGCTGTCGGGTTACCGAGTGGCCTTCATGGTGATGGCCTTGCTGCCGCTGGCCTCGTGGGCCTTGGTGCGCCGCATGTCGGAGTTGCCTGTGGTGCCCCGTTCTGCGCAAGAGGGTCCGCGCAATTCCTGGGACTTGCTGCGCGTGCCCATGATGCAGCGCCTGCTGCTGGTGAACTGGTTCATGTCCTCGTGCTGGGATGTGCACAGTTTTGTCATCCCAGTGATCGGTCATGAGCGCGGTTTCAGTGCCTCCGTCATTGGTACTTTACTGGGTGCTTTTGCACTGGCCGCTGCGGCGGTTCGGGTGATTCTGCCTTTGATCGCCGCGCATTTACGCGAGTGGGTGGTGACCACCGTGGCCATGCTGCTCACGGCGTTGCTGTTTGGTATTTACCCGTTTATGCAATCGCCCTGGACTATGGGCTTGTGCTCGGTCTTGTTGGGTTTGGTGCTGGGTTCGGTGCAGCCCATGATCATGAGCACCCTGCACCAGATCACGCCCAAAGATCGCCAGGGCGAGGCCCTGGGCTTGCGGCTCATGTCGCTGAACGGCTCCAGCGTGCTCATGCCCATACTGTTTGGCACGGTGGGTGCGGTGGTCGGAGTCTCGGTCGTGTTCTGGGCCGTCGGCCTGATGGTGGGTTTGGGCTCGCGCGCGGCTTGGGGTCTCAGGGTCGAGCCGACGCACCTAGCTGATAAAAATCCCGAATAGCATCCCACGCGGCCTGAGGTTCGTCGACGAAGACGAACAGCTTAAGGTCCTCGGGCGAGATCACACCTTCTTCGACCAACACGTCAAAGTTCACCAAGCGTTTCCAGTAGCTGGAGCCGAACAACACGATGGGTACGGCTTCGGACTTGCCGGTCTGTACCAGGGTGAGAATTTCAAACAACTCATCCAGCGTGCCAAAACCACCGGGGAAGGCCACCAAGGCTTTGGCGCGCATCATGAAGTGCATTTTGCGGATGGCAAAGTAGTGGAACTTGAAGTTCAACTCCGGCGAGATATAGGGGTTGGCCGATTGCTCGAATGGAAGGGCGATGTTGAGCCCGATGTTGAGCGCGCCGAGGTCATGCGCCCCTCGGTTGGCGGCTTCCATGATGCCGGGGCCACCACCCGTAGAGATGAACATCTTGTCTTTGTGCGCCAGCTTCTCGCTATGGGTCGCGACCAAGCGGCCAAATTGGCGGGCCTGCTCGTAGTAGTGGGCATTGCGGACTTCGCGCTCGGCCAGTTTCAGCGCCTGCGCGTCGCCATTCTTTTGTGCCAGCGTCAGTTGTTTTTGCGCTTCGTCCGGTGGTAAAAAACGGGCACTGCCAAACACCACGATGGTGTTGTCGATGCCCAGGGCCTGCTGGTCCAGCTCGGGCTTGAGCATTTCAAGTTGCAGGCGAATGGCGCGGGTCTCACGGCGCAGCAAAAACTCGGGGTCGAAGAAGGCCAGGCGATAGGCGTCGCCCTCCAGTTTTAAACCCGCGTCAGCGTGGGTTTTGAGATCGGCCCAGGCGTTGGCCAGAGTGCGTTCATTGAGGTCGTTTGGGGTTTTCATGGTGTGGCTCCCTTTAGTGATTGTTTTAACAAGGCGGCCGCCATCAGCGGTGCCATCGCAACGGCATTGCTCGGGTGAGGGATGCAGTCGGTGCTCCAGATCTCATGCACGCCCGCTTCCTTGATGAGCGGCACTGCGCCTTCGGCAAACAAGGCGTGGGTCACGGCCACATCCACCGTGTCCGCACCAGCCTTCAGCAGCGCACGGGCGGCCTGGGCCAGGGTGTGGCCGCTGCTGGCCACATCGTCCAGCAAAACCACGGCGCGGCCCGTCACGGTCGTGGCGGGGAGTTCAATCACAACGTCCCGATCACCATGGCGCACTTTGCGACACACCGCGTAGTCAAAGCCATGGCGCGCGGCGGCCTGTGCCACCCACTGCGCAGATTCTTCGTCCGGGCCGACCAGCAGGGGCTGCAGGCGGCGCAGGTGGACGAGGTCGGCCAGCAAGGGTGCGCCGCTGAGCACGATGGCCTCGCTGGTGGGTATTGCCTCACCTAGCGTTGCAACGCGGTGCAGATGCGGGTCCACCGTGATGACGGCGTCAAACAGATCGGCCAGAAAGCGGCCGATGATGCGCTGGCTGACCGCCTCACCTGGTTGGAAGGCGATGTCCTGGCGCATGTAAGCCAGGTAAGGGGCGACCAAGGTGAGATGCGTTGCGCCCAGCGTGCGCGCCGTGCGGGCCGCCAGCAGCAGCTGAACCAATTTTTCGTTGGGTTGGTGGAGCGAGCGCAGCACCACCACTTGGCTGGGCAAGGGCACAGGCAGGCGCAGTTTGATCTCCCCATCCGGGAAATGGTGGCGATGAATGAGGGCCAAGGGCAGAGTCGCCGCCTGGGCCAGCCGGGCGGCGGCAGCCTGGTCTTCT
Organism: Comamonadaceae bacterium; assembly: GCA_025356545.1. Lineage (GTDB taxonomy): Bacteria > Pseudomonadota > Gammaproteobacteria > Burkholderiales > Burkholderiaceae_C > CANCDA01. The sequence continues at coordinate 7,840 of JANXSU010000299.1, forward strand.
TCAAAGTAAAGGAGCACGGTGTTGCTCGACATGGGTGTCATCAAAATTCAACAAAAACATGGGACACATCTTCTGGGCGGCCCATCACGTAGCCGCAAGATTTTTGGCAGGCTTGGCGGGCATACTCCAGATCAGCGGCAAAGCCCGCGTGCACGCGGTACAGCACAGTGCCAGCCACCACCTCATCGCCGAGTTTGCACATCAGGTCAACGCCTGCATTGGGTACCTGGGGCGCACCGGCAAAGCGGGCAATGCGGGCGAGTTGTAGGTTGTCGATGCTGCAAACCACACCGGCTTGTGGCGCATGAATTTCGAAACTCAGGGCACCAAGGGCTGGGTTTTTGTAGTCGAAGGATTGGCTGCCCTGCGCGCGGATGATGTCGTTCATCTTGGCCAGGGCCCGGCCCGAGTCAAGGATGTCGCGCGCAATGGGAAACCCGTCGCCGCCGCGCACGTCGGGGTCGGATTCAATCATGCGACCTGCCAGGCGCAAGGCCTTTTGCCGCAGGTCGTTGGGGGCGAGCGGGTCGTTTTCCAGCACGCGCATCACGTCCCGCGCCTCCAGCACCGGGCCGATGCCAAAACCAATGGGTTGGCGACCATCCGTGATCACCACGTCCAGCGTCAGCCGCATTCGCTTGGCCACATACTCAAACAGGCGACGCAGGCGCTGCGCCTCGGGCATGGAGCGCACCTTGGCACTGGGCCCGATGGGGATGTCCAGCACCAAATGGGTAGAGCCTGCCGCAATTTTTTTAGACAAGATAGACGCCACCATCTGCCCTTGCGAGTCCAGCGAGAGCGGGCGCTCCACCGAAATCAGCACGTCATCCGCCGGTGACAAATTGGCCGTACCGCCCCAGGCCAGACAGCCCCGGTGGGTGCGCACGATGTCTAGCAGTTGCGCCATGGGCAACTCGACATGGGCCAACACCTCCATGGTGTCGGCCGTGCCCGCAGGCGAGGTGATGGCGCGTGAAGACGTCTTGGGGCACAAAATGCCATGCGCCGCCACGATGGGCACCAGCAACATGGAGGTGCGGTTGCCGGGGATGCCGCCAATGCAGTGCTTGTCCACCACCAGCAGCTCTTGCCAGTCCAGCTGCTGCCCGGCATCCACCATGGCTTGGGTCAGGAAGTACACCTCCTCGCGATCCAGCTCATCGCGGTTGGTGGCCACCACAAAGGCGGTGAGCTCGATCTTGGAGTAATGGTGCTCGGCGATGTCGCGCACGATGGCACGAAAGTCGTTTTGGCCTAGCCGTTCGCCGTTGATTTTTCGATTCAGCGCACCCATGGACTCGGGCGGCTCGGCCTGCGACACGGTGACCGGGTGGCCGTCTGCCACGTCCATGCGGGCGAACGCGTCCATGGACAGGCCCAACTCACCACAGGCCACGATGGCCTCGTCTTCCACCACGTTCAGCGTGGCCAGGATGCGCTGCCCATTGGCTTTGACTTCTATCTTGGAGAGGGCTTTGAAGCCCTCAGCCCGGTACACCTCGCAGTCGCGGTGCATATAGGCCACGTTCTCGTGGTCGGTGTCGATCAGGATGTGGCGCAAAGTCAGTTGGGCGGCGATGGATGGCGCAGAAGTTTCATTGCTCATGGAGATAGCCTACACGGAAATGACGTGAGGCAGTGGGTCAAATTGATCCACAAAGTTCACGAAACCGATTCGTCAAAAGGCTCCGAAGGGAGTCTTTTGACTGGAACAGTCGGCAACAAAAGAGGCTCCCGAAGGAGCCTCTTTTGTGGAGCATAAGAGCTGCTCCGATACGCTGTACCAAGTCAAAACTTAGACACGTTTTCTGTACTCACCGGTTCGAGTGTCGATTTCAACTTTGTCGCCTTGCGCCACAAAAATTGGCACGCCGATTTCAAAACCGGTAGCGATCTTGGCGGGCTTGAGCACCTTGCCTGAGGTGTCGCCTTTGACGGCGGGCTCGGTCCAAGTGATCTCGCGCACCACGCTGGTGGGCAGCTCGACCGAGATGGCCTTGCCGTCGTAGAACACCACTTCGACTTCCATGCCGTCTTCGAGGTAGCTCAGTGCATCGCCCATGTTTTCGGACTCGACTTCGTACTGGTTGAACTCTTCGTCCATGCAGACGTACATCGGGTCAGCAAAGTAGGAGTAGGTGCAGTCCTTTTTGTCCAGAATGACCTGGTCGATCTTGTCATCGGCTTTGAAGACGACCTCGGTGCCGAAGTTGGCGATCAGGCTTTTGAGCTTCATGCGCACGGTGGCGGAGTTGCGCCCACCGCGGCTGTATTCGGTCTTGAGGACGACCATCGGGTCTTTGCCGTGCATGATGACGTTGCCGGCGCGGATTTCTTGAGCGATTTTCATAAGGATATTTCCAGTCAGAGGGGGCCGGTCAACGCGCTCAGGCGCGCACTCTGCGGCGGGTCGATGCAGGGTGGACAAAAAATCCTTTTGATTCCCGCAAAGCCTTGAATTTTAATGCTTTTTGGCCCGGCCCGTGGATCAGGATCGGCGCGAGGCGACAAATCCCAGCAACTGGCTCACCAGGTCGTCCTGCTGCCACAGGCCTTGGCGTGCCGCACGCGTAACTTCGCCCCAGAGCGGCAGCGCCAAGGGGCCTAACGGGGCTGCGCTAACAGACGCATCGTTAAGGCCGTTCCAGCGCTGGTGAAATTGGCGCATTGATTCGGGTGCGTGCAACCAGTCCAAGAAGCCGTTGAGCTTGTCGTGGTGGGCGTCATCATGCTGGGGGTAGATGTGCCAGACGAAGGGCTTGCCCGCCCACAGGGCGCGCACCAGCGAGTCTTCACCCCGCACAAAATTCAAATCACAGGCCCATAGCAAGTGGTCAAAATCACCTTGGCTGAGGTAAGGAAGGTATGAAATTGATAGCTGCTTATGAATATTCCATAAGGGCTGTAGCTTGTTTTTGTTGTCAACTTCGGTTTGCACGGCTGCGCTGGCGCGGCCTGCGGTGACCAGCAGCTGGGTGGGGGTGTCGTCCTGGGCGAGCTGTGCCAGCAAGTGGGGCAGGGCGCTGGGTTCGTAGCAAAACAGCGAGACCAGGCGCTGGCGGGGGCGCGGTTCAGCGCGGTTTTCTTCGAGACGAACCAGGCCCATCGTGCGTAGCCAGGCGTCGCGGTCAAAGCGGGCTTGCCGCGCCATCAGATCCGCCTCGCGCAGCAGCCCGCCGGTGTGGGGGGTGAAGCCGGGGTAGAAGAAGTGTTTGGTCAGGCCCGCGCCAGGGCCGCTCATCAGGGGGGAGGCTAGGCCGTGGCTGTGCTCGACATAGGCTTGCGCTGACAGGTACTCTAGGTTGATCCAGGTAGGTTTTTGGCCGCTGGAGCTTGCATGGCGTGCATAAGCAGCTATAAATTCAGGAGCAACTTCGCAGCCGAAAGCTTCAACCAACACATCGCCCGGCACGAGGCCCCGCACGTCCAGTACGGGCGTCCAGGCCTTGACCTCAACACCAGGGCAGCCGTCAGGGGCCATCCAGCTCAGGGCCCTGGCATCGTCCACCCACAGGCGCACGCGCTGGCCCCGCGCGGCCAGTTGGCAGCTCAAGCGCCAGCACACGCCCAGGTCGCCGTGGTTGTCGATGACTTGGCAGAAGATGTCCCACAGCAGTGCGGGCGTGGCGGGGCGGGTGGACGGGTGCATGCGTAGGATTGTGCCCAAGCTTAGGCACAATCCCAGCATGACACCACACACCTTCCTCTGGCACGACTACGAAACCTTTGGCCTCAACACCCGGCGCGACCGACCCGCGCAGTTTGCCGGCATCCGTACTGACGCAGAGTTGAATGAAATTGGCGAACCGGTGATGATTTATTGCCAGCTCGCCAACGATTATTTGCCCGACCCGACCTCCTGCCTCATCACCGGCATCACACCCCAGCACTGCTTGGCACACGGCCTGCCCGAGCACGCCTTTGCCGCACGCATCGAGTCACTACTGGCCCAGCCCGGCACCATCGGCGTGGGCTACAACACCATCCGCTTTGACGATGAGGTCACGCGCTTCATGTTCTGGCGCAACCTGATCGACCCCTATGGGCGCGAGTGGCAAAACGACTGCGGGCGTTGGGACATCCTCGACGTGGTGCGCATGGCCTACGCGCTGCGGCCTGAGGGCATCCAGTGGCCGCTCAAAGACGACGGCAAACCCAGCTTCAAGCTCGAAGACCTGGCCCGCGCCAACGGTCTGCTGCACGAGGCCGCGCACGACGCCCTGTCTGACGTGCGCGCCACCATCGCCCTGGCGCGGCTGATTCGCACCCAACAGCCCAAACTGTTTGACTTTTGCCTGGGCCTGCACAAGAAAGACCGCGTGGCGGCCGAGCTGGGCCTGCCCACCAGTTCGCAGATGGCGCAACCTTTTTTACACGTTTCGGGTATGTTCCCTGCCGAGCGCGGTTGCCTGGCCCTGATGTGGCCGCTGGCGTCTCACCCCACCAACAAAAACGAGCTGCTGGCCTGGGACTTGGCCCACGACCCGAGCGAGCTGGCGCTGCTCGACGTGGCCACGCTGCGCCTGCGCCTGTTCAGCAAGTCGGCAGATTTGCCCGAAGGCGTGACGCGTTTGCCCCTCAAGTCGGTGCACCTGAACAAGTCACCCATGGTGGTGCGCAAGCTCAAAACGCTTACGGATGAGATGGCTGCCAAGTGGGGTGTGAACCTAGAGGCCGCGATGCTGAACGCCGAGAAAGCGCGCGCACTGCCCGACATGAGCGCCATCTGGCCCGAGGTCTTCAGCCGCCCCCAGGAGGCTACGCCCGACGTGGACGAAGACCTCTACGGCGGTTTCATCAACAACGCCGACCGCAGACGCCTCAACCAGTTGCGCGCCCTGTCACCCGCAGAGCTGGCCCACAGCCGTACCGGCTTTGACGATGAGCGCCTGGGCGAGTTGCTGTTTCGCTACCGTGCCCGCAACTTCCCTGACACCCTATCGCCCGAAGATACTGAGCGCTGGGAATCGCACCGCGTTGCGCGCTTGCTGGAGGGCGAGGGCGGGGCGCGCCATGTCGATGCGCTGCTGGCTGAGTTGGATACCTTGTCTGAGACCGCTGATGCGCGGGGCGAAGAGATACTGGCCGCGCTGTCAGACTACGCGGAGCTTGTTGCGCCCGAGCTGGGTTGAACCAAGCTGGCCCCCGCCCGCATCGATGGCGTCTGCGGCTTAGCGTTTGAAGGCCAGAATTTGCGCTGTCCTTTGTGCACCATCGTGGTAGCGGCCTTCCTTGAGCAGCCGCTCCCCATCGCGCGCAATCACAAAGTCAAGCCCCTGCAATTCAGCGCACAAGGTGGCAGCGTCGGGGTAACGGCTATCAGCCGAAGCCCCTTCTTGCGTCTTGGTCTCCAGCACGAAAGCACCGCCGGGGCGTAGGCAGGCGGCGATGCGGGCGTACAGCGCTCGGCGGATTTTGAGTTCGGGTTGGCCGAAGATCATGGTGACCAAGTCCCACTTGGCAAGGCCTGGGTCAAACCCTTCCAGATCGGCGCGCTGGGTGGGCAGGGTGATGCCGCGTTGCGCGGCCAAGGCGCTTGCCTTGTCCAATGCCACTTGAGAAAAATCAATTGCCACGGGGCGAAAGCCGCGTTGCGCCAAGAAGGTGGCGTTGCGCCCTTCTCCCTCGCACAGGCACAGCGCGTCGCCCACTGACAGTTGCGGGGTCACGGACACCAAAAAGTCATTGGGCTCGGTGCCGTAAGCGAAGCCGTCTTCGGCGTAGCGGGCGTCCCAGTAGGCGGGCAGGTGGTTGCTGTCTTTGCCTGTCATGCGCTCGCTCATGGATGTGCTGGGTTTCATGGGGCTGGCCTTAATCTCGGGTGATGCCGGACTCTTTGACGATTTTGGTCATCAACTCGCGGTCGGCGAGAAACAGTTTGTTGAAACCGTCCACGCTGAGCTGGGGTGATTCAAGGCCGAGTTGTTGTAGGCGCTCGCGCACGGTTTTGATGGCGATGACTTGGTTGACGGCAGCGTTGATCTGTTCCACCACGGCGCTCGGCGTGTTGGCCGGGGCCAGCAGGCCGAACCACGACTCAAAACCATAGCCGGGCAAGCCCGATTCGTTGAGCGTGGGGATTTTGGGCAGCAGGGCCGAGCGCTTGGCAGCGGTGATACCGATGACGCGCAAGCGCGCGTCTTGCAGGTACACGCTAAGGCCCGCCGTGGGCACAATGACTGCGTGGCCGCGACCGCCCGCCACGTCATTGGCGGCCTCTTGCGTGCCTTTGTAGGGCACGTGCACCATGTCAATCTGCGCACGGCGTGCCAGGTAGGCCATGGCCAGGTGGGTGGAGCTGCTGACGCCGGCCGAGTTGTAGTTGAGCACGCCGGGTTTGGCTTTGGCGTATTGAATCAACTCGCCCACGGTTTTGATGGGCAGCGCAGCGTTGACCATGAGCACATAGCTCTGGTTGCCGATATTGGCCACCGGCACAAAGTCTTTTACCGGTTCGTAAAACGGCTTGGCTCCCATGGCAGCGGTGGTGAAGTGACTGCTTGCGGCCATGAGCAGCGTTTTGCCATCGGGCGCGGCGTTAGCCACGAAGGAGGTGCCAATGGCCCCGCCTGCGCCGGGTTTGTTCTCGATGATCCAGTTTTGCCCCAGCTCGCGGCTGAGTTCATGCTGGATGGCTCGGGCAGGCATCTCGCGCGCACCACCGGGGGCAAAGGCCACGATGATGCGCGACACCGCTGCGCCGACTTGGGCCCAAGTAGGGTCGCTCAAGGCGATGCTTGCGCCTGCCGTGATGAGCTGGCGTCGATTGAGTTGATGGCTGAGTTTGTGCATGGCTTGGGGGTCAAAGAAACCGTGTTGCATCATCAAACAACTCGTCCACCGCATAGGCACGGGGGATCAAACCTTGCTGGTACGAATAGCGGATCAAAAGGTCTAACGAGCGGCGGTTGGCCTCAATGCCAAAGGGGGTAAGGTCAGGCTTCTGCGTTTTATCTGGCGTTGCCAGTTGCTTGCTTTTCAGCAGCAGGTCATAGACCTCTTTCAAAATCTCGGGGTGCGTTTGACACAACTCCAGGTTGACGGCCACCATGTGGTTGATGGGCAGCATTTGGTGGCGTTGACTCCAGGCCTGGGCGGCGGTATGGGGGTCGGGGATGACGCTTTGCAGCCGTGGGTCGTCAGGCAGGTCGGTGCCGATGATGGCGGCATCCAGCTCACCAGCCAGCAGCATGTCCACCGCCTTGGTGCCTTCGGGCGCACGGATGAATCCGCTTGGATCGGGGAACTCGGCCAGGTGGCCGTCTTCAAACGTCACCCATTGGATGTCGCTCAGGTTCACGCCGTAGTCATTGGCCAGCACGCCGCGCACCCAGGTCACTGTGGTCTGCGCGTGGGCGCGAATGCCAATGCGCTTGCCGTGCAGGTCTTGCACGCGTACCGGCGCACGTTCGGCGTTGTACACGAGGCAGTGGTGTTGGAAACGCCCCGCACCGATCACGGCGGGCATCAAGGTGAGAGGTTTGCCATAGGCTTTGGCTTGCAAAAAAGTGACCAGGGCCAGCTCCGCCAGATCAAACTCTAGGTCGCGCACCACACGTTTGAAAGCGCGGTTGGGCACCTTCACGTCGGCAAAATCAAAACTGAAATTGGGAGAGCTCAGGCGACCGTCTCTGAGCGCACGGGTGTTGGCGTAATCGCCCAACAGGGTTTTGAGTTGCAGCGGTGTCGTGCTCATGCGGTCACCACAGTCGGGTTCCCCAATGCCGGGTACAGCGCGTGTGCTGTGCGTGAAAAAACCCAGGCTTGCTCATCTCCGGTGAGGGATTGTGTGGCCTCTTGTGCTTCTTGCAGCAATTGCTTCAAGCTGCCCTTTGAGGCCGGGAAGTTGGAACCCCAAGCAATGCGATGTGCGCCAAAACAATCGACTACTGCACGGCAGAAGCTGGCTTGGGTCGCCAAGCCCTGGGCCGACTCACGCACGTTGTGGGTGGTGAGCTTGAAGTGCAAGTTGCGATGCCGCGCCAGAGCAAACAAGGCTTGGGCTTGCGCGTAGGGCGGGCCATCTTCCAGCAGAGGGCGGGCAAAGTGATCGAGCAAGACGGTGGCTTCGGGAAAGCGGGTCAGCAAGCCGTCCAACTGGGGTAGGCCGTCCGCGCGGATTTGTACGCAGATAGGGATTCGCTGCTCGCTGATGTAAGCCCAGGCCGGGAAGGCGCGCGGGTCGTCCAGCCGCACGCTGTGGTCAGCGGCGGTGTGCCCCGCGATGAAGACGCGCAGCCCACTCAAGCCCGCATCACGCCAATGGCGAATGCGCTCCAGTGCGTTGTCTGCCAGCAAGTCCACCGAGTACACGCCGACAAACTGTTGGGGGTGCGCTCGCACGGCGTCCACCACGTAGCTGTTGTCATGGCCATAGCAGGTGGAGGCTTGCACAAGCACCGACTTGGCGACACAGGCGTCCCGCATGGCGTCCAGCATGCCTTGCGCATTCACAGGGCGTTCTTTCGACCAGTCAGATTGTTTCCCGCCCATGGGGGCCAGGGGAAACCGTGCGGCATCGTCCGCGATGATGTGGTTGTGGACGTCGACGGTGGGCAATGAGTTAAATAGAGTCATGTTGCCAACTTTATCACCAGTGTGCGCGCAAGGAAGTCCATGGTGGTGGTGGGAAATGCAGGCACAATCCGAGTCTGTATCAAGCCAATTCTTGGCAGCCCCATTTTTACAGTTTGATTTTTATAGTTTATGAGCTTCGCCACTTACATGACTTCGACATCCATTCGATTGAAACTCCTTGCGCTATTTGTAGCCGTAGTCCTAAGCGCTTGCGGCGGAAGTAGTGGTGGCCCAGCTTCATCGCCCGCAGGCGGAATCACCGTGGTGCCCGGCAACGGCCAAGTTACTGTGAGTTGGACGCCTGATTCTGGTGTTCAGTATTGGTTGTGGTACGCCCCTGGATCGACCGTGACCACTACAACGCCTGGGCATTTGACCAAGGTAAATGTGAACTCGCCCTATGTTTTGACCGGTCTGACCAACGGAGCCACCTATGCATTCGCCATCAATGGGCGTACGGGTGGCGGTGCGGGGGGGGCATTGAGCACCCCCGTGACAGCAGTGCCGCGCACAGCCGGAGCCACATGGACGGCTGGCACAACTATGGGCAGCGCCGAGATGCGTGGAGCGTCTTACGGTACAGCTGCTGACGCGTCATTGAATTACTTGGCTGTGGGGGCTAGCGGAAGTGTTTTCAAAGGGAGCGATGGCATTAACTGGACAACCGTCAGCACAGCACCGGCGGTTAATTTCAATGCGACGCTGTTCACGCTGAGTCAATTTATTGCCTTGGGCGCCACGGGCGGTACCAATAACATTTACCGCACCTCAGATTTTGTGACTTGGACAGCGCCGCTCGCCAATCCTGGCGCCGCGCAAAACTTGAATGCACTGGCTTCTAATGGTGCCTTGCTGGTTGCAGTGGGTGATAACGGCACGATTCAATCCTCAACTGACGGTATCTCCTGGACAACGGCCACATCTGTGCCAACCACCGATCACCTCTACGGCGTCACTTATGCCGCCAGCGGGCTGTGGCTGGCCGTGGGGGCCAATGGTGTACTGTTCACCAGTGTGGACGGCAAGAGCTGGACGGCTCGAGCCTCGGGCACAACCAATACATTGCGCAGTGTGGCTGCTAGCACGTACTTAACAGGCTACCAGTATGTCGCTGTTGGTTTAGGTGGAGTTGTGAGCCGAAGTGTTGATGGCACCAGCTTTGCGGTGCAAACCCTCGGCACAACTGATTTTTATGGTGTCAATGCAGATCCGCTTCAGATTCTGGCCGTAGGCTCCGGTGGCACTGCCTATACCAGCTCGGATGCGGTCACTTGGACGAGTCAAACAACCGGTACCACGAACAAGCTTGCTGGCTTATTCGGCTCACCCACGCAGTACATCGCAGTGGGTGCGGCAGGTACGAATATCTCTTCTCGCTAAGCCTGTGGGCTGGGTCTGAGCCCAAGGCTCACTGACCCAGTTTCGGTGCGGTTTGCAGCAAGGTCGCCAAGTGTTGTTTCCAGAATTTGGCTTGCCCCGTGGTGCCGTGGCCCGCTGTGTTTTCACTGGCGGGAATGATCACGTAGCTGGCATTTTTGATGCGCTTGACTTCGCTTTGCAGCAGGCCCAACTCAGGCGGGTTACGCTCGTCATCGGCGGCGTTGATGGCCAAGAGCGTGGCCTGAATTTTCTCCAGACCGGGGGAGGGGTTGTAGTCGCGTGAGGAGTCCCATTGGTAGAGGTGGTCGTTGGCGTCACCGGTGTAGCGTGCTTTCAGGCGGCTGTCCAGAAATTGATCGGCTTTCTCGCGCGTCGGCGCGGCCTTGAACAGGGCCTGGTTGCCGCCATTGGTGGCCGTGGCATAAAACACCGACGCAAAATGTGCGCTTTTGGGCTGTTCGGTGTAGTTGCCGTTCATCCAGGTCGGGTCATTGCGAATGCTGTCAATGATGAGGCGGCGCAGCATCCAGTTGCGGCTGGACATCTCGGTGGGTAGCGAGGCCATGGGCACCAGCGTGTCCATGAAGGCGGGGTAGCGCTGGCCCCAGATCCAGGTTTGCATGCCGCCCATGGAATTGCCAATCACCAGGCGCAGGTGCTTGACGCCGAAGTGCTCGGTGACCAAGCGGTACTGCGCGTCCACCATGTCGTTGTAGTTGTATCTAGGGAATTTGGTGCGCAAGCCGTCAGAAGGTTTGCTCGATTTGCCTGTGCCAATCGCGTCGGGCAGGATGACGTAGTAGCGGCTGGCGTCCAGCGCCTGTCCTGGGCCAAACAATTCACCTGCAAAGGCCGGATTCACCATGCCAGCGCCCGAGCCAGTGGTGCCATGCAAGACCAGCACCGGCTCCCCCTTGGGGTCGCCCACGGTGGTGTAGTTCAACTTGAGTTCGGGCAGCACTTCGCCGGTGTGGAAGCGGAAGTCTTTGGCGATCCAGTGGCCTTCTTTAGGGGTGGGCATGTTTTGGGCGTGTGCGGTTGACAGAGTGAAGGCGGTGATGCCCAGCACGAGGGCTGCGGTGCTGTGGATGAACTTGGAGAGGGGGAGCATGTGTTTCCTTGAGGGCCGGATTCCCGTCTGCGCGGGAAAGACAGCGGTGTTTATTTGAGTTCCGGCAGCGGCGGCTTGGCCCCGCCCGGCAGGGGCGTGCGGTCCACGTTCAACACCATGGAGACCAGCACGTAGTAACCGTTCACGGCGATCAGGTCCATCGCGCCCTGCTCTCCAAACTTGTCGACCACGGCTTTGAAGGTGGCGTCGCTCACCTGTTTGGTGGTGTGCAACTCTTGCGAAAAGTTGTAGATGGCGGTCTCGTCCGCGTCCATGCTGGTCGGGCGTTTGCCTTGGGCCAGTTCTTCGGCAATGGCGGGGTTCAAGCCTGCTTTGAGCGCCAGACGGTGGTGGGCGAACCACTCGTACTGCGAGCCCCACTGCCGCGCGGTGACCAAAATCGCAAACTCATTGAGCTTGAAGGGCAATGAGCTTTTGAAGCGGATGTGCTCGGCCACACGACGCAGTTGCTCGGCCAGCAGGGGGCTGCGCAGGTACACATTGAAGGGGCTGCCAATGGTGGGCGCACCCGGAACGGCAGCGGCACTGCCGGTGGCCGAGGTGGGGCCGGACAGCACGGCATCGACGTATGCTTTTTGATCGGCCGTCATCTCGGTGATGGGGGTCAACTTGAAGCGGCGCTGGTCTTCTTGCGCCATCGCGTGGCCGCTGCCAGATAGGACGCCAGCCGCCGCACTTGCCATCAACACGCTTGCTTGCCATTTTTTCATTGCTGCTCCTATGGGGTGATTTGAGATGCCGCCGTTCAGCGGCGGATTTGCTCGATATTGCGGTCGATCCAAGCGTAGAGCCAATCGGCCAGCTCCAGACTGTTTTTGTCCTGCATCAGCATGTGGGAGTTGCCTTTGATGCCCAGCTCGGGCAACACAATGTTCTCCACGCGGCCACCGGCTTGGGTGGCGGCAGCGGCAAATTCACGGCAGGCTTTGAGGCGCGGTGCCCAGCGCGGCGCCTGATCCACGTAGTCGCCCCACAGCACCATCATGGGCACTTTCAGGTAGGGCTTCAAATCACCCGTGGCCGAGGGGCAGGCACCGGGCTCGATGGAGACCACGCCCGCAATGCCGCGTTCTGACAAGGCCGCCACTTGAAACGGGAAGATGCCCGATTGCGAGTGGCTGATGAGCACCGTGCCGTTCAACTTCGTCGCCAATTCGGAGAGTGCGGAAATGGTGGGGTTGGGGGTAGGCAGGGTGAAGAGCCAGTCGGGCACCATTTGCTTCCAAAACTCGCCAATGGCTTCCAGCGGAAAGCGCATGCCGGGAAAGACTTGCGGGTAAGTCGCACCAAAGCGGAAGATGGCCCACGCACCCTCTTGCCCGGCCATGAAAACAGGCGGGGTTTCTGCGGCGGGTGTCTTGCCTGCGCGCACACTGACGACGGGCGTGGCGTTGGCGGCAGAGCGCCCGCGCGCGACTTGGTCAACCACATAGACCGGGTGACCTCGGCGCACAAAATACTCGTCCCAACCCATGCGGCCATCAGGCGTAGTCTCCCAGGTTTTACCGGTCAGGCAACAGCCGTGGATGAAGGTCAGCGGCAGGCGTTTGGCATCCACCGGCTGCTGGTAGCGCACGTACATTTGTTCCACCGCCACCGTGCCGCTGGCGGCGTAGGCAGGCAGGGTGGAGAGCGTGTCGGATTGGATGTTGCGCCCGCCGACAAAGAAGCTGCCTTGCTTGTCCAGCACCAGCGGGCCGCTTAGAGCGTTGCTGGCGGGTGGGCTGGCGCAGGCGGACAGCAATGCCAAGGTCAGCACCACTAGGGCGCTACGTGTCGCCAAAAACCAATGCGAATTTTTCAACTTGTTCTCCTCGTTTTACAAAACCCCAGACGTACCACCATCCACATTAATACTGGTGCCCGTCACATAACTGGCCGCGTCTGAGGCGAGGAAGGTGATGACGTTGGCCACCTCGTCTGCCAAACCCACACGCCCGAGCGGAATGGCCTTGCCCATCTCGTCGTACAGGTCTTCCACATCGCGTCCGCTGGAGGCGGCTTTGCTCTCGTGTTGCCCCGCGCGAATCAGGCCGATGCACACCGTGTTGACCAAAATTTTGTCAGCCGCAAACTCCTTTGACAAAGCCTTGGTCATGGCCTGTCCTGCCGCGCGCGTGACCGATGTAGGCATAGATCCCGCCTGCGGTTGCTTGGCCCCAATGTTGGTGATGTTGATAATGCGCCCGCCACCGACCCGGCGCATCTCAGGCACAACCAAGCGCGTTAGGCGAATCGCACCGAATAGCTTCAAATCAAAGTCGGCCTGCCAAGTGGCATCAGTCACCGACTCGAACGCGCCCCGGTTGGACGTACCTGCGTTGTTGACCAGAATATCGACCCGACCAAACGCGGCCAGCGCCTCTTGCACCACGCGCGCGCATTCGGTTTCTTGGCCGATATCGGCTTGCACACCCAGCGCTTGACCGCCTGCTGCACGGATGACGGCAATCACGCTGTCAAGCCGCTCACGCCCGCGTGCGGCGATAACGACCGATGCGCCCTCTGCGGCCAGCATCTGGGCTGTGGCCAAGCCTATGCCTTGAGTCGCGCCGGTGACGATGGCGCATTTGTTGTGGAGATTGAGTTTCATAGGGTTTTCATTTTTGTCACTCCCGCCTGCGCGGGAGAGACGGAAGTCATCAGCGCAATACAGCGCTTTTGTCAGCGGCTGTGATTAGTGCAGCGGCGTCCTCGGGCAGTAAAAAACCCTCAGTCACTGCACGCGCGGCTGCCTTTTTCACCACAGCCACATACCCGTCGTGCGAGCCATAACGCTCTTCAAGCGAAGGGCGTGGGTCGTTGTTGGCAAGCCGCTGCGCCGCCGTGCGGGCAAACGGAAGCATGCCACCCGCGTAGTTGCAGATTTGCCCTTTGTGGAAAGGCATGGCCCCATTTAAGGTGACGTTCCAGCCCAGGTAAGTGCCCAGCGGAGCGTCGAGCAGTACCACGGGCACACCACCCACTTCATTGCCGTCGGCATCGACCTTGGGTGCCAGCATTTTGAGTGCTTGTTTGATACGTGGCGGCGTGATGGACGGGATGCCAGAGCCATCGAGTGCATTGAATTGCGGGCCAAATTCATAGTCCAGCACCGGCATGATGAACTCCGCCTCGGGCAGGCTGGCGCGCAAGCCGGGCAGGGTGGGGAAGCCCAGCGCTGCTTTGTGCGATTCGGCCAGTTGACCCGCAGCCAGTGTGGGGTAACGGTTGGGTGGCGGGGCGGTGTTGTTCATCACCCAGTTGCGGAAATGCACGCGGATGGCGTTGACCGTTTGAGTGTGCGGCACCGGGTTGGCGGGTAGCTGGGCCATGCCAAAGTTGTTGCCGGGGCACATCAAGGGCGCGGTGGGTAGGCCCACACCGGGCAGGCTGCTGTCAAAGCCGCCTGGGCCACCGCCGTGGGCCGTGCTGGCGATGTAGTAGCGGCGCACGTTAGCGGGCAGGGGCAGGTCGGCCTTGGCGTCTGTGCCCACCCATTCGGGCGTGAGCTTGAGCGCCCAGACCTCGGCTGAACCAAAGTGTTCGATGATTTTGGGGCAGGTTTTAGTGGCGGTACAGCGATCCAAAATGCCCGCCGCTGGCAGGCCGCGCAGAGCGTCGGGGTGTGATATCCACCACTGCGGCCCCTCGCTGCCCGCCTGGTACAACTCCAGCACACCGTCGGGCTGGGCCCAGCGGAAGTTCAGGGCAATGCGACGCCCGGCAATGATGGGCCACATGCCGTCATGTACTTGGCTGCCATCCTCGGCCTGGTTAAAACCCAGGTGCAACCAGCCGCGCAAGAAGTTGCCCGACTGCGACACGCCGCGCGAGATGCTGTGCTTCACCGCTTTGGCAATCGGATTAGCCGTGCCTATGTCGTCTGCACTGGATTTTTTGAAGAAGGCAGCCACGTCGCGCCAAGCCGCAAAACCCATGCCCAGCACATAAGGGTCTTGGGCCGTGAACACCACTTGGTACAGGCGCTTGGCATCAAAGCCGGACTTCAAACAAATATGGGTCGGATCGGGCGTGCCGGGGAAGGGGTTGGCAGCGTCGCACTTGGCCCAAGCCCAATCGCTGGGGGCAATGGTCACTTCATCAAACACTTCGCCGCGCATGCCCTCGGCTCCGCGTGACACCAGCTTGGCTTGGCGTGTGTCCATGCTCGCAGGCTTGTAGGGCACGGGGTTGGTTTGCACGATCAGGCCTTGCGATGCCGGGCCGGATCGGTTAACGATGCGGCCCATGACTTCGCCGGTTACCGCAGTGCCATTGGCACCGCGCGCCACCGGCAGTTTGAGCCATTGAAAGCCATTGGCCGAGCCCTTGTCCTTCACAGCGGTCTGGCCCGCGTTGTCAC
Organism: Comamonadaceae bacterium; assembly: GCA_025356545.1. Lineage (GTDB taxonomy): Bacteria > Pseudomonadota > Gammaproteobacteria > Burkholderiales > Burkholderiaceae_C > CANCDA01. The sequence continues at coordinate 23,277 of JANXSU010000299.1, forward strand.
CCTGCCAAGCGCTGGCCAACTCGATATCGCCCAGCGCAAACTCCTGCGGTGCGACCGGGTACACACGGCCCCGGTTGGGCACGTCATGCCACATCAGGCCACTGGCCTGGCGCATGTCCACCGGCTTGTAGATGACGAAAGAGGCGACGTAGCGCACCTTGCCATCCGCGTCCTTGGCCAGCTCAATGTCTTGGATGATGGCGTTGCCCGGCAGCTTGGGGTCTAGCTCACCAAAGGCACGACCTGCAATTTGTTCGTAGGCAATCGCGCGTGCGGCACTGCCCGCAGGGGTCGCCATGGGGATGGTCTCGTCAATGACGATGCTCGTGACGCGAGCCTGGGCGGGGGCGCACAGGGTGATGGCCAGCACCCCGCAGAAAAGTAGTTGCGGTGTTCTGAACATCGTTGTCTCCTGGTTTATTTTTTAGGGGCCAACTCGGCCACGGCGGCACCTTCAATGCCGTGACGCTTGAGCGCAGCACCCACAAAGCCTGAGGCCTTCATGTCTTCAACAAACTCACGCAAGTAAGCGATGCTGGCTGTGCGTGCTTTGGGTGTGCCAATGGCTTGGTTGATGACCATGAAGCGTCCATCCAGCAGGCGCAAGCCGGGTGTGCGCTGCGCGTCCATTTGCAGTTGCTGTTTGACGCCTGCGGCCACATCCAAGTTTTGCGCCATGAACAGATCGGTCACAGCGGGTGAGGTGGGCGCGCGCACCAGCGTGGCGGCTTTGATTTCACGTTTGAGAAACAAGTCATACGCGCTGCCCAGGCCAACCGCGATGCGAATACCGGGGCGATCCACCTCTTCGTTACGCTGGATGGGTGAGTTGTTGCGCACCATGTACGCGCCTTCAATCACTACATAGGCGGCGCTGTAGCCGATGTCGGCCCCGCGCACCGGGTCAATGGCGACAAAGGCGATATCGACCTTGGCTTCTTTCACCGCTTCGACCACCTGGCCAGCGGAGGTGAAGGTGATCAGCTCCAGCTTCACGCCCAAGCGCTGCGCCAGTTCACGGGACAAGTCCACCGACACGCCGCGTGCCTGGCCGGTGGCCGGGTCACGGGTGGCCAAAATCGGATTGCCCAAATTGATGGCGGCCCGCAAAGTGCCCCCTGGGGCCAGCTCTGAAACAGTGGCTGCGGGGACTTTGGGGTTTGAGGAGCAAGCGCTCAACACGCTGGCCAAGGCGAGTGCAAGGGCGGTAAAAATAGAGGTGATCTTCATGGACAAGGACTCTCGTTGTCAGTCCGTTCACCCTGAGCTTGTCTAAGGGCTTCGACAAGCTCAGCTCGAACGGAATTTCTTATTCGATCTTGGCTTTGGCGCGCAACTCATCCTGGTATTTGACGAGTTTTTGCTGGTTCAGCTGCTGGGCGATTTGCGGCTTGACGTCTTCCAGTTTGGGGGCTTGGGCTTCACGCACGTCGTCCAAGCGGATGATGTGGTAGCCGAACTGTGATTTCACGGGGGTCTCGGTCATCTTGCCCTTGGCCAGGCCAGCCATGGCGTCAGAAAACTCTTTCACGAACGAGCCCGCATTGGCCCAATCGAGGTCGCCGCCATTGGCGCCAGAGCCTGGGTCTTTGGATTGCTTTTTGGCGATATCTTCAAACTTCGCGCCTTTTTTGATCGAGGCAATGATGGCCTTGGCCTGGTCTTCCTTTTCCACCAGGATGTGGCGGGCGCGGTATTCCTTGCCACTGTTGGCGGCGGCCAGCTTGTCGTATTCGGCCTTGATGTCAGCGTCGGTCACGGCATTGGTTTTTTGGTAGTTGGCAAACAGTTCGCGGATCAGGATGGTCTGGCGAGTGAGTTCCATTTGAACCTTGAACTCTTCGCTGCTGTCCAGGCCTTGTTTTTGGGCTTCTTGCACAAACAACTCGCGGGCAATGACTTCGTCTTTGAGTTGACCCATCATCTCGGGGGTGACAGGGCGGCCTGCGCGGGCGAGCTGCTGTGCCAGCGCTTCCACGCGTGACGTGGGGACGGGCTTGCCATTGACAATGGCAACATTTTGAGCGGCGGCGGGGATGGCTAGCGTGCCGACAAGGGTGGCGGCGGCAAGGGCCGTGTAAAACTGCTTCTTCATCATGGGTCCTAAGATAAGTACAGAAAACAAAGTCCGTTCGCCCTGAGCTTGTCGAAGGACTGGTAAGGCTTCGACAAGCTCAGCCCGAACGGTGTATGCGATTAATGGCTAAGTTTTTTAAACGGTTTCAATGGCCAGCGCATGTACGCCTTGGTCAATGAAATCCTGCAGCGCATCATACACAAGCCGGTGACGTGCCACGCGCGTCTTGCCTGTAAAAAAGGGTGACGTAATTCGCACCCGAAAGTGTGTGCCGTAACCTTGCTCGTTGGCTCCCGCATGGCCGGCGTGTTGGGCGCTTTCGTCAATGACTTCTAGCAGTGTGGGTTGTAGCCGCTCATGCAGGCGCTGCGTCATTTGGCTGACAAGTTGGGTCAGATCGTTCATTTGCTTTGCGACTCGTCAGTTTTGATGTAACGCGCAATGTAGAGCCCCTGCGCCACGATAAAGGTCAGCGGGAAGGCATAGCCCCAGAGCTTGAAATTGACCCAGACTTCGGTGCTGTAAAAAGCCGCGACATAGGCGTTGGTGGCGGCCATGAAGGTGCAGTAAACAATCCAGGCCAGGTTCAGGCGCATCCAGACCGCGTCGGGCAGCTCCAACTGGTTGCCGAGCAGCAGTTTGAGGATGTTTTTGCGCATACCCCACAGCGCTACCGCCAGTGCGATGGCCATGCTGGCGTAAAGCACGGTGGGCTTCCACTTGATGAAGCGCTCGTCATGCAGGCCCAAGGTCAGGGCACCGAAGCCCAGGATCAGCACCAGGGTGATCTTGTGCATGAGTTGGAGCTTGCGGTCGATCAGGTAGATCAAGCCCATTTGCAGCACGGTGGCGGCCATTAACACGCCGGTGGCGGTGTAGATGTCTGCGAACTTGTAGGCCCCGAAGAACAGCAGGATGGGGAAGAAATCGATCAGTATTTTCATGCGGTGATTATCAATGGGCGGGTCAGGGTTTGAAATCCAGCGAGGCCGAATTCATGCAGTAGCGCAGGCCAGTGGGGGCCGGGCCGTCATCAAACACATGGCCCAGGTGGGCACCGCACTGCGCGCACAAGGTTTCGGTGCGGCGCATGCCGTGGGCGCGATCCACCACTTCGGTGATGGCATCGGGTGCCGCGGCTTGGGAGAAGCTGGGCCAGCCGCAGCCCGCATCGAACTTGGTGTCAGAGTCAAACAGCTTGGCGCCGCAGCAGATGCAGGCGTAGCTGCCGCTTGCCCAGTGTTTTTCGTACTTGCCTGTGTAGGGGCGCTCGGTAGCTGCGTGGCGGGTGACATTAAAGGCCACAGGCTCAGCCCCTTTTTCGGCCAGCAGGGTTTTCCATTCGGCGTCGGTTTTTTGGATCATGATGGGTTTTGAAAATAGGTTTTAAATTTTAAGAAGAGCAACTGATTTCAATCGAAGAAGCCCAGTCGGGCGGAAAGTCGGCATAGCTCTCGAACCCCGGATGCTCGGCAAACGGGTCTTCCAGCAAAGCCAGCAGGGTATGGACACCAGAAAAGTCTTTTAGTTTCGCAGCGCGGATGGCTTGCTCGCCCAAATGGTTGCGGAGCACGAATTTGGGATTGGTTTTTAACATTAAATCGAACGCTAGCCCTTTATTTACATGCGTAAGCAGCTCTGAATACTGTAGCAACCAGGCATCCAAACCGGGTCGATTCAAAAACAGATCACGCACCGGCTCGGTCTGGCCGTCAGCCACCCAGTGGCTCAGGCGACGCCAAAAGATGGTGTAGTCCACTTTGTCTTGCGCCAGCAGTTTCAAGACGGCCTCAATCAAAGCCAGGTCGCCCGGCACGGCTTCTTTCAGCCCCAGCTTGGCGCGCATACGGTCTTGTAACGCGGCGGGGAAGGCCGTTTTATAGGACTCCAGCGCGGCCAGCGCCAGTTCTTGCTCTTCAATCAAAGGCAGCAGCGCCTGACCCAGGCAAAACAGGTTCCAGTACGCGATATTGGGCTGCTGCTGGTAGGCGTAGCGGCCCTGCGTGTCGGAGTGGTTGCAGATGTGGGCCGGATCGAACCCGTCTAAAAACTGGAACGGGCCGTAGTCAATCGTCAGACCCAAAATGCTCATGTTGTCGGTGTTCATCACGCCGTGGCAAAAGCCCACCGCCTGCCAGTGCGCCACCATCTTGGCCGTGCGCTCACTCACCGCCTGGAGCAGGGCGGCGTAGGGGTTGCCGTTGAACTGATCTGTGGTGCGGCAGGCTGGGTAGTAGCGGTCAATCACGTAGTCGGCCAGTTGCTGGAGTTGCGGTAACTGGTTGCGGTAGGCAAAGTGCTCAAAATGACCAAAGCGGATGAAGCTCGGGGCTACCCGGGTCACCACCGCCGCCGTTTCAGCCTCTTCCCGGTATATGGGCGCGTCAGAGCCGGTCACGCACAGTGCGCGTGAAGTGGGCACGCCCAAGCCGTGCATGGCCTCGCTGCACAAAAATTCGCGGATGCTGGAGCGCAGCACGGCGCGGCCATCCCCCCCGCGCGAGTAGGGCGTGCGCCCCGCGCCTTTGAGTTGCACCTCCAGCCCGCCTGCCGTCTCGCCCAGCAGTAGCGCGCGGCCATCGCCCAGTTGCCCTGCCCACACGCCAAACTGGTGGCCGCTATAGACCGAAGCCAGCGGCTGAGTGCCCGCCAGCGCCCGGTTGCCGCTGAGGGCGTTGAGCAGTTCATCGGATGCCATCCAAGCCGCGTCCAGCCCCAACTCGCGCGCCACGGCGGCGCTGCGCCCCACCCAATAGGGCGCGGGCAGCGGCTGGGGCGGCAGCGCGGTCAAGAAGTCGGGGCCGAGTTGCGCGAAGCGGTTGTGCCAGCTCAGGCCGATAGCGAGAGGCTCGTTCAGGTGAACATTCAAAGCGGTATCAGGGTTCATCCCTTGATTGTCGGGCAACTATTTGCGTGATACTTGGATGCGAGGGAAATAGTAAAGAATGAAACTCATCGACAACATCAACGACCTGCTGGGCGAAGACATCAAGCAGTCCGTCCAGCCAGGTGCGCGGCTCAAAATCGCCGCGTCGTGCTTCTCCATCTACGCCTACGAGGCCTTGAAGCGCGAGTTGGAATCGGTGGAGTCATTCGAGTTCATCTTCACGTCCCCCACGTTCATGCCCGACGAGGTAACCGATGTCGCCAAGAAGGAGCGGCGCGAGTTCCATATCCCCAAGTCACCCTCCGAGACCCAAACCGAGCGTAGCTTCTATGGCACCGAGTTCGAGGTGCAGCTCAAAAACAAGCTGACCCAGCGCGCCATTGCGCGCGAGTGTGCCGACTGGATGCGCCGCAAAGCCAAATTCCGCTCCAACAGTGGCGTGGCCCCCATGCAGCAGTTTGCAGCGGTGCAGACCGCTGCACCCGCCGCGCCCAATTCGGTTTACATGCCGCTGCACGGCTTCACTGCCGTCGATTTGGGCTACCAGCGCGGTAACGCTGTGTCCAACATCGTCAACAAGTTTGACGAGCCAGCCAACACCAGCGTGTTCCTGAGCCTGTTCGATCAAATATGGGCCGATCCCGACAAGCTAACGGACGTGACCACCTTGGTGTGCGAGCACATTGCGTCGGTGTACCAAGAGAATTCGCCCGAGCGCATCTACTTCCTGATGCTCTACAACATCTTCAACGAGTTTCTGGAAGACCTCAATGAAGACGTGCTGCCCAACGACCGCACAGGCTACCTCGACACCCTGGTGTGGCAAAAGCTGTTCAACTTCCAGCGCGATGCTGCCACCGGCATCATCAACAAGCTGGAAACCTACAACGGCTGCATCCTGGCCGACAGCGTGGGCCTGGGCAAAACCTTCACCGCGCTGGCCGTCATCAAGTATTACGAGCTGCGTAACCGCTCTGTCTTGGTGTTATGCCCCAAGAAGCTGGCCGATAACTGGCTCACCTACAACCGCAACCTTAAAACCAACATCTTCGCCAAAGACCGGTTCAACTATGAGGTGCTGTGCCATACCGACTTGCAGCGCACCAGCGGCGAATCCTTTGGCACGCCGCTCAACCGGGTCAACTGGGGCAATTACGACCTAGTCGTAATTGACGAGTCCCACAACTTCCGCAACAACGATGTCTACAAGGACAAGGAGACGCGCTACCAAAAGCTGATGAACACGGTCATCAAGCAGGGCGTCAAAACCAAGGTGCTGATGTTGTCTGCCACCCCGGTTAACAACCGGTTTAACGATCTGCGCAACCAACTGGCTTTGGCGTATGAAGGTAATGCCGGGTTGCTGGGCGACAAACTGCGCACCGAGAAGGACATTGACGAGATATTCCGCCGCGCGCAAACCGCGTTCAATATGTGGACCAAGCTACCGCCGGAAGAGCGTACCGCCAGTGCCATCCTGGCCGCGCTGGACTTTGATTTTTTCGAGCTGCTGGATAGTGTGACCATTGCCCGGTCGCGCAAGCACATCGAGACGTTCTACGACACCAAGGACATTGGCACGTTCCCCGAGCGCCTCAAACCCCTGTCATTCCATTGCCCGCTGACCCAGCGCACCGATGTCATTGGCTTCAACGACATCTTCAACCAGCTCAGCCTGCTGAAACTGGCCGTGTATGCGCCCGTGGGCTACATCCTGCCCAGCCGCATCAAGAAGTACGAAGACATGTACGACACCGAGGTGGCCAGCGGCGGAGGCAAGTTCAAACAGGCCGACCGCGAAAAGAGCCTGCAAGCGCTGATGACGGTCAACCTGCTCAAACGGCTGGAAAGTTCGGTCGCATCGTTCCGCCTGACATTGCAGAGCCTGCAAAGCAACCACCAGAAGGCGCTGGCCAAGATCACGGCGTTCAAAAAGTCAGGCAAGGCCGCCAAGTTCACCGACCATACGCCCGACTTTGAGGATGCCGACTTTGACGACGAGCTGTTGCCGGACCTGGATGATGACCAGAGCAGCGAAAGCAATTCAACTGGTGGCAAGGTGCAAATCGACCTGGGTGACATGGACTTGCCGTCTTGGGAACATGACCTTAATGGTGACCTGGCCGTCATCGATGGGCTTTTGGCTGAAATGGCCAAAATCACCCCGGCGGACGATGCCAAGCTCCAACACCTGAAAGCGCAGATCGAGCAGAAGCTAGCGCACCCCTTTAACCCCGGCAACCGCAAGCTGCTCATATTCACCGCGTTCGCAGACACCGCCAATTACCTGTACGACAACCTGGCACCGGGCCTGTTCCAGAAGCATGGCATCCATACCGGCAAGGTCACCGGCTCCACCGAGCCGAAAACCACACTCCGGTTGGCTGCCAACCCGCGCCAAGGTATCGACTTTCAGACCATGCTCACGCTGTTTGCGCCGCGCGCCAAAGAAAAGGCGCTGACCATGCCCCATGAGCCGGGTGAAATCGACGTGATGATCGGCACCGACTGCATCTCCGAAGGCCAGAACTTGCAGGATTGCGACACCGTCATCAACTACGACATCCACTGGAACCCGGTGCGCATCATCCAGCGCTTTGGTCGGGTGGACCGTATTGGCTCTCCCAATGCGCGCATCCAGTTGGTCAACTACTGGCCCGATATCAGCTTGGACGAGTACATCCGCCTCAAAGAGCGGGTGGAAAGCCGCATGATGATTGCCGACGTGACCGCCACGGGCGATGACAACGTGCTGTCCGCCCAGTCCAATGACGTGGCCTACCGCAAGGAGCAATTGCGCCGCCTGCAAGAAGAAGTCATCGAAATGGAAGACCTCAAAACCGGGGTCTCCATTACCGATCTGGGCCTGAACGACTTCCGCATGGACTTGCTGAACTACGTCAAAGCCCATGGCGACCTGGCCCGCTTGCCCAATGGTTTGCATGCCGTGGTGCACGCCAACCCCGACAAAGGCTTGCAGCCCGGCGTCATTTTCACGCTGCGCAACCGCCTGTTGAGTGGCACTGGCGGTGCAGTTGTGCAGCAAAAGAACCGGCTGCACCCGTACTACTTGGTTTACATCGGCATGGACGGCAGCATCATTGCCGACCATATGGAAGTCAAGGCACTGCTGGACCTGGCCCGCAATGCCTGCAAAGGCCGCAGCGAACCAGTACCTGCCGCTTTTGAGCCATTCAATACGGCGACCGACGATGGTCGCAACATGCGCACGTTCTCTAACCTGCTAGACCAAGCCATTCACTCCATGATTGAGCGCCAGCAGGAGCAGGATGTGGACAGCCTGTTTTCGCCCGGCAAAACCAGCGCCTTGGTGGGAGAGATTGCCGGGCTCGAAGACTTCGAGTTGATCAGCTTCTTGGTGATTCAGGCCCAATGACTAGCCAAGCACTTTTCACCTGGCCGTCGCAGGCGGCAGTAGGTAGCCCGGTCGCCAAGTCGAAAATCTACGCCCATGCCAAGCCCACTTCCGTCTTGCGAGCGCTGTTTGTGCAGCAGGTGGAAAGCATCACCTGGGCCTACAAGCTCTCGCCAGAGACCATCAATCTGCCCGCCAAACCGGCGGTGCCGGAGATTGAAGTGTTTGAAGTCGCTTTGAAGCTGCCTGATGTCAGCCATTCGGTACTGCGCTGCATCGACAAGGCCATGCCGCGCCCCATCCTGTTCAACCTGCGGTTTGACGGGAAAACCCAGCCGATTGCCGCCTATAAGCGGCCCAGCGATGCCGCCCACCACCAAGGGGGTCAACCAGCCAGCCAGTGGGTGCTGGGGGACTACCATGCTGCGCCTTGGCAGCCGGACGGTGAAGCCCGGCCTGCATTGCCCTTGGCGCTGGATTTGCAGGGCCTGTACGAGCAGATATTGCGACAGCATTTGACCATTCCAGCCCGCGCAGGCGAGTCTTTGCGTGACCAGTTGGACCGCCTGGCCGCACTGGCAGCCAAACAAGCGGCAGTGGCCAAGCTGGAAGCCCGCCTTAGTGCTGAAAAACAGTTCAACCGCAAGGTCGAGATCAACGCCCAGTTGCGTACCATTCGCACTGAGCTGGAAGCGCTGACATGACCGGTGGCCAAAGCACCCAATTTGCTATTTATTTAGTAGCTTCTCCCGCATATTGCATGGGGGCTAGAAGCCAAAAAGACCATGAATAAACTGAAAATGCACAGCCCTGACTTGACCCTGGCCACCCGCACTCCAAAGAACTGACCCATGAGCATCCAAACCCTGGCACACCTTAAAACCCGCTTTGACGCAATGAGTCACCGAATGGATGACGAGAACATCGAGTTCTGGTTTGCCCGCGAGCTGATGGAACCCTTGGATTACAGCCGCTGGGAGAATTTTCAAACCGCCATCCAGAGGGCCATAGAGTCTTGCAAATCAACGGGTTACAACGAATCTGATCATTTTCGTGGCGTCACGAAAATGATCGAAATTGGCAAGGGTGGGCAACGCGAAGTGGACGACTTCATGCTTACCCGCTACGCCTGCTACCTCATCGCCCAAAACGGCGATCCACGCAAAGAGGCCATCGCCTTTGCCCAGAGCTACTTCGCCATCCAGACCCGCAAGCAAGAGCTGATTGAAGACCGCATGCGCTTGCAAACCCGGCTTGATGCACGCGAGAGGCTGCGCGAGTCTGAAAAAACCTTGTCCCAAAACATCTTTGAGCGTGGCGTTGACGACGCAGGCTTTGGCCGCATCCGCTCCCAAGGCGATGCCGCCCTGTTTGGCGGCCACAACACCCAAGCCATGAAAGCCAAATACGGCATCACGCACACCCGCCCACTGGCAGATTTTTTGCCCACGTTGACCATTGCAGCTAAGAATTTGGCCACGGAAATGACCAACCATAACGTGCAGCAAGACGATTTGCAGGGCGAACCATCCATTACCCGCGAGCACGTCCACAACAACGACAGCGTCAGAACTATGCTTGGACAACGCGGCATTCAACCCGAACGCCTGCCTGCCGAAGAAGACATTAAAAAGCTGGAGCGCCGCGTCAAAAGCGACGACAAGAAGCTGGAAAAGCAGTCGGGCAAGCTACCCAAACCAGGCGATGAACAACATGAATAAACTGAAAATGCACAGCCCGGACCTGACCCAGGCCAATATCGACAAGCTGGTAGAGCTGTTCCCCAATTGCATGGTGGAGTCGCGTGATGCCAAAGGGGTGGTCACCCGCAGCATTGACTTTGACCAGTTGCGTCAGGAGCTGACTGGCAGCAT
>JANXSU010000019.1 GCA_025356545.1 Comamonadaceae bacterium
GTCCGTGCCACCTGGTCGGGCCCCAGTCGCACCACCGTGAAATCTGATGTTCCACCGCCAATGTCCACCACCAACACCAGGCTCTCACGGCTGATGCGGCGTTCATAGTCCAGCGCAGCCGCAATGGGCTCCAGCTGAAAACTTACATTCATCAGGCCTGCTTGCTTCGCTGCTTGCAGTAAGGCTTCTTCTGCCTGCGCATCACGTGCGGTGTCGTCATCCACAAAATGCACTGGGCGACCAATGACAACACGCTCAGGGTTAACGCCTAATTGCTGCGTGGCCCGTAGACGCAATTCGCTCAAAAAACTGGCAATGATGTCTTGAAAACTCAAGAGATGACCATTAACCAGCGTTTTTTCACCTAGAAGTGGACTACCCAATAAGCTTTTGAGCGACCGCATCAAGCGGCCTTCGGTGCCGCTCAAATACAAGCGTATGGCTTCACGGCCAAAGTGAGTGCTGCGATTTTCAACGTTATAAAAAACAGCCGTGGGTAAGGTCTTGGCATCCCCTTCTAGAGGTAGTGCATGTGCCAAACCTTGGGCTTGTACCCAAGCGAGTGCGGAGTTGGAGGTTCCAAAATCAAGTCCAAGGGTGGTGTGTGGGAAATCGGTGGCTGACTTCATGAGTCTCTTGTTATCTCTTAATTTAAATTACTTAATTAAAGATAGTAGTAGTAGTAGGTGTTCGGTTTGATTGTGGGTAAGTTGGTTTTTATGATTTTTTTCAATGACTTAGATGGGTTTGAAGGGTGTGTATCACCCAGGTTGCGAGCTGTCATGAAAATATGAACAACTTCTAAGAAGTGAAAATTCTGTGGATAACTTGGTCTTTGTTAAAAACTTATCCCCAGAGTTTTAAGGCGGCTTTAAAACCGTGTTCCAAAGGCCAATCGCCAGAGGTCTTGGACGGTGAAATTAGCCTTGGGGTCGTAACTGACACGGACAAACCATCGTGGCCAGTCGTAGGTGAGAGCCAAGCCTGTGCGTTCGATGGCTTCACCTTCCACGAGGCCAGACTTCAAGAGAAGATCCAGTGTGAATCGATGATGATCAGGCAAGGGTTTTCGGTAAATTAGGTGCAGATGACGTTGGTCGGGGTTGAGACGGTTGTCACGCACCAGCAAGAAGGAGAGTGATTGACTGTCTGGCCAACGGTAGCCGCCTGACAGGCTGAGCGCGTCATTGGGGTCAAAATTCAGGCTGACCGAGTCGCGCAGGTTGGTGCGCCCTAGGCCTGCGCCCACAAACCAACGCTCACCCGTTTCCACACCCAAACTGCTATTCCACGCCCCACCAGTGGCCAGTTGTAGCGAGGGGATGAGCCGCACTTCACCGACGGGGGAGGGGAGGGGAATGGTGTTATCCCATCCCACGCGGTCTTGTGTGATCTCTTGGGTTGGCCAGACAAAGTGACCCAGCCAGACATTACCGATTGAAGAGCTGTGACGAAGGTTGATGTCTACCGCGTTGTTTGTTTGACCGTCAGGGCTGCTGTATTGGTACAGGCCAGTGGTGAGTTTGAAAGGGGGGGTGTTTTCCGTCGCTGTATCCAAACTCTGGGCTGATACGGTCGATAACCCGATCAGCATCAAGGCGAGCCCTGTGAGCAGGGGATATTTCATGTTTTTAAAACTCACTGTGCCAGCGCAGGGAATAGGTTTGGACGGGGCCACGGTCTTGGTTGTAGCCGGGGTTGGTGATGTGTTGCCAGCCCAATGACAGGGTTGATTGCACACGACCTGCTCGTGTGCTTAAGTCGGGCAGGGCGATGCGGTACCAGGTTTCCAACACGCGTTCAGAACCGTAGTTCAATGCGCCATCGCCCAGGAAAAAGCCGAGCCCCCCTGCAGCCAGATAGCCCCGGTGTGGTGCCGACAGATCGTTAACGGCGAGGGCGACGCCCCAACGATCCGCACGGCGACCCCAAGGCGCGCCGGTGAACTGCCCGCCCAACGCTGTTTGCTGGTCTATCTCGGTGAAGGCGAAGGTCTCGGATTCGCCATTGTTGCGGCTCATGCGCAAGAACAGGCCTGCATCTTCGGACAAAGGGGCTTGCAGCGTGAAGCCCCAGCCGGTTTTGGTTTGTTCGCGTCGTACCAAAGCCACGTTGGGTGTCGCATTGAGGGTGTTGCCAAGCGCCAGCGCATCGCTGTAGTTGCCCATCACCGCCTGGTTGCGAAACGCCAGTAAGCGAGCCCGCAGTGGCCCGGCAGGCAGGCTAAGTGGCAGATCGAACTCGGCCTCGATTTGATCGCCATAGTGCTGACCCAGGTTGCCGTCCAGCGTCAAGCCGTTGGACTCGACTGGCAGCATGGCCCGACCGCCTCTCACGGCCCAGGTGGGGCTGCGGTATTCCAGCATGAAACCCGAGGTGTAGCCGCGCGCGTCGGCGGCGTAATCCCAAGCGCCGTGGGTCAGGTAAGACCAGTTGAAGAACTGACTGCGCGGGTCTTTGGCGTAGGGGTTGGGGTCAAAGTAGTCGAGCAGGGAAAATGTGCCTAGCACCAGCGTCCAGCGATTTGCGCTGGCATTGCCACCGACTTCGTTAAAGCCAGGCGCCAGGGTTTCAAGCTCACCCCCGGTGTTCCAGCGTTGTAGTAAGAACAGTCGAGAACGGTAGCTACTGGTCTCTGGCCCAGAAGTGCGGGCTAACTCTCCGTTGGAAAGCCCGCCTGCACCTGTCAAGCGGGACAGCGGCACGCCTTGGGCGGCTTCGGGGTTGAGGTGAATTTGCGCACCGTCCCACAGGCGCAAGCCGAGGTCGGCAGTGGCTGTGAATGAGTAGGATCGTTCTTCCAGTGGGCTCAAGCTGTTGGGGCCGCTATAGGCTGCACCGAAGGCGGGTTTGGCTTGCCAGACCCAGGTGGTTTGGGCGTGCAGGGAGAAGGGCGAGTCGGTGGGCTCGGGTGCCAGCGCCGCCAGACTTTGGGCCCGTGTTGTAGCCGCCAGTGCAAACAAAGTACACAGCAGCATGGGGGAGAAAAGGCGGTGGGCAATCATCGCTCTGGATTATCCACGAGGGCTGATCCACAGGGAGCAGATAGACGTGGTCACGTGAATTCAAGTGACTTTCAAGCTAGCAAAACAATAGCTGTAAAGACCCTTTTGGCTTTGATAAATCAAGGCCTGCGTTAAAATGAAAGGTTAATAAATGGACAGAGGCCGTCTGATGCTATACCCGCAAGAATTTGACGTGATCGTGGTCGGTGGCGGCCATGCGGGTACTGAGGCCGCGCTGGCGGCGGCGCGCATGGGTTGCAAGACCTTGCTCCTGAGTCACAACATTGAGACCCTGGGTCAGATGAGCTGCAACCCGTCCATCGGCGGGATTGGCAAGGGGCATCTGGTCAAAGAGGTCGATGCACTGGGTGGTGCCATGGCGATTGCCACGGACGAGGGCGGCATTCAGTTCCGGATTCTGAACAGCTCCAAAGGTCCGGCGGTGCGCGCCACCCGCGCCCAGGCCGACCGCATTTTGTACAAGGCGGCGATCCGCAAGCGACTGGAAAATCAGCCCAATCTGTGGTTGTTTCAGCAGGCCGTCGATGACCTGATGGTGGAGGGCGACCGGGTCGTGGGCGCGGTGACGCAGGTGGGCATCCAGTTCCGCAGCCGCACTGTGGTGCTGACGGCGGGCACGTTTTTGGACGGCAAGATCCATGTGGGTTTGAACAACTACGCTGCCGGTCGCGCCGGTGATCCACCCGCCGTGTCGCTGTCGACACGCTTGAAAGAATTGAAATTGCCACAAGGGCGACTCAAGACCGGCACGCCGCCACGGCTCGATGGGCGTACGATCGACTTCTCTCAATGCCAGGCGCAACCGGGCGACGGCATGCCGGGCGGCATGAGCGACGCGGTGCCGGTGTTCAGCTTCATGGGCAACGCAGCCATGCACCCGCAACAAGTGCCGTGCTGGATCACCCATACCAATGAGCGCACGCACGACATCATCCGCAGCGGTTTTGACCGCAGCCCCATGTTCACGGGCAAGATCGACGGAGTGGGGCCGCGCTACTGCCCAAGCGTGGAAGACAAGATCAACCGCTTTGCCGACAAAGACAGCCACCAAATTTTCCTGGAGCCTGAAGGCTTGACCACGCATGAGGTCTATCCCAACGGCATCAGCACCAGCCTGCCGTTTGACATTCAGTACCAGCTCGTGCGCAGCATGAAAGGGCTGGAGAACGCGCACATCCTGCGTCCCGGCTATGCCATTGAGTACGACTACTTTGACCCGCGCTCGCTCAAATCCAGCTTCGAGACGCGTCAAGTGGCGGGCCTGTTTTTTGCCGGACAAATCAATGGCACGACCGGCTACGAAGAAGCCGCAGCGCAGGGCCTGTTTGCGGGCATCAACGCCGCCTTGCAGTGCCGGGGCGAGGACGCTTGGCTGCCACGCCGTGACGAGGCCTATCTTGGCGTGCTGGTCGATGACCTCATCACCAAGGGGGTGACCGAGCCCTACCGCATGTTCACCAGCCGGGCCGAGTACCGACTGCAATTGCGTGAGGACAACGCCGACATGCGTCTGACCGAAGCAGGTCGCCGCATGGGCTTGGTTGATGACGCCCGTTGGGACAGCTTCTGTCGAAAGCGCGACGCTGTTTCACGTGAAACAGAGCGCCTGAAAAGCACCTGGGTCAATCCGCGCAACCTGCCAGCGGATGAGTCGACGCGGGTTTTAGGCAAGGCGATTGAGCATGAGCACAATCTGTTTGATTTGCTGCGCCGTCCCGACGTGGACTACACCGGCTTGATGTCGTTGGATGGCGGACGCTTTACCAGTGAGGCGGTTGCGCCCCAAGCGCTGGGCGAGCTGAGTGCGCCGGTGATTGAGCAGGTAGAAATTGCCGCCAAATACTCGGGCTACATTGACCGGCAAATCGAAGAGGTGCAGCGCGCCGTGCACCTGGAGGGTATGAGGCTGCCCGCTGATCTGGACTACATGCAGGTGACGGCGCTCTCGATTGAGGCGCGACAGACCTTGACCCGGCGCCGGCCCGAGACCCTGGGCTTGGCCTCACGCATTTCCGGCATCACCCCTGCCAGCATCTCCTTGCTGATGATTCACCTGAAGAGGGGTGGCTTCAAGGGCTTTGCCGCTGCCGCGCGTGAAGCGCTGGTGGACGAGTCCGCGGCATGACGACTGCCGGAGTGGTGCCTACCCATCCCTTGCGCCAAACCCTGGAGGAGGGCGCGTGCACCTTGGGTTTGACGCTCAGTGCGGGTCAGTTCGATTTGCTGCTGGACTACCTGGCGCTGATTCAGAAGTGGAACAAAGTCTATAACCTGACGGCGGTGCGCGATCCGGCGGAAATGCTGACGCATCACTTGCTGGACAGTTTGGCGGCGGTGCTGCCGCTGCGGCACCAAACCGAGGGCAGGGCACTCAAGCTGCTGGACGTGGGTGCCGGTGCTGGCCTACCCGGCGTGGTGATCGCCATCTGTTGCCCTGACATCCGGGTGACGTGCGTGGACACGGTGGCGAAGAAAGCCGCCTTCATTTCGCAAGTGGCGCTGGCACTCAAGTTGCCTAATCTGCGCGGCCTGCATGCGAGGGTGGAGAGTTTAAGTGATGGTTTTGACGTAGTGTGTTCGCGGGCTTTTGCATCCTTATTGGACTTTACGAATTGGTCGCGCGCGGCCTTGAAGCGGGGCGATGTCGAGAACGCCAACTCGGCGGGCATCTGGATGGCCTTAAAGGGCAAGCCGCCGACCGATGAGCTTGCGGCCTTGCCGGTTGATCTTGATGTGTTTCACGTGGAACAACTCACGGTGCCTGGCCTCGATGCCGAGCGTTGCCTCGTCTGGATGGGCCTGAAGCCCTGAGCTTTTGGAGGGCTGGATTCCTGCCTTCGCGGGAAAACGGAGTTTCAGTGAAGACTAACTTGTAATCAAGTTATGTCGTCGTTAATGACGGGTATCAACACTTCCTCGCGATGAATGTCCAGCGCACTCACGTACACTCAGCCTTCCGTTTCTACAGGTTTTTCACCTCCTCACCATCATGTTCGGCGTAGCTGATTACGGCGCTTTTGTTGCCGCCATCATTCTTTTCTTGGCCATTCCCGGACCTGGGAATTTGGCTCTGATCACGTCCACCGGCAAGGGGGGCGTGCGCGGTGGGCTGGCGGCTACGCTGGGCGTGATTGCGGGTGACCAGGTTTTGTTGTGGCTGGCAGTGGCGGGGGTGGCCGCGCTGCTGCTGGCCTACCCGACCGCCTTTGCCGCCGTTCAGTGGCTGGGTGTGGCTTATTTGACATGGTTGGGTGGCCGGATGTTGCTGGCCAAGCCGGGTGCGGCCCCGGTGCTCAACATCAAGCCGGGCCACTACCTGCGTCAGTCATTCATCATCACCTTGCTCAATCCCAAAGCGATTGTGTTTTACATGGCCTTCTTCCCGTTGTTTGTGGATCCGACCCAGCACCAAGGCCTGCGCACCTTTGCTTTTATGGCGCTCACTATTGCGGGGCTCACTTTTTGCTACGGTTTGGCGGTCGTACTCCTAACGCATTTTTTGGCCGCGCAGTTGCGCGCCAAGCCCTGGATCGGCCGCGCGCTGGAGAAGCTGGCGGGCCTGTGCTTGATCGGTTTTGGTCTGCGTCTGGCGTTGGGACGCTGAAGCCGATGACCCCCTTTATCGCCATAGCCAATTCAGCCCGGCTTCACCCACTTCTCATCACCCACCTATAGAACCCCCATGGCCAAAATATTCTGCGTTGCCAATCAAAAAGGTGGTGTCGGCAAGACCACCACCACGGTGAATCTGGCCGCTGGCCTGGCCAAGATCGGCCAGCGTGTGCTGATGGTCGATCTGGACCCGCAGGGCAACGCCACCATGGGCTCAGGCGTGGACAAGCGCAAGCTCGAACTCACCATCTACGACGTGCTACTGGAGTCCGCCACGGTGGCCGAGGCGCGGGTGAAGAGTGACAAGCTCATCGCCGGTGGTTGCAGCTATGACGTGCTGGGTGCCAACCGCGAACTCGCCGGGGCCGAGGTGGAGCTGGTGGATGTGGAGCGGCGTGAAAAGCGCATTAAAAACGCGCTGGCCGAGGTCGATAAAGACTATGACTTCGTGCTGATCGACTGTCCGCCCAGCCTGTCCATGCTCACGCTTAACGGTCTGTGCAGCGCACACGGCGTGATCGTGCCCATGCAGTGCGAGTACTTTGCACTCGAAGGCCTGACCGATCTGGTCAATACCATCAAGCAGGTGCACGCCAACCTGAACAAAGACTTGCAAATCATCGGGCTACTGCGCGTGATGTTTGACCCCCGCATCACCCTGCAACAGCAGGTCAGCGACCAGCTCAAGACGCACTTTGGCGACAAAGTCTTCAACACAGTGATCCCGCGCAACGTGCGCCTGGCCGAAGCCCCGAGCTACGGTCTGCCGGGCGTGGTGTTTGACGCCTCGTCCAAGGGTGCTCAGGCGTACGTGAGCTTTGCGCAGGAGATGGTGGAGCGCATCAAGAGCATGAATTTATGAATCAAATCGGTCAAAAGCCTTTTAAACAGTGGCTTAAGCAGCTATTGATTCAGTAGCAAAAAACCATGAATCCCGTCAACGTCCTCCTTTTGCCCGGCTGGCACAATTCTGGCCCTGCGCACTGGCAAAGCCGGTGGGAGCATACGCATGGCTATATGCGTGTGCTGCAGCACGACTGGGAGCGCCCCTTGCGCGGTGACTGGTTGATGCAGCTCGAAGAGGCGGTGTTGAATTCCACTGGCGATCTGACCCTGGTGGCTCACAGTTTGGGTTGTATCCAGCTCGCCGCTTGGGCTGCGCACTCGGCATACACGCAGCGCATCAAAACCGCGTTGCTGGTGGCCCCCGCCGATGTGGAGCGTGAGGCCGTGCGTGCCCTGCTGCCGAGTTGGTCACCCATTGCGCGGCAGACCTTGCCTTTTAAAAGCGTGCTGGTTGCCAGCGGCAATGATCCGTCGTGTACGTGGGAGCAAGCCCAGGGCTTGGCCCGTGATTGGGGCTCCGAGCTGGTTAACGGCGGCAACATCGGGCACATCAATGCCGAGGCCGATTTGGGCGACTGGTTGCAAGGGCATGCGTTGTTGCTTCGCCTGCAAGAATTGAATTGAAAAGAAAAGAGGAAACCATGGTCACTAAAAAACCCAAAGGCCTCGGCTTGGGCCTCGAAGCCCTGCTGGGCCCCAAAGTGGACGATGCCGCAGCATCGGCCAACGCCGATCTGCCCACCAGTTTGATGCTCGGCGATTTGGTGGCAGGCCAGTACCAGCCCCGTACCCGCATGGACGAAGGCGCGCTCTACGAGTTGGCCGAGTCCATCAAGGTGCAGGGCATCATGCAGCCGATATTGGTGCGCCGTTTGACCGCTGGTGTGAACGAGGGCAAGTATGAAATCATCGCCGGTGAGCGGCGCTTCCGGGCCGCCAAGTTGGCTGGCCTAGACCGGGTGCCGGTGTTGGTGCGCAACGTGCCCGACGAGTCGGCGGCGGCCATGGCCCTGATCGAGAACATCCAGCGTGAAGACCTCAACCCACTGGAAGAAGCCCAAGGTTTGCAACGCCTGGTCAAAGAGTTTGGGCTCACTCACGAATTGGCGGCACAGGCCGTGGGACGTTCGCGTAGTGCTGCAAGCAACCTTTTGCGCCTGCTCAATCTGGCCGATCCGGTGCAGACCATGCTGATGGCCGGCGACATTGACATGGGCCATGCCCGGGCACTTTTGGCCTTGGACCGGGCCACCCAGATCACGGCGGCGAGCCAGATTGCAGCGAAAAAAATGTCGGTGCGCGAGACCGAAAGCCTGGTCAAAAAACTCAGCGCCGAATTTGCGCTGACCGCCAGCAAGCCCAAAAAGGAAAAGTCGCGTGACCTCAAGCGGGTGGAAGAAGAGCTGTCAGACCTGTTGATGGCCGAGGTCGAAGTGCGGGTCAAAAAGCGGGTCAAACGCGGCGGCCGCATGGAAGACATGGGCGAGTTGAGCATCCAGTTCAGCTCGCTCGATGAGCTCAACGGCCTGATCGACAAGCTGCGCATCAGTGGGGCGAGCCGCTAGCTGATGAGCCTGCTCGCCCGCCTGCGCTGGCCCTTGCCCGCCCTGCTGGCGTGGGGTCTGGCCTGGGGCTTGTTTGTTCAAGCCTCACGCCTGGGCTTGGGTAGCACCGCCGCCTTGTTGCTGACCTGCAGCTTGGGCGTGGGCTTGAGCCTGCTGGGCGGCACCTGGTGGCGGCGGCTCATCATCGGGTTGGGTTTTCCGGTGTCCTTGGCCCTGTCGGGTGGGCTGAGCCTGCCGGCCTGGGGCTGGCTGTTACCCCTGATGGTCTTGCTGATGATTTACCCGATCAACGCTTGGCGTGATGCGCCGCTGTTTCCCACTCCGACCGATGCCTTGAACGATTTGCCGAGCGTGGCCCCATTGGCTCCTGGTGCGCGCGTGCTGGACGCTGGATGCGGTCTGGGCCACGGCCTACAAGCCCTGCGCCAAGCCTACCCGCTGGCAGAACTGCACGGCATCGAATGGAGTCGCCCCTTGCGCTGGCTGTGTGCCCGTCGTTGCTCTTGGGCGCGGGTGGTGCAGGGCGATATTTGGGTGGCTGATTGGTCGCGCTTTGACATGGTTTATCTGTTCCAGCGGCCCGAGAGCATGGCGCGCGCGGTCGTGAAAGCGCGCGCCGAACTCAAACCCGGGGCCTGGCTGGTGAGTCTGGAGTTTGCGGCGGTGGGTTTGACGCCGGTGGTACAGCCGGACGCGACTCAGGGCAAACCGGTGTGGGTCTATCAAGCGCCTTTGGACTCTCAAAATTCAGGTAAAACCACTTGAAGCCCTTTGAAATATAGCGTAGGCAGTTATCAAATACGGAGCAACTTAAAGTGCCACCCACTCGCCTGTTGGCCCTTACCACCCTGGCCATGCTGGCCTTTGCAGGTAACTCCTTGTTGTGCCGCGCCGCGCTCCAACATACCAGCATTGACGCCAGCAGCTTCACCGTCATCCGGCTGATCTCTGGCGCATTGGTGCTGTGGCTGCTGGTGCGCCTGCGCGCAGGTCGTACGACCGGGCAGGGCAACTGGGGCTCGGCCTTGGCCTTGTTCGCCTACGCAGCGGGCTTCTCCTTCGCCTACGTCAGTCTGCCAGCGGCCACCGGGGCGCTGCTGCTGTTTGGCGCAGTGCAGGCCTGCATGATCGGTGTAGGCCTGTGGCGTGGCGAGCGGCTGCGGCGCTGGCAGATCGTGGGCCTGGTGCTCGCGCTGGGCGGGCTGCTGGGCTTGCTTTTGCCAGGGCTGTCGGCACCGCCGCTGCTGGGCGCGCTGCTGATGCTGGGTGCGGGCGTGGCCTGGGGGGTTTACTCCCTGCGCGGCAAGGGCGCGGGCGATCCGACGCGCGTGACGGCGGGCAATTTTGCGCGCGCCGTGCCTATGGCCTTGGTGATGGGTGTGTTGACACTGAAGCACGCAAATCTCGACATGGCGGGCGCTGCCTACGCCGTGGCCTCCGGCGCACTGACCTCGGGCATCGGCTACACCATCTGGTACACCGCGCTGCCCGGGCTCAAAGCCACGCAGGCCGCCACGATCCAGCTCAGCGTGCCGGTGATTGCGGCACTCGGCGGCATTGCCTTGCTGGGTGAGCCGTTGACGCTGCGCCTGGTGCTGGCGTCGATTGCAATTTTGGGCGGGATTGCGCTGGTGATACGCCGTGGCTGAAGGGCGTGCGGCCACTGCCCCGTGGCGAGCCGTCGCTAGTGCTCCTCAGCCACCCGCGCTAGGTGTTTACCAGCATTCATGAGATTCTTTTTTGAGCCAAATTGAAACACTGAGCGCACGAAAACCGCCATGAATCAGTCACCAGTTTGAAGATCAAAAGTCTGCTATCTTTTGGCCTCGGTTCCTGGTCTTGCCCCTTAGAAATCGTCTCTATGAACACTCAACTGATTGATCAAATTTACGAATCTGCCGTGATGCCTGAGTTGTGGCCCAAGGTGTTGGACGGGATGGCGAAGCTGGTGGATGCCCGAGGGGGCAGCTATTTGCCGTGCGTGAGAAAGTGATGAGTTGGACGACCTCTGCCCCATTGAGCGATATTTTCCAAAAGTATGTCAATGACGGCTGGTTTGCGCGTTGTGATCGGCGCGTATGTCTGTTCAGCCAAAACACCCCCGGTTTTTTGGCGGAGCATGACTTTTGGTCGGACGAGCAACTCGACAGAAATGAGATTTATCGAGACTTCTTCAGGCCGCACGGGCTAGGCTGGTCGGCCAGCACTGGGCTTGCCATGCCAACCCGGGACAATATAGTTTTTACGCTGGAGCGAGACTTTCAGCGCGGCCCGTTTGAGTCTGAAAAAATCAGCCTGCTCAACGAGCTGAGGCCCCACTTGGCACGAGCCGGGCTGATTGCCGCCCGACTGGGTCTTAAAAGCGCACAGGACGCAAGCAGCACCCTGACCGCACTAGGTCTTCCTGCACTGGCATTGGACGAAGACGGCGTGGTTGTAGAGGCCAACGCTTTGATGCAAGACCTGAGCGAACACATCCACTGGCGTGCCCAGGGCCGCATTGCGCTCAATGACCAGGTGGCCAACCAGCAGCTGTGGGCGGCGCTGCCCACACTAGAAAATCTGACCCAATCCCACGCTCGCTCTTTTGTGATGCGGGCACAAACGCATCGCGCGGCCCTGGTCGCACACCTGGTGCCCATCAAGCGCTCAGCCAGCGACTACTTTGGACGCTCGTATGCGCTGTTGGTCGCCACGCCGGTCACCGCTGGGCGTGCGCCGCCGGTGGAGATATTGCGTTCTTTGTTTGATCTCACGCCCTCAGAGGCGCGCGTGGCCCGTGGCCTGGCGACGGGGGACTCGCTGGACGACATTGCTGACAGCGGGGGGGTGAGTCGAAACACCGTACGCACCCAGTTGCAAAGAGTGATGGACAAAATTGGCTGCACGCGGCAAGCCGAAGTAACCGCCTTGCTCTCCAGTGTGACAGTCTCAGTTACCACCACTGCGACCATGCCTACGGCCACCATCGCCACCGCCACAAAAACAACAAGCGGTACGACGCAGTAAGGCCCAAGCTGCAAGACGTACCCAAGAAAAAACCCTCGGATTCAGCCGAATCCGAGGGTGCAATCTGTGATTGGGGCCATCAGTAGAACCTAGGCCCCCTTCATCACAGCGCGCTGGTGAACAAAGACGTGCTTGGGCCAGTCTCAATACTTTTCACGCACTGCACGTACTTGCCGTTTTGCCAGCAACCGGCAGCAAAGCTCAGGCTGCTCAAAGAAACGAGAACGGCGGCTACAAAATATTTTTTCATGATGACTCCTTGGTAATTAAACACACATCAAAACCGCAGGCACGTCCTGTACTAGCGGCAACTCTATGCCTGTTTTTTCAGGCATAACGCAATGATGCGCCGCAGTCCAGGGACTGTCATCATCCAAACGGATGAAGGCGTGCAAGTAGTTCAAAGTTTTTGCGTCATTCTTATTGCTCAGGCTATTCAAGCTACCCAGGCCATCAAGGCGACCCCAGCGGCAAGGGCACTCTGTCAGTAGCTGAAAATTTTGCCCGGATTCATGATGTTCTTAGGGTCCAACGCGTGCTTGATGGCGCGCATCATGGCGACCGCACCGGCCCCAGTCTCGGTCAACAAAAAGTCCATCTTGTGCAGGCCCACGCCGTGTTCGCCGGTGCAGGTGCCGCCCAAAAGCAGGGCGCGCTCCACCAGTTGGTGGTTCAGGGCTTCGGCAGCCTCGCGCTCCTCGGGTTTGTCGGGGTCAATCAGGTAACCGAAGTGAAAGTTGCCGTCGCCCACATGACCCACCAAAAAGTAAGGGATACCGCTGGCATCGGCCTCGGTCACAGAGTCGAGCAGGCAGTCCGCCAAACGCGAAATGGGCACGCAGGTGTCGGTCGAAATGGCCCGGCAACCAGGCTTACTCTGGATGGCGGCGAAGTAGGCGTTGTGTCGTGCCGCCCACAGCTTGGTGCGCGCCTCGGGCGTGCTGGCCCATTCAAAGGCTTGGCCGCCGTGCTCGCTGGCCAGGGCTTGTACGGTTTCGGCCTGCTCCTTCACGCTGGCGGGTGAGCCGTGGAACTCCATGAGCAGCATCGGTTCCTCACGCAGACCGAGTTTGCTGTGGGCGTTCACCATGCGCACGGTGTTGTGGTCAATCAGCTCCACGCGCGCAATTGGGACGCCCATCTGAATCACCTGGATGGTGGTGCGCACGGCGGCCTCAATGCTGGGGAAGGAGCACACCGCCGCCGAAATCGCTTCGGGCAAGGGGTAGAGCCGCAGTGTGATCTCGGTCATCACGCCCAACGTGCCTTCACTGCCCACCATCAGCCGCGTCAGGTCATAGCCGGCCGCTGATTTTTTGGCGCGCGTGCCAGTGCGAATGACCTCGCCGCTGGCCGTCACCACTTCGAGGGCCAGCACGTTCTCACGCATCGTGCCGTAGCGCACGGCGTTGGTGCCACTGGCGCGCGTGGCGCTCATGCCGCCAATGCTGGCGTCGGCGCCGGGGTCGATGGGGAAGAACAAGCCGGTGTCTTTGATGGCCTCATTGAGCTGCTTGCGCGTCACGCCGGGCTGCACGGTGACGGTCAGGTCGTCGGCGTTGACGCGCAGCAGCTGGTTCATGCGGCTCACGTCGATGCTGATGCCGCCTTGCACGGCCAGCAAATGGCCCTCTAGCGAGGAGCCCACGCCAAAGGGAATCACCGGCACGCTGTACTGGCTGGCCAGCTTCACCGCGTCGGCCACATCGGTGGTGGACTCGGCAAACACGACGGCGGCGGGCGGCGGCACGGTGGTGTAGGCGGATTCGTCGCGGCCATGCAGTTCACGCACGATTTGCGCGGTGGAGCAGCGCTCGCCGAAGCGCGCTTTGAGCGCGTCGATCAAAGCTTGGGACACGGCCCGCAGGTGAAGAGCGGGCAGCAGGTGGGCAGGGGGTGTGGGGGCGTTCATAATCGTATTTTCTACCAAGAGCGCACCATGAGCAATCGCCTCACTCAAATCGCCACCCGCACGGGTGATGACGGCACCACCGGCCTGGGCGACAACACCCGGGTCTCCAAGAGCAGCCTGCGCGTGCAGGCCATGGGTGAGGTGGATGAACTCAATTCTCACATCGGCGTAATGCTGTGCGAAGACATGTCCGACGCGGCACGGGCGGTGCTGGTGGAGGTGCAACACCAACTCTTCAATCTGGGCGGCGAGTTGTCCATTCCCGGCTTTGAGTTGCTCAAGGCGGACGCCGTGCTGGCGCTGGACCAGGCGCTGGAAACCTTTAACGCCACCCTGCCCCGGCTGCAAGAGTTCATCCTGCCCGCCGGTAACCGGGCGGCGGCCCAGGCCCATGTGTGCCGCACCGTGGCGCGTCGGGCCGAGCGCAGCATCGTGGCGCTGGAAGGTCAGGAGACCTTGAAAGCCACGCCGCGCCAGTACCTCAACCGTTTGAGCGACCTGCTGTTTGTGCTGGCGCGCGTGTTCAACCGGATGAACGGCGGGGATGACGTTTACTGGAAGAGTGAGCGCATGGCGCGGTCAGCTGCTGAGACGACCTCTGACGCGTCGCATGTGGCAGAGTGAGGGCTGCTCCGCAAAGTTAGACGAGGCAAGCCTCAAAACAAAACGTCTCAAGCCTCGCGCAGCAAATTCGCCAGCTCCACCGCCGACTTCACGTCCATTTTCTCGAACACGCGGGAGCGGTGCACTTCGACGGTCCGCACGCTGATGTCGAGTTGATCGGCAATGCGCTTGTTGGGTAGGCCATCGACCACCAGGCGCATGACGTCGCGCTCACGCTCGGTCAGATCGGCGAGACGCTGGCGCACACGGTTTCGCGTTTGTTGGGCTCGCACGATCTGGGTGGATTGTGCGATGGCTTGCTCGACGCGGTCTACCAGGGCATTGTCGGAAAAAGGCTTTTCACAAAAATCAAATGCGCCCCGCTTGACTGTGGCTACGGCGGTCGGCACATCGGCGTGACCGGTGAGAAAGATCACGGGCATGATTTGATGCAGATCCCGCGCCACCAGCCGCTCAAACAGGGCCAAGCCACTCAGGCCCGGCATGCGCACATCAAGTAGTAAACAGCAGGGGTTTTGGGGGGCAAACCCGGTGCCGATCATTTGCAAGAAGGCTTCGGCGCTCTCAAAGGCTTGACTGGGCAGGCGGCGTGAGCGCAGCAGCCAGGCCAGCGCGTCGCGCACGCCCGCGTCGTCGTCCACAATAAAAACAGAGGCGTCAATCACAGGTTGCATGGCACTAGTTTACGCAAGCGGCAGCGTGAAGCTGAACACCGTGCCCTGGGGTGTGTGCGGGGTAAAGCTCAAATTGCCCCCGTGCTGCTCAATCACAGTGCGACACAGGCTCAGGCCCAGGCCCATGCCTTCGGCCTTGGTGGTGAAGAAGGGGGTGAACAGTTGCTGGGCCACCTCAGGTGCAATGCCGGGGCCGATATCCGTCACCGAGAACACGAGTTGGCGTTCATCCGCGTTGTTGTAGCGTTTGACCTCCAGCAGCAGCACACGGCGGGAGATGCCTGGAACGTCCATCGCCTGCATGCCGTTGCGTGCCAGGTTGAGCAGCACCTGCTCAACCATAGTGCGGTCGCACAGCACACGGGGCAGGCTGGGCGGCAGGCGCAGTTGCACCTGCACCGAGAGCTTGCGCGCTTGCAAATTGACCAGCGGCATCACGGCCTCGAACAGTGCATGCGGCGTCACTGCGTCACGCGCCTGGTCGCGCCGACGCACAAAGTCATGCACGCTTTTGATGACCTTGCCCGCGCGTTCGGCCTGCTGGGCAATGCGCAGCATGGCCAGCTCCAGGTCGGCGGACGTGTGGCGGCCCTCGCGCAGCAGGTTGGTGGAGCCGGTGGCGTAGCTCGAGATGGCGGCCAGGGGCTGGTTCAATTCATGACTGAGCAAAGAGGCCATCTCGCCCACCATGGCCAGTCGCGCCGTGGCTTGCAGACGGTCTTGACTGGCACGCGACAGTTCTTCCACGCGGCGCTGTTCGCGGATGTCCAGAAACGCGCTCATCCAGCCGGTCTGCTCGCCTTGTTCGTTGATGAGCGGGGCTTCGATGATGAGTACCGGGATACGCGTGCCACCCTTGTGCATGAAGACCGACTCAAAGCCTTCACGCGGCGGCGCGGTGCCGGCCAGTCGAATGTCTTGCCGCTTTTTATACTCATCCGCCAGCTCAGGCGGCCAGTAGGGTGCGTTGACACTTTGACTCATGAGCTCTTCAGCGCTAAAGCCCACCATTTCGCAAAACGCCGGGTTCACATAGGTGATGTGGCCGTTGAGGTCGCGGGCGCGCAGGCCAGTGATCAGGGAGTCCTCCATGGCTTTGCGAAAGGCCAGGGCCTCAGCCAGATCACCTTCGGCCTTGAGGCGGCGACGCATATCGCGTCCGAGCATGAACA
Source organism: Comamonadaceae bacterium (assembly GCA_025356545.1). Taxonomy (GTDB): domain Bacteria; phylum Pseudomonadota; class Gammaproteobacteria; order Burkholderiales; family Burkholderiaceae_C; genus CANCDA01. The sequence goes on from JANXSU010000019.1 coordinate 16,441, forward strand.
AGATCGCAATCAAAGCCAGCGACATAGCCATCACCAGCGCCGTCAGTACATTGGGGAAAAGATCAGGCGCACCGCGCCAGCTGTCCAGACGCAACACCAGCGTGATACCAGAGAGGTCGAGCAACTGCTGAGCAGTGAAGACGCGGTCGGCCCGGCGCGCCTGACCGCGTATCGCCAGGCGGGTGCCGTCACCCTCGGTAAAAGAGACCTCCTGGCTGCGCGTGATCTGATGGCTGACCAACTCGCTGAGCACCCCCTGGAGCGAATAAGTGGCGACCAAATAACCCGTTAACCGCCCCTCCGTGACCAGCGGCAAGCACAGGTCCATCACCTCGGTTCCCAAGCCCGCGGCCAACAGCACGAAATAACTGGTCGAATACGAGGGCGCGCTCAAGCGTCGCGCCGCCGAACAGGTTTGCACGACATCGGTTTGTGAATGGGAACGCCCCAATCGTTCAAACACCGGCGCGCTAAAAGGGGACTCCACTTGCGAGATGATTTTTTGCGCAGGGTTGCGCCGTTCAATGCGCAACAGTTCACGATGTTCACGCAAAAAAGCATGGGCATCCTTGAGCCAGATATCGGGTGAGGGCTCGTTGAACTGCAGGGCCTGTAGGCTTTGCACATTGCGCGTGAGGGCGGAACGCACCTCACTCACGGCCTCTGCCGCATCACGATCCAGGCGACTTTGAACCTGGCTGGCTTCATAGCGCCCAGCCAGCCACACCAGTGTGGCCAGCAACGCCAACACCAGCAAGACCAGTGCCGACCACAAGCCGCGCCGACGCCACGCACTTGGCCTGCGCAGGGTGACCAGGCGCGGCGCTTTCACAGCGCGCGGTGCGCCAGCGCAGGCAATTGCTGGCGGCATTGAGTCAGCAACGCCGCATCAAGCTCGCTTAACACCAAGCCCTCGCCTTGGGCTTGGCTGGCCAGCACACGGCCCCAGGGGTCAACCGCCATGGAATGGCCCCAGGTCTGGCGACCGTTCTTATGTACCCCGCCTTGCGCAGCGGCCATCACAAAAGCCAGGTTCTCAATAGCGCGTGCGCGCAATAGCACCTCCCAATGGGCTTGGCCGGTGGTGAAGGTGAAGGCGCTGGGCACCAGCAGCAGGTCAGCCCCAGCCTGGGCATAGGCTCGGTACAACTCAGGAAAGCGCAGGTCGTAGCAAACGCTCAAACCCAAGCGCCAGCGATGTCCATCACGCGAGGGCAGCTCAAAGCTCACCGGTTGCTGGCCCGCCTGGAGCACCCGCGACTCGTCAAAGCGCTCATGGCCATTGTCAAAGCGAAACAAATGAATCTTGTCGTAGCGTGCGACGCACTCGCCCTGCGGCGAATAGACCAAGCAGGTGTTGGTGACCCGCTGCCCATCGCCGTGTCCTTGATCTTGAGGCAGGCTTAAAGGCAGCGTGCCACCCACGATCCACAGGCTGAGCGCACGCGCATGATCGGCCAAAAACTGCTGTATGCGTCCAAGACCTAAAGACTCTTGAATCGCAAGCTTGTCGGTGTCCCGCTGGCCCATCAGGCCGAAGTACTCGGGCAGCACTGCCAGCTCTACGTCCGCGTTGGCGGCCTGGGTTAAGAGGGCGTGAGCACGGTCTAGGTTGGTGTCCAACTGGGTGGTCGAGACCATTTGAATCGCGGCAACCCTCATGGTTTGACCCCGGTTTTGTTTTCATTGTGCAGGTCCAGCTTGGTGATCTTGGGGTCGGTCCAACTGCCTGTGATCTGGAACTCTTGCGTGTTGGAGGCAATCAGGGGACGGCTCAAAATCCACTGGGCCACGAAGGTGCCCAGGCCCACCACGGGATTGATCCAGCCCGCAATCAAAGAAGCGGTGCCTGCGCTGATTTCTGGCACCACCACCACTTTGAGATCCTGTGTTTCTTTGGCAATGTCGGCGCGCCCTTCCATCAGCACGGCGGCGTTCACGCCCTTCATTTGCAGGTTATGGGTCATGGCCATGCCCTGCTCAATTTGCACGTCGCCGCGCACAGAGTCAAAGGCGAATCCATCGCTGAACACATCACGGAAATCCAGCACGAGGCGACGCGGCAAGGCCTGCAGGCTCAGCACACCCAGCAACTTGGCGATGCCGGGGTCGGCTTTGAGAAACTGCCCGTTTTCCACATTCACGTTGAATGCGCCGCCCAGCGACGGGTAGTCCAGCGCCAGCGGTGAGCCGGTCCAAGCCACCTGGCCCTCCATCTTGCCTTTGCCATGGCGAATCACGCCCTGCATACCCAAGCGCTCCAGCAACTGGCCAGCGTCTTGCATGTCGAGTTTGAAATCCATCACAGTGCGGCGTTTCTCTGGCGCTGTTGCTGTGCGCGGCCCTGGCAGCGCGGGGGGCGCTGGATTGAACACAGTCCAATTACCTGTAGCGGTAAAGCTAGCCTCAGGCATGCTGATGTTGAACTTGTTCAGACGCCACTCGCGCGCCACCGCATCCCGGCTGACGGCCCCGCGATTCACTGCCTCAATCTCTACCCGCCCCAAGTGCTTGCCGCGCAGTTCCATATCGTCCACGATGATGTCCAATGCCGGGATGCTGATGGGTTGCTCATCCAGCAGGGTTTCGACATCCTTGGCGGTCGAAGGGGCGAGGGACAAACGAGCCAACCGAGCATACAGCCGCCCAGCCTCGGCCCCGGTTGATTGACGGTATTCAAGATAACCATTGAGTTCTTTGGCGTCCAGATTAGCGCGCCAGATGAACCCCTCACGTGAGCCGCCAACCACTAGCTGATGAATGGTACGACCGGCCGCTGTCAGGGCTTTGGCCCGAATGGCCATGCTGGTGGGCAGGTAGCTCGCTAGGTTGTTGTCAAGCACCGGTGTGCTCACAGGGTTGTTTGACGAGTTTGTTGGCAGCAGGGTCGCCCAAGCGTCCATATCGAGGGCTTCGGTATTCACGTTGGCTACCACACCCGTTGCAGGCAGTGGCATCGTTTCAGTGGGCTCCAGGCCTACCCCGATGGCGCCGCGTAAGACCTGCGCCTGTTCGCCCGAAACATCGCGTACATATAAGACCGAAGCAAGACGCCCCAGAGTCAGCGACCATTGATCCTGCAGTGCTTTTGCACCACCTGAGTTAGCCCGCGGAGCGGTTAAAGTTACTGCGCTTTGCAGTCGCAGGGGTAGGGGTGTTTCAGCAATTTTATTGAAGGGAGCCGGCAGGTTCAGGGCCAGACCTTGGAGATTGCTTGTTATCAGAAACTCAGGTTCCCCCCGGTTTAAGTTCATCGTCATCGCATACGTAGTCGCGCCCGTAGCGTGGGTTGCCAGTGTTTGGGCCAAGGTCCCCAACTCGCTGGCTTGGCGCAGGCCTTCAGCAGTCAAGCTGCCCTGGACTAGAAGGGCGGGCTCGCCCGTTACGCGCGCCCCCGGGACGTGCATGCTGCCGCCCTCGGCACGCACTTCGCCACCCAGAAAACGCGCTTGCCCTGTACTGATAGCAAAGCCTTTTTCCGAGAAGTGCACAACGCCCCGCGCAGCGCTTAGGCGCGGTAAGTTCTTGAAGAGCTGCACGCTGTTGTCGGTCAACACTAGTTTGCCCTGAACACTGGTTTTCGCCAGCTCGGTCAGGGGAATTGCGAGCTTGAGCTGTACTTCGGCGGGGCCGCTCACCACGGCTTGGTTGAGAAGTTGGCCGGTAAGCGCTGCTACCGGACTGTCTTGGACGGTGTGTTTTAGCAGATCATTTAAAGGGCCACGGGCTTCCAAACTCACACGAACCACAGGCGCTTTTAAAAAGTCAGGAATCTGCGCATCAGCACGCACAATCCGCAAGGTCTCAGCCCCCGCTATTTTCCCACTCAAGCTTTTGAGTTGCAGGCTGGTCCGATTGATCAGCAACTCGCCATTGAGCTGGCTCAAGCCTGGCCAAGGCAGGTCGGTTGCCGCTTGCAGGTTACGAGGTACGTAGGTGAACGCGGTGTCGCTGAAATGACCTGAGATCTGGAAGTCGCCTTGCTTGGGGTCTGTGAACGGCATCTCACGCAAGTCTCCTTTGATCCTAAACTTGACGCCACTGGCCTTGCCCTGGGAGATGGCCTCATGCAGGTACTCGCGCACGGGGCGGTGTATCAGCTGCGGTAAGTAGCGGTAAACGCGGGCTGCATCCGCACGGCTTAAGCTGCCTTGCAAATCCAGCACACCTGGGAAACGTGAATTTTCGCGAGAGGCCACCAGTTCAGCACTCTGCCACTTGAGTTGCGCCTCGCCTTGTGCATCGGTATTGCTGAATTTCAGGTTGGGCAATTGCACCTTCATGCGCTCGCCGTCGATCTGCCATTGCACATCCGTGGAGAGTTCTGACAAGGGAATCAACGACTCCTCAAACAGTCCGGGGAATACCAGGTGACCCTCTTTCAGAATCAGTTTGGCGCGCCCGCCTGCTTGGTTCAAATCAAAATCCAGGGTGACACCCCGCACACCCGGGCTGCCCAAGGGCGGTGGGGAGTCTTGATTAGCTCCAGACGTTTTCCCTGCCGGGGCTGGGGCTGTTGCTTCGAACTCAAGTTGCGCCACCCGCCCCTTCACCTCGTAGTAGCTGGCTTGAACCAGTGGGCCTTGCCAGCGAGCTTGGATTTTTTCTACCAAGCCTTTGGGCGCATAAAGCTGCAGTGCGGCATGGGTTTGGGGGTCCAAGGGCAAGCGACTGGCCACTTGCGCCAGGGTGGCCAGATCGAGCTGGTCGGCCTGTAACTCGCTCTGCTCAATGCTGGTGTCTTTGCCTGTTGTTTGCGAAAACCGGACATTGCCGCCCGACCAGTGCACGCCGTCACCAGTGATGAATTGCAGGTGATCAGTAAAGAACTCAAACCCGTCAGGAATGCGTTTGCTGCTCAGTCGTCCGGTGAGCGAGCTCAGGGAAAAAGGCGGCAGGCTCGGCTTGGGCATCAGCATGACCTGGGATAGCGCGACATCGGCTGTGGCTGCTGTTAGTTGGCCGTGCTTGACGTCAACCCAGGCCCGCAGCGCGCCGCTGCCGCGACTTATCCCCTGGTTCAGCGGGGCGTAACGTGCAAGGTGAGCCACATCCACCCGCGCAAAAGCAGCATGTAACTCGCCATCCCATTCGCGCCAGCGGCCTTTGTGCAGTGACAACAGAGGCTGCCGAAAGCTGCCAATCAGGCTGAAGCGTTCGCCCCATTCGGCGGGCGGCGTGGCATCAAACCGAAGCTGATGGCGGCGCGACTGGTTGCGCACAACTAGATCGACCTGCTGCAAGGCCAGAGTGGGCAGCTCGCGCAGCTCATCGGTCCACTGGACGCTGCCGCCCAGAATGGCGACTTCGGTTTGTGAGAAAAACCAGTCGCTAGCGCTGTGGTCGTTAGCGCTGGTGGCTATATCCAAGCCAGCCACCTGAATTCGGCCGTCTTTTAAGCGTCGGATATCGAGTTCAGGGCGTTCGATGTAGAGCTGCTGGAAACTGAGGTTCCATAGCGAGCGCGGAGACAGAGCCACCACCACTCGGGGCAGGCTCAGGGCCTCGCGCCCAGTGGCGTCCAATAGCTGCACTTGCGACAGTTCAAAGGAAGGGATCAAGCCTTCAGAGCGCGCACTGATGGCCCCGATATGAACCTTCACCCCCAAGGCTTGGCTGGCCCGTGCTTCCAGTTGTGGGCGGAAATCGCCGATTCGCGGCACAATGAACAAGTGCAGTGAACCCCAGACGCCCAGCAAGACCAGCCACACGACGAGCACCAGCCACAAGGCCAAGCGCGAGACGAGGGACAGGGTTTTCAACAGTTGGGCAGAGCGGCCGGGCAGAGCATCCATTTTTAACATCGGGAACGTGACAGGAATTATGGCGCACTCATCTCATTCCCGTTTCGCCCAACGGGTACGCCGTCGCCATGCCGCCGAGCTGCACTTGCTCCCCCCGGGGCTGCCAGACGCTGCGCCAATGGGCCAGGTTTATCAGGCCTTGCTGCAAGGCGGCTTGCGTTCCGACCAGGCTTTGCGGGTGTTGCGCCAACTGGTGTTGGAGCGCCTGCTCATGCTGGACTGCGACCAAAACGCGTCGCTGAGTTTGATCACTGGCTGCATGACTGAGCTGGCGGAGTTTGCGCTGGACGTGGCTTGCACCCAGGCCTTTCAAATACTGGACGCGCAGCACGGCAGGCCTACAACAGCGCAGGGTCAGCGTGTGCGACTCTGGATCGTGGGTATGGGCAAGCTCGGGGCGCGCGAACTCAATGTGTCCAGCGACATCGACCTGATTTATGTGTACGAGCAAGACGGCGACACCACGAGCAATGAGCAGGGCCTGGGCCGCATTTCCAATCAGGAATATTTCGCCCGTGTAGTGCGGGTCATTCATGGCTTGGTGGGCGAGGTGACCGACCATGGTTTTGTATTCCGCCTGGATCTGGCGCTGCGTCCCAACGGCAACGCCGGGCCGAGTGCGATTTCGCTGGGCGCGCTGGAAGAATATTTCCATGTACAGGGCCGCGAGTGGGAGCGCTTTGCCTGGCTGAAAAGCCGGGTGGTGGCACCAGTGCAGAACATGCACGATGGCTCGGGTCACGCGCTGCGCAGCCTAGTGATCCCGTTCGTTTTCAGGCGTTACCTAGACTACAGTGTGTTTGATGCCTTGCGGGTGCTGCACCGGCAGATTCGTGAGCATGCGGCCCGCCGTAGTGCAGGTCGACCGGAGCGCCACAACGACGTCAAACTCTCACGCGGGGGTATTCGGGAGATCGAGTTCACCGTGCAGTTGCTCCAGGTGGTGCGTGGTGGCCAATACCCCGAGCTGCGCACCCGCCCCACGTTGAGCGCCTTGCAGCGCCTGGCCCGCGCAGGCCTGATGCCTGCCCGTACCGCCGATGCTTTGGCCCAGGCCTATGTTTTTTTGCGCCGTGTGGAGCACCGCATTCAGTACCTGGACGATCAGCAAACGCACGTGCTGCCGCATCTGGACGGCGATTTGGATTGGATTGCCCGCAGTTTGGGCTTTGCCACATCAGGGCCATTTCTCACGCAGTTGGACGTGCACCGGGAAGTGGTGGCGCAAGAGTTTGACCAGCTGCTGGGTGCGGCTGCGGCGCAGGATTGCAAGGCTTGTGGCCCCGGCGGGAATGGCATCAATGGTGCGTCATCCCCGCCAGATCTGGACGAGCTTTTGACCCAACTCCCGCCCCAGTTTGCTGAGCGGGTGACCCTGTGGCGCGAGCATCCCCGTGTTGTGGCTTTAAGCGATGCATCTCGTGGGCGTTTGCTGCGCCTGCTAGCCCGCACCGCGCAGTGGCTACAGGCCGACCGGGTCAGCGAGACTTCGGCCGTACGCTTGGCCGACTGGATGGAGCCCTTGCTACGACGCGAGAACTACTTGGCTCTGTTGCTGGAGCGACCCCAAGTGCATGAGCGCTTGCTGCGCCTGCTGGGCGCTGCGCGCTGGCCCGCACGGTACTTGCAATTGCATCCCGGCGTGATTGACGAGCTGGCCGTGGACACCATGGTGCACGAGCGTTTCGTGGCTGCCCAGTTTGAGGCCGAGTTGGAGCACCGGCTTACTGCCTTGCGCGCCGCCAGTGAAGACGACGATGAAACCTTGCTCGATTTGTTGCGGCGGGCGCACCATGCCGAAGTATTTCGTACCTTGGCGCGCGACCTGGAAGGAACGATCACGGTGGAGCAGGTGGCGGACGACCTGAGTGCGCTGGCCGATGCGGTACTGCGCGTCACCACCCGTTGGTGCTGGGATCGACTCAAGACAAAACACCGTGCTGACCCGCAACTGGCCATCATTGCCTACGGCAAACTGGGTGGCAAAGAGCTGGGCTACGGCAGTGATCTGGATCTGGTCTTTGTGTTTGACGACGATGACGAGCAAGCCCCCGAGGTCTACGCAACATTGGTGCGCAAACTTAGTCACTGGCTGACGCTCAAAACCGGACAAGGCGACCTGTACGAAATTGACACGGCGTTGCGCCCTAACGGCAGCTCAGGCTTACTCATCACCAGCTTCACGTCGTATGCCAACTACCAGCAGCAGCGTGGCTCCAACTCGGCCTGGACTTGGGAGCACCAAGCGATGACGCGCGCACGCTGTGTTCTGGCTAGCGTTGCTTTACGCGAGCGTTTTGATGAAGTTCGGCAGGCGGTGGTGATGGCTCGCCGTGAGCCGCTGGCTTTGCGCCAGGAAATCACGGCGATGCGCAACAAGGTGCAGGCTGCGCACCCCGTGCGTGGCGAGGCCTTTGATATCAAGTACAGTGCGGGCGGCATGGTGGACGTGGAGTTCGCCATACAGTTTCTGGTGCTATCCCAAGCCGCCGATCACCCGGCGCTCAGCGCCAATGTGGGCAATATCGCCTTGCTACAGATTGCGCAAATTGCGGGTCTGCTGCCCGATGGTGTGGGCGATGCCGCCGCCCGTGCCTACAGGGAGTTGCGCCGTGTACAGCACAGGGCGCGGTTGGATGAGGGGCCGATGCAGGTGGCGCCGCAAACGCTGTCCGATGAGCGGCAAGCCGTCTTGGCGCTGTGGGCAGCTGTTTTTGCCTAGCCGCGAATCTTGCGCACCAGCGCTGTGGTGGAGTAACCTTCTACAAAAGGTAAGGCTAGGGCAGTGCCGCCCCAGGATGCCATCAGCGG
>JANXSU010000081.1 GCA_025356545.1 Comamonadaceae bacterium
TGAGTCGCGCCATCCGCGACCAGCAGTCCATCGCCTTGATCATGATTGATGTGGATCACTTCAAGCGTTTCAACGACACGTATGGACATCAACTGGGTGACGAATGTTTGCGGCAAGTCGCTTCCGCATTGGCCACGGCAGTACTGCGTCCGTCTGATTTGGTGGCTCGCTATGGTGGCGAAGAATTTGCGGTGATTTTGCCTTCGGTCGATCAGGCTGGGGCTAACGCGGTGGCCGAGCGCATTCGTCAAGGTGTGTCAGCATTGGCTGTACTGCATTCGGGTAACGATAGACTGGGGGTGGTGAGTGTCAGCGTCGGGCTGGCCTGCGGCGTTCCCGCGCGCGGTATGAAAGAAAAAGACATGATCACGCTGGCTGATCGCGCCCTTTACCAAGCCAAGCACGCAGGTCGAAATCGCGTTGAATCGGCGTGCTGGGACGCCGTTAAGTCAGGCGCTATTTCAGATGTCTAAATGCGTGGCAGGCTGCCACAATGGACTTTATGAACATTCTGCGCGTAGCCACCTACAACATCCACAAAGGCGTGCAGGGCCTGGGGCGGCGACGTCGGCTGGAAATTCATAACCTGGGTCATGCGGTCGAGCAGCTTGACGCGGACGTGGTGTGCCTGCAAGAGGTGCGCAAGCTACACCGGGGTGAAGAGCAGCATTTCAGCCGTTGGCCCGAGATGCCGCAGGCCGATTTTCTGGCGCCTGAAGGGTATGAGGCGGTGTACCGAACCAATGCCTATACGCGGGACGGCGAGCACGGTAACGCGTTGCTGTCGCGCTGGCCGGTGGTGACGCACCAGCATGAAGATATGTCGGACCACCGCTTCGAGCAGCGCGGTTTGTTGCATGTGGAAGTGCTGTTCCACGAACGTCCGGTGCATGTGGTGGTGGTGCACTTGGGTTTGATCCCGGCTAGCCGGGCCAGGCAGGTAGTTCAATTGAAAAAATTCATTGACCGTGAAGTGCCGCATGGTGCGCCACTGTTGGTGGCAGGGGATTTTAACGACTGGGGCTCGAGCGTGGAAAACGCTTTCAAAAAGGTCAATCTGCTGGCTCTGAGCAAGCCGCGCATCGCCACCTTCCCTTCGCGTCTACCGCTGGTGCAACTTGACTACGTGTACGCACGTGGGCTCGCGCTGGTGGATCTGGAGGTACCGCGTGGGCGCATCTGGTGGCGAATGTCAGATCACCTGCCGCTGATTGCCGAATTTGCCTTGCTTGATTGAGGTCCAGATTCGTGCGAACACCCCGGGCGGGTCATAAAGTACAGTTGCTGCAAGGCGGGGAAGCCTATTTTCCTGCCTTGGTGCGGGCCATTGACCGGGCGCAGTTTGAGGTGCGGATGGAGACCTACATCTTTGATCTTGATACCTCGGGTCAACAGGTGGCTGCTGCATTGGTGGGGGCAGCGCGCCGTGGGCTGGCGGTGTACCTGGTGGTGGATGGTGCGGGCACGTCAGCGATTACCGCCCACTGGGCAAAGCAGTTTGACGAGGCGGGTGTGCATTGGCATATCTTTTCGCCCCTCGGTAATTTGGGCTGGTTGATGCCAAACCGCTGGCGACGGCTGCATCGCAAACTTTGTGTGCTGGACGGACGCGTGGCGTTTTGCGGCGGGATTAATATTCTGGATGATTTCCAAGATCCCAACCACGGTATTTTGACCGAGCCACGCTTTGATTTTGCAGTGCGCGTGACTGGCCCCTTGGTGCGCGACGTGCATGAGGTGCTGACCCAGTTCTGGTGGCGGGTGCAAACCACCAGCAATTTGCGCAGCCGAGATTTTTCGGCAGCCTGGCTGGCCTTGCAAGAGGCGGTGGGCCTGGAGTGGCAGGATGAGCCCGAGGGTTTTTACCCGTCCAAGGGCTCAGGCCATGCGAGGCGCAGTGCCAAGGCCGATTTGTTGCTGCGCGATAACCTGCTTCATCGCAGCAGCATTGAACGTGCCTATCGCAAGGCCATTGCGGGTGCGCGGCATGAGGTGATCATTGCCAACGCTTACTTTCTGCCGGGAAGAAAGCTGCGTAAGTCCCTCATCCATGCGGCCCAGCGCGGGGTGAGGGTGCGCCTGCTGTTGCAGGGGCGGTACGAGTATTTCATGCAGTTTCACGCAGTGCGGCTGGTCTATGGTGTTTTGCTCCAGGCCGGGGTGGAAATCTACGAATACGCCCCGAGTTTTTTGCACGCCAAAGTGGCAGTGATAGACGGCCATTGGGCCACGGTGGGCTCCTCCAATCTGGATCCTTTGAGTCTGTTGCTGGCGCGCGAGGCCAACGTCGTGGTGGATGATGCCGGCTTTGCAAGCGATCTGCGGCATAGACTGGTGCAAGCCATGGAGCAGCAAGGCCTTCAGGTAGATCCCGCCCACTACGCCAAGCGGCCTTTCCAGCAGCGCTTGAGTGACCGTCTTGCCTATGGTTTGATGCGTTTGGCGGTGTTCCTGACAGGAAATCGCTATTGAATTAACATTGACCCATGCTCAAAAACTCCCCAAATACCCTGATGAATAGCGACGCTGATGAAGGAACCCCTGTTTCCGTGAAAATCCGGGAGCGCTTGCAGGCCAATCGCAAGCGCTTTAACGCTAACGACAACATTGCTGATTTCATTGAACCGGGTGAGCTTGATCAACTGCTCGATGAGGTCGAGCTCAAGATGCAACACGTACTTGACAGCTTGGTGATTGACACTGATCGCGACCACAACACTGGCAACACCGCGCGTCGTGTGGCCAAGATGTATGTCAACGAGGTGTTCAAAGGCCGCTACGTGCACGCGCCCACCATCACCGAGTTTCCCAACGCCGAGCACCTCAATGAGTTGATGATTGTTGGCCCCATCACCGTGCGCAGTGCGTGTTCGCACCACTTTTGCCCAGTCATCGGCAAGATATGGATTGGCGTGATGCCCAATGAGCACACCAACGTGATTGGCTTGTCCAAGTACGCGCGGCTGGCCGAGTGGATCATGGGGCGCCCGCAAATCCAGGAAGAAGCGGTGGTGCAATTGGCCGACCTGATCCAGATCAAGACCCAGCCCGATGGCCTGGCCATCGTCATGGAGGCCACCCACTACTGCATGGCCTGGCGCGGCGTCAAGGACATGGACAGCAAGATGATCAACTCGGTCATGCGCGGCGTGTTCCTGAAAGACACCAACCTGCGTCGTGAGTTTTTGTCCCTGATTCCTCGAAGGAGCTGATATGTTGGTTCGCCTGCTTTACGCCAGCTGCGCTGTGGATTCGAGCCCAGAGGCCATCGAAAGAATCATCGCCCAATCACGCCAGCACAACCCCAGCAGTGGCATTACCGGCATTTTGTGTTTTGGGGGTAATGTCTTTCTGCAAGCCATAGAGGGTGGGCGCGACGCCGTTAACGCTTTGTATGGCCAGATCCAG
>JANXSU010000103.1 GCA_025356545.1 Comamonadaceae bacterium
TAGAGCGGATTTTCACACTGTTTTTCGGCTGCAGACCACGCAGAGCAAGCGTAAGCAGCTATTAAAAATAGAGCAACTAGAGTACGCTTCAGATTTTTATTGGCGCGGCGCATGGTCCAGCGTCCAGACACCGTGCGGCGATTTTCCGACTTTAATCTGACGCACCACCTTGCGGGTGGTGGTGTCAATCACGCTGAGCTTTTGCGCCCAGCGCGAGGCCACGAAAATGGTTTTCCCGTCGGCGGACAAGTCCATGCAATCCGGCCCGCTGGGTGCGGGATATTGATCTACCGCCGTCATGCTCTGGAAATCAATTTTGCTAATCGTATCGGCCACCCGGTTGCTCACGTACACATGGCGTTTGTCACCAGCGGCGCGAAAGGCGTGCGCCCCTTTGCCGGTCTTGATGAACTGGGTCAGCTTGGGCGCAGCACCTGTGACGTCATAGACCTCAACGCCCTCCCCGCCGGTCAGCCCAATCAGCAAAAATCGGTCATCGGGCGTGCCAAACACGTCGGCTGGCATGCGGCCGGTCTTGCTGCGCCACTTCAAGGTCTGCGTGGGCAAGTCAATCGCCACCAATTCGTCACTGTCCTGCATGGTGGCGTAAATCGTGGTGCTGCGGCTGTCAATCCACAAATGGCTGGGCGTTTTGCCGGTGGCAATGCGCTTGACCAGGGTGGGGGTGTTGTTCTCCCAGCGGTAAATGTCCACATGGTTGAGCCGGTTGGCCACCGTAACAAACCACTTCATGTCGGGGGAGAACCTCAGTTGGTAGGGGTCCAAAATACCGCGCACCGTGCGTTGCACCTCGGCCGTGCGGGGGTCAATAAAGGTCAGCGAATCGCTCAGGGCGTTGGCGATGATGAGCGACTTTTCATCCGGGGTGAGGTAGAAGTGGTGCGGCTCTTTGCCGGTGGGGATGCGCTTAACCTCTTTCCAACTGACCGGGTCAATCACACTGACGCTGGCATCCAGCGAGTTGAGCACGAAAACGGGCAGGGTTTGGGCCGAGGCCCCGGGCGTGGAGGTCAACGCCCCGGTCAGGGTCACTAACGCAAGCAGGGTACGAAACAGAAAATTCACAACAAATCACCCAATGAAACAACCCTTGAGTGTAGCGGTGCGCGTGTTCTCAAGCGCTGATGCGGGCCAAATCCGCCGCGCTGAGCCAGCACCACTGCCCCGGTGCAAGGTCCGATGGCAGCGTCAAGCCGCCGATCTGGGAGCGATGCAGCGCCTCCACCCGGTTGCTCACCGCCGCCACCATGCGCTTGACCTGGTGGTACTTGCCCTCGGTCAGCGTCAGGCGCAGGTGATGCTCACCCACCGCCTCACACGCGGCAGCGCGCACGGGAGTGGGGTCGTCATCCAGCACCACGCCCGAGAGCAGTTTTTGCACCTGCCTGTCGTCCAGCGGGTGCTTGACCGTCACTTCATACACCTTGGGGACGTGGTGGCGCGGTGAACTCATGCGGTGGATGAACTTGCCGTCATCGGTGAGCAGCAGCAGGCCCGTGGTGTCCTGGTCCAGCCGCCCCACCGCTTGCACGCCCTGCACTGCCGCCTTTTGCGGGCGCAGGCGCAGCGGCGACGGCAGCAGGGTGTAGATGCTGGGGTAGGTGGACGGCTTTTGCGAACACTCGGTGCCCGCAGGCTTGTTCAGCATCAAGTACGCTTTCTCGTGGTAGGGCCAGTCCACGCCTTGAACCCGAAAACGCAAGCCATTTGCTACAAATTCAGTAGCTGCTTGCGCACATTCCACGGGCATTTCAGCCGTATTTTCATCATAAATCTGAACATGACCCTGCTGGATCAAGCCTGCGCACACTCGGCGCGTGCCAAAGCCTTGGGAATAAAGAATGTCTTGGAGCTGCATGGGCCTGAGTATCGCAAACCCAGAAATGCCGGATCAATGCGTTCAATCATCATGCAACTCTTGCGTCATTCCCGTGAATGCGCGAAGGTGGATTCCAGCCCTCGTTTGTGCTCGTCAGTCCTTGTCACGGCCATGGCCTTTGCCATGCCCTTTTCCACGTCCGTTATCCCGGTCATGATCACCACGCCCGTCGCGCCCACGTCCCTCATAGCCCTGGCGCTCTTCATAGCGTTCACGCACCCAGCTTTCCTGAACGAAATACACCGGCTGGCCACACGCGCTATAGCGGTAGCAGTGCTTGGCCCAGTTCTTCTGATGGCCGGGTGGAACGTAGAGGTAAATAGGCTGCTGATGCACCGCCACGGGTGAAGGCGCAATCACCATAGGCTGCGGGTACACCACCATGGGCCGGGGGTAATTGCCAATGTCAATCCGCCCATAGACCCCTGGCTGCTGGATGCCGATGGACACGCCGACATTGGTTTGCGCCCAGGCAGGCACTGCGGCACAAGCGACAAAGATGAGCCCGAGTAACTTTTTCATCTGATTTCTCCAGTTGCCTGCGTATTGAGTCACTGAAACCCCCTGTGCACTTTGATCCTGATCAAATCGGCGTCAGTTTCGCCACTGACAGCGCCAACCATTTCACGCCGTGGCGCGGGAAGTTGACCTGGGCGCGAGCGTCATTGCCCGCGCCTTCAATGGCCTGCACCTTGCCTTCACCGAACTTGGTGTGGAACACGGCCATACCGGACTTGATGCCGTGGCCGGGCTCGGCCTTCTGCACGGGCACTTCAGGGCTTTTGAAGACCTCAGAATTAGAGCCCAATCCGCTTCTACCCCAGGCAGGACTGGCGTAAGAAGCTCCTTTATTTGTAGCGCCATTCGAATTAAAACCCGAACCAAACCCACTGCTAAAGCCCGGATTTTTAGGCGTAATCCACTTGAGCGCCGTCTCAGGCAGTTCGTCGAAGAAGCGGCTCTTGAGGTTGTAGCGGGTCTGGCCGTGCAGCATGCGCGTTTGCGAATGACTCAGGTATAGGCGCTTACGGGCGCGGGTGATGGCCACATACATCAGGCGGCGCTCTTCCTCCAGGCCTTCGTAGTCGCTCATGGCGTTTTCATGCGGGAACAAGCCCTCTTCCATGCCGCCGATGAAGACCGCGTCAAACTCCAGCCCCTTGCTGGCGTGCACGGTCATCAGCTGGATGGCGTCTTGCCCGGCCTGGGCCTGGTTGTCGCCGGACTCCAGCGCAGCATGGGTAAGAAAGGCGGCCAACGGGCTCAGGGTTTCGCCGGTTTCGGCGTCCGGGGCCAGATCCTCCGTTCGGTCTGAGCCTGTCGAAGACCTCACGAGCGCTTCAACAAGCTCAGCACGAACGGGCATCTCCAGGTCATGGCTCACAGGCGACTGCGTCAACGGCTCGCCCCACTCGTCCACCGGCAGTGCCACGGCATCGCGGCCAAAGCCTTCTTGTGTGACAAAGCTCTCGGCGGCGTTGACCAATTCCTCCAAGTTCTCAATGCGATCCGCGCCTTCTTTCTCGGCGCGGTAGTGGGTGAGCAGCCCGCTGTGGTCGAGCACCAGGTCGATGATCTCGCGCAAATTTAAACCCGTGGTCTGCTCGCGCAGCACGTCGATCTTGGCCACAAAGGCGCTCAAGTTGGCCCCGGCCTTGCCGGGAATGGCGCTGACGGCCGCGTGCAAAGAGCAGCCCTTGCCACCCTCAAACGCGCGCGCCGCATCTTGCAATTGCTCAATGCTGCGCGCACCAATGCCGCGCGGCGGAAAGTTCACCACACGCATGAAACTGGTGTCGTCCACCGGATTCTCAAGCAGGCGCAAATAGGCCAGTGCATGCTTGATCTCGGCACGCTCAAAGAAGCGCAAGCCGCCATACACGCGGTAGGGCACACCCGCATTGAACAGCGCCGTCTCAATCACGCGGCTTTGCGCGTTGGAGCGGTAGAGCACGGCGATTTCTTTTCTGTCCAAGCCCTCGCGAACGAGTTGCTTCATCTCGTCCACCATCCACTGCGCCTCGGCAAAGTCGCTGGTGGACTCGATCACGCGGACTGGCTCGCCGGGGCCTTGGCTGGTGCGCAGATTTTTACCCAGGCGCTTTTTGTTGTGGCTGATGAGCTCGTTGGCAGAATCCAGAATGTTGCTGCCGCTGCGGTAGTTTTCTTCCAGCTTGATCTGTTGCTGCACGTTGAACTCACGCACAAAGTCGGCCATATTGCCTACGCGCGCACCGCGAAAGGCGTAGATACTTTGGTCGTCATCGCCCACGGCCAGCACGGCAGCGCCGCCGCCTTCAGCGGGCAACCCGGCGATCATCTTGATCCAGGCGTATTGCAGCTTGTTGGTGTCCTGAAACTCGTCAATCAGAATGTGTCGAAAGCGGCGGCGGTAGTGCTCGCGGATCGGGTCGTTGTCGCGCAGCAGCTCGAAGGAGCGCAGCATCAGCTCGCCAAAATCCACCACGCCTTCGCGCTGGCACTGCTCTTCGTACAGTTGGTAGATTTCGATCTTTTTGCGGGTCTCGGGGTCGCGTGCGTCCAACATGTTCGGGCGCTGACCCTCTTCTTTGCAGGCGCCAATAAAACGTGCCAGCTTTTTGGGCGCAAAACGCTCGTCATCGGTATCGATGTTGAACTGTTTGCACAGGCGCTTGATGGCACTGAGCTGGTCTTGCGTGTCCAAAATCTGAAACGCTTGGGGCAAATTGGCCAGCTTGAAGTGCGAGCGTAAAAACCGGTTGCACAGGCCATGAAAGGTGCCAATCCACATGCCGCGCACATTGACGGGCAGCATGGCCTGCAGGCGCGTCATCATCTCTTTGGCAGCCTTGTTGGTGAAGGTCACGGCCAGCACGCCACCAGGCGTGACTTGCCCGGTTTGCAAGAGCCAGGCAATGCGGGTGGTGAGCACCCGTGTTTTGCCCGAGCCCGCCCCAGCCAAAATCAGCGCGGGCTCGGGCGGCAGGGTGACGGCAGCGAGTTGCTCCGGGTTGAGGTGTTGCAGGAGGGGAGAGTGGTGGGCGTCAAATGAGGCACTGATTGGCGTATGGGCAGAGAACATGCCTGCATTGTAGAAACCTCAGGATTTGCTACTGAAATTCAGGCTGGTGTACGCCCCGGCACTTCGTTGGTATACGGCAGACCTACAAAACGCTCCGAGGTAGGTCATGAATAAACCGCGAGGTCAAATGAGGCTCCCCCTTTCCACCCCGGCGGGGGTGGAAAGGGGGCTGGGGGGATAGGGGGGGGAAGGCGAGCACTTGCGCATGCGAGCCTAAAAAACAAACCGTACAAAGCCACTGGATTCCCACCTTCGCGGGAAGGACGCATGGTGCACTCAGGTTCAACTCAAAACCAGTTTGCTGGCCAGCTTGTGCAACTTCTCCCACGGCGCAGTCAAGTCTTCCAATACGCTGAAGTGATTACGCCCTGGAATAACAGCGCACACCGGCACCACTTTCTTACCCCAGGCGGTCTGAATCATGGTGTTATGACGCAAGAATTCAGCACTCTCATCGCCCCCTGCCACCGTGTAGAGCTTGCCCTGGCGCGGGCGTGGCATCCAGGCTGGGCTGCAACTTTGCACCTGCTCAGGCGTGAGCTTCAAAGACTCTTTCAGAAAAGGCGTGTGCATGATCGGCTCCAAGTCATACAGACCTGAAATCGACATGGCGTTTTTGACCAAATCCACCGGCAAACCTTTGGCGTAAATGGGCCAGGCGCAGGCCAGCAACATGGCGGCCAAATGCCCGCCCGCCGAGTGGCCGATGACCGTGATGCGGCTCGGGTCACCGCCGAACTTACGGGCGTTGCGATAGGTCCAGGCCAGCGACTTGACCATCTGCATCACGATCTGCGGCAGCGTGACAGCGGGGCACAACGCGTAGTTGGGAATCACCACGCACGCGCCCTGGTTCACAAAGGCTGGGGCGATGAAGGAGTGATCCGATTTGTCCAGCGAGCGCCAGTAACCGCCGTGGATGAACACCACCACCGGCGCGCTCTTTTTGACTTTGGCAGGAAACACGTCAAGCGTTTCCATCGCACCATCGCCGTAAGCGATATCGAGCTGGTTAGGGTGCGCGTCACGCGCGTCATCCGACGCTTCGGCCCACTGCCCGAAATGCCGGGCGTGGTCGGGCACCAAGGCCCGGTTGTTGTACATGCTGTCAAGCCAGCTCGCGTCGTAAGTGGTCATGGTCTGTCTTTGCTACAAAGCTTTATCTTGACACAGTCCCTGCAAGGTCATTTGGAACGAATTTCACCGAACGAATTCCAACGATTTACTTTTAACCAAATAGAGGAATGAGGTATGGATGCTTTAAGACGTAAAACTGTTCTATCACTTCTCGCGCTACCAGCGGGTTGTGGACTGCAACCTCTCGCACCACTACAAACACAAGCCATCGTTGGGCCTGCAAGCCTAGTTCAGATGCGGCCACCGGCTCTGGGGCAATCGTGGACTTACCAAAAACTCAATAGTTACAACGGCGAAGTGGTCGCCATTGAGCGTGAAGAAGTTGCATCCATCAGTCCGCGGATTGTCCTTGAGCGAAGCACGCAAGCCGGCGTGAAACTCCCGCAAGAACATCACCTGCAATGGGGCCAGCTACTGCGCGAGCCCCACTGGGACTTTACACAGAACTATGTGGACGCCGTGCCGCTGTGGCCGCAAGCGCTTGCAGTGGGGGCGTCCAGTCAAGTCCGCACCGATTACCGAGTTGATGATTTTTCTTATCCGTTCTGGATCAGCGTGCAGACGGTAGCCAAGCGCTGGGAAAAAATCACCCTGCCTTTGGGCGAGTTCAATGCCTTGCACATTGAGCGATTAATCGGCCTGCAGCATCAGGACTTCACCCGTACATCAACCACCCGCTGGGAGCACCTCTGGTTAGTGCCCGAAATCGGCCGATGGGTGGTGCGGCAACTCTCGGGTGAATACACCACGTCAGGGCGACGCGGTGGTGGTCGCGAAGACCACTTCCGTTGGGAATTGACGACTTGGACCTGACGGCCTGAATCTGAACCCCTACTCCACCTTAGCGCCAGAATCCTTCACCACCTTGGCCCACTTGGCGATCTCGGCGCGCTGGTAAACGGCCAGCTCTTCGGACGTCGAGCCTACGGGCTCCAGCCCGATGTCGGTGAGTTTTTTGGCGATCTCTGGCTGCTTGAGGATGCGTTGAATCTCCATCTGAATTTTCTCCACCACGGGCTTAGGGGTCGAAGGCGGGGCGAACATGGCGAACCATGACACGGCTTCAAAACCTGGCAAACCCTGCTCGGCAATGGTGGGGATGTCCGGCGCAGCGGCGGATCGTGTCAAACTGGTCACGCCCAGAGCGCGAAGCTTGCCCTCGCGCACCAACGGTAGGCTGGACGGCATGTTGTCAAACATCATGGTCACGCGTCCGCCCAACAGATCAGGAATGGCGCTGGCGCGGCCCTTGTAGGGGATGTGCAACATGTCAATGCTGGTCAGGTTTTTGAACAGCTCGCCGGAGACATGAACCGAGGTGCCTGAGCCGGGCGAGGCAAAGCTCATCTTGCCCTCGCGCTTGCCCAAAGTGATGAGTTCTTGCAGCGTTTTGGCTGGCACATCGTTGTTAATCACCAGTAAGTTAGGCGTAGTGGCCAGCAAGCTGACAGGGGTGAAGTCGCGCACCATGTCGTAAGGCATCTTGGCATACAGCGCGCCATTGATGGAGTGCGTGCCCACCGTGCCCAGCACCAGGGTGTAGCCGTCCGGCGCGGCCTTGGCCACAAAGTCAGCCCCAATATTGCCGCCTGAACCCGGCTTGTTGTCGATGATGACCGGCTGCCCCCAGGCCGCCGTGAAGCGCTCACCCAGCAAGCGCGCAATGATGTCGGGCGCGCCACCGGTGGTGAAGGTGACGACTATGCGCAGGGGTTTGTTGGGGAAGCTGGCGGCGCTGGTTTGGGCTGCGGTTTGCGCCCCGACTCCAGCCGCTGTGACGAGTGCCAATGTGGTGAATGACCAATGTGCGATACGTTGTTTCAAACTCATAGTGTCTCCAGCGCTTGGTTGCAAGATGTGATGCCGGGGACCATTATGAGGGAGCGATTAAGTCCCCTGAAACACCATTCAAATCAACGTGGCAGCAAAGGCATTGATCGCCTCAATCTCAGGCGGCAAAGCGGTGAAGGGCAAACCCTCACGGCGCAAGGTTTGGCGCAGCCCCTGATCGACTTCGCGCGCCTGCGCCTCGTCCTGAAAACGGCCGGTGTGGATGTATTTTCGATCCCCGCGCTCCACCAGAACGTTCACGTTATTGTGCTGTTTGTACCAATCCAAAACTTGTTGCCGCGTCTTTCCTCGGTCGCAAATATTGTCAGGATAGTGCTCGTTGTAGTAAAGGACTTGCGGCAGCGAACATTCGGTGACGAGGTACTGCACCTGGCCGTCCAGCAGCTCGATCATGCGGAACTGTTGCTGGGCTATGTGGTACTGATTTTTCAGCGCCTCGTAGTCTTTTTGCCAGACCAGAGACTTGGCGAAATCAGGAATCTGTTCCACCGCTTTTTGATGCAGGCTAAGGTACAAAATAATGGCTGACGTAAACAGCGACTTGTCGCAACCCGGCCCGCCAATGATGTTGATGACCTTGGTCGGGTACATGCGCATCTTGTTCTCAGGCAACTGGTTCGAGACATAGGTGTATTGCATCGACATGGTTGACCCCTCCTTCACAGAATAGTTACTGAACATCTCCCGGCACATCTCTGCCCACCTGCGCCAGTGCCCATTGCACATGCTCACGTAACAGCGTGCTGGCATCGGCCAGGCTCTGCTGCAAGGCCGCCTTAATGCCCGCTTCAATGCTCGCCACAGGCCCATGACCCAAGGCATTGCCCAGCGCCACGGCGATATTGCGTTGCCAGCGTTCATGACCAATGCGCCGGATGGGTGTGCCTTCGGTGTGGCTCAAAAATTCGGCTTCGCTCCACATGAACATCGACACCAATTGCTGTCCACTTAAGCCCTTTCTCTCGTCAAAGTCGGGCAGCGCACTGCGCTGGGCAAACTTGTTCCAAGGGCAAATCAACTGGCAGTCATCGCAGCCATAAATCCGGTTGCCCATGAGCGGACGCAACTCTGCCGGAATGGGCCCTGCGTGTTCAATCGTCAGGTAAGAGATGCAGCGCCGCGCGTCCAACCGGTAGGGCGCAATGATGGCTTGGGTGGGGCACACGTCAATGCAGGAGGTACAGCTGCCGCAGTGCCCGGTGACAGGCTCGGTCGCGGGCAAGGCCACATCAACATAAATTTCACCCAGGAAAAACATCGAGCCCGCTTCGCGGTTCAGCACCAAGGTGTGCTTGCCGCGCCAGCCCTGGCCGCTGCGTGTGGCGAGTTCGGCCTCTAACACCGGTGCCGAGTCGGTGAACACCCGATAACCCAAAGGCCCCATGTGCTGCGCCATGCGGTCGGCCAGTTTTTGCAGCCGTGAGCGCAGTACCTTGTGATAGTCCCGCCCTCGTGCGTACACGGACACCGCGCCCTCGTTCGGGCGTTGCAGGCGCTCAAACTCCATCGCCTGCCAACCTTCGGGCGTATAGGCGGGCAAATAATCCATGCGCACGGTGATGACGCTCACGGTGCCCGGCACCAGCTCGGCCGGGCGTGCTCTTTTTAGGCCATGAGCGGCCATGTAGGTCATGTCGCCATGAAATCCCTGTGCCAGCCAATCCAGCAAGCCCGCCTCGGCGCTGCTCAAATCCACACCGCTGACGCCAATTTGAGAGAATCCAAGCTCAAGGGCCCAGCCCTGGATCAAGGAAATGAATTGAGTGTTGTTGAGCGTCACCTGCCCATTGTAAAAAGTCTGCGCTGCCCGGACGAGGCTGCCACGCAGGCCTTGGCAGAGCGTCTAGCCGTCAACCCGGCTTTGCGCAACGCCTTCATTGAGTTACAGGGCGACCTGGGGGCGGGCAAAACGACGCTGGTGCGCCACCTGCTGCGGGCTCTAGGGGTACAGGGGCGCATCAAGAGCCCGACCTACGCGGTGGTGGAGGCGTATGAGGTGCCAGGGCATGAGGTCAACAGCCCTCTGAGCATCTGGCACTTCGACTTCTACCGTTTTCAAGACCCGCAAGAGTGGGAAGATGCGGGCTTTCGCGACATCTTCACCAGCCCTGGCCTGAAGCTGGCCGAGTGGCCGGACAAGGTGGGCGATCTGTTGCCGCGTTCGGATTTGACCCTCCACTTGGCGACGCTGGACGACGAGGCACGCCAGATCACCCTCACGGCGCAAAGCCCCACGGGCGAAGCCCTTTTACCCAGCTTGCAAAGCCTTCAAAACAGACCCTACAACGAGGGCGCAGCATGAAGCGCCGCGACCTATTGGCCTCGGGCCCTTTGGTGCTGCTGCTAGGCCACCAGCAACTGGCGCGCGGGGCCAGCATCGTGGCAGTGCGCGTTTGGCCTGCGCCCGACTACTCACGCGTCACCATCGAGTCTGACACCCAGCTCATCGCCCGCCAAACCTTTGTCACCAACCCGCCGCGCTTGGCGGTGGACATTGAAGGCATTGACCTCATCCCCACCCTGCGTGAACTGGTAGCCAAGGTGCGCAGCGATGACCCCAATATTGCCGGCATCCGCGTCGGGCAAAACGCGCCTAATGTGGTGCGTCTAGTAATTGACCTCAAGCAACCCATCACCCCACAAGTCTTCACCCTGGCCCCGGTGGCAGCCTACCAACACCGATTGGTGCTGGATCTGCATCCGGTGCAGGTCGCCGATCCGCTGGCCGACTTGATTGCCGAGCGTTTGAGAGCAAAACCCGTCGGCCTGCCCGCATCAGACCCGCTAGGTGAGCTTATGGCCCAGCGAGTGGGCCAAGCCACCAAAACGCTTCCCTTACCCGCCGCATCCGTACCCTCACCGACACAGGCACACTCACCAACGCCCGCGCCAGCACCACACACCGATCGCCTCATCATCATCGCTCTAGACCCTGGCCACGGTGGTGAAGACCCCGGCGCCATTGGCCCCAACGGCACGCGTGAGAAAGACGTGGTGCTCCAACTCGCCCACCTGCTGCGCGACCGCATCAACGCCAGCACCGTCAAGGGCAATCCCATGCGGGCCTACCTCACGCGCGATGCTGATTTTTTTGTGCCCCTGCATGTGCGGGTGCAAAAAGCCCGCAAAGTCCAGGCCGACCTGTTCGTGAGTCTGCATGCCGACGCCTTCTTCACCCCGCGTCCTCAGGGGGCCAGCGTCTTTGCCCTGAGCCAGGGCGGTGCCTCCAGCACTGCGGCACGCTGGATGGCGGCCAAAGAAAACAAGGCCGACTTGATCGGCGGCATCAACACGCAAAGCAAAGATGCCCAGGTGCAGCACGCCCTGCTCGACATGAGCACCACTGCGCAGATCAACGACAGCCTCAAGCTGGGCGGCACGCTGCTGGCCGAGATAGGACGCGTAGGCAAGTTGCACAAGCCCAAGGTGGAGCAAGCTGGCTTTGCGGTACTCAAAGCGCCCGACATTCCGAGCGTGTTGGTGGAGGCCGCCTTCATCAGCAACCCAGAAGAAGAAGCCAAGCTCAACAGCGAGGCCTATCAAGAGCAGCTCGCCAACGCCCTCATGCGCGGCATCGAGGGCTACTTTGCCCGCAACCCACCACTCGCGCGAAGCCGAGTTACCTGATCCTGTGCGAAGCCGCGCTACTTGATTCAGCACACAGCTGTAGCGCTCGAACCCTCAAGAAGCGTTAACGGTCTTCAAAGCGCGGATGCGACATGCCTTCGGCCGGCTCCCCTGTGTCGGGGTCTATCCAGTCAGAGATGCCGATCTCGTCTTCAGCCTCTTGCAAGGTTTCTCCAGGGCCAAGGGTCTCATCGTCGGCCGATTCCAAATCGGTCAACGCCAGATCCAGGCTATCGAAAGGCCCAAACTCCTGTCGGCCATCTAGCGTTCGCCAGTAATAGCCGTCGGGTCTCGACATGACTTGTTCTCGACCTGGCGTGGAGTCAAGTCGACCTGACACCGCACGCTCCAGTGCCGTTGGTTTGCGTTTCATCACTACCTCCTGCAATGCAACGCCAGCTTAAACCTTATGACTCACAGGGGCAAGCCTGCGTAAGCCTTATCCCTATTGCGAAACACTTTGACGTTTTGCGCGCCAAGCCCCCAGCAAGATAATCAAGCCAGGAATCAAAATCATCGCCCAAATAATTTTGTCTAAATTCGCTTTAACGAAGGGAAAGTTGCCAAAGAAATAACCAATGGTGACGATACCTCCCACCCACAGCGCGCCACCGCTCACGTCAAAGAAGGTGAAGCGGCTGCGCGTCATTTTCGCCACCCCAGCAACGAAGGGCGCGAAGGTGCGAAGGAAGGGCATGAAGCGCGCGGCGATCAGGGTGACGCCGCCGTATTTCTCATAAAACGCATGGGCTTGGTTGAAGGCATTTTTATTGAAGTAACGCGAGTTTTCCCATTTGAAAACACGCGGCCCAAAGTAGAGTCCCAGTGCGTAGTTGGATTGATTGCCCAAAATGGCAGCGGCCAGCAAGAGCCCGATCGAGAGCGGGTAACTCATCAAACCCACGCCGCACATCGCCCCCACCACAAACAGCAACGAGTCACCCGGCAAAAACGGCATGACCACAACGCCAGTTTCCACAAAGATGATGAGAAACAGCAGGGCATACACCCAAGTGCCGTGGGTTTGTACAAACACCTCCAGGTGCTTGTCAACGTGAAGGATGAAGTCGAGGAGAAGGGCAATGAATTCCATGGGCTGGATTATCCCCGCACGCTAACCCCTCAGCGTGTACCCCCCTGTGCGCTCTCAAACCGCGCAGTATTTCTCCTGAATCTCTGCGTTGGCCAAAAGCGCCCTGGCATCCCCCTGGTGCACGATGTGCCCTTGATCCAGGATGTACGCCCGGTCTGAGATCGACAGCGCGCGCTCCACGTTTTGCTCCACCAGCAAAATCGTGGTGCCCTGTTGCTTCATGCGCACAAACAGCTCAAACATTTCATCCACCAGCAGCGGCATGATGCCCTCGGACGGCTCGTCCAGCAGGATCATTCGGGGCCGCGCCATCATGGCGCGGGCAATGGCCAGCATTTGCTGCTCACCGCCTGAGAGGGACGTGCCGTCTTGATCCAAGCGCTCTTTCAGACGTGGAAAGGTCTGCGCAATCTCGTCTACCATTTCGTTCATTTCACCCCGACGTTCACTGGCCAGCAGGCCGAGTTGCAGGTTCTCACGCACGGTCAGGCCCGTCACGATGCGGCGCTCTTCGGGCACGTAAGCCAGGCCACGGTGAAAGCGGGTGTGCGGGGGCAGGGTCAGCAGCTCTTCACCATCAAACATCACACTGCCTTTGCATTGCGACACCAGGCCCATGATGGTGCGCAAGGTGCTGGTTTTGCCCGCGCCGTTGCGCCCCATGAGGGTGACGATTTCGCCGCGCTTGACTTCAAAACTCAAGCCTTGAATCACGTGGCTGTGGTCGTACCAAGCGTTGAGTTGTTCAACTTTCAACATAACGTCATTCAACATGCAATGCTTTCAACTTTTGCCAAGGTACACACGCTTGACCTCGCTATTGTTTCGAATCTCATCCGGCGTGCCCTCGGCCAGCAGCTCGCCATGGTGCAGCACGATCAGGCGGTTGCACAGGCCCATCACCAGCTTCATCTTGTGCTCCACCAAAATCACGGTGCGCTCTTGGGCGAGTTGACGGATCAAGTCCATCATCACCGTGGTTTCTTGCGGCGACATGCCTGCCGTGGGCTCGTCCATCAGCAAGAGTTTGGGGTCGCAGGCCAGCGCCATCGCCACTTCCAAGGAGCGTTGTTGCCCGTGGGCCAAATCACCCGCCGGTTTGTTGCGGCTGGACGTCAGCCCCACGCGTTCTAGCAGCGCATCGGCCTTGTCAATCAGCTCGCCATAGGCCTCGCGGGGTCGCAGCAATTCAAAACGCGCCACGCTCATTTGCAGGGCGACGCGCACGTTTTCATGGGCGCTGAGTTGCTTGAAGACGTTGGTGATCTGAAAGCTCTTGGCAATGCCGTTGCGCGCAAAGTCATGCGGGGCCATGCGGGTGATGTCGCGCCCCTCGTACCAAACTTGGCCTTCACTGAGCGGCACGCCGCCGCTGATGACATTGAAGAAGGTGCTTTTACCCGCGCCGTTGGGGCCGATGATGGCGGTGAGCTCACCCGGCTGAAACGACACGCTCACGTTGTTGAGCGCGCGGAATTTGCCGAAGTAGCGCGAGACGGTTTTGACTTCAAGAATGGGCGTAGATGTCATGTTTGGCGAGCTCATGCTGCACCCTTCTGCCGACGCTGCCAGCGCTCTATCTGGTGAAGAATCGTGCCCCAAATACCCTTGGGGAAGAACAGCACAAACACCATGAAAATAATGCCCACCACGCCCATCCAGTAGCGCGTGAGGTTGGTTACCACGTCCTCCAGGTAGAGGAACACCGCCGCACCCACAAACGGGCCAAAGAAAGTGCCCATGCCGCCCAGCAAAGCCATCATCACCGCATGACCCGAGAGCAAATAATGCAGCGAATCAATCGGCACGATGGACAGGTGCAAGGCCCGCAACGCGCCCGCCAAACCGCAGATGCCCGCCGACAGCACAAACACCAGCAGTTTGGTGCGCGCCACGTCATAGCCGCAGGCCACCGTGCGTTTTTCGTTTTCACGAATCGCCTCCATCACCGCGCCCAATGGGGAGTTGAGAATGCGCGAAACCAACCACAAGGCCAACGCGACGAAGATCAAAATCACGTAGTACTTGGTCAAGGGGTTTAGGAAGTCAATGGGCATGCCCAGCACGTCAAAAGCTTCGACCTTGACGCCGCGCAGCCCGTTTTCGCCCCCCGTCCAAGCCTCGGCCTTGTAGAAGGCGTAGTACACAATTTGCGCCAGGGCCAGCGTGACCATGGAGAAATAAATACCCCGAGTGCGAATCGCCAAATAGCCGATCACCGCACCGGCAAGGCAAGACGACAGCACCCCCACAACAATGGCCAACCACCAAGGCCAGCCAAAGTGCACCATCACAATGCCCGCCAGATAAGAGCCCACGCCCAAGAAGGCGGCATGACCAAACGACAAGATGCCGGTGTAGCCAAACAGCAGGTTAAAACCCACAGCGTACAAGCCAAACAACAAGATGTTGACCGACAGCGCGTCATACGGCATAAGGAAGGGGAACACCAGCAAGAACAGCAGCGTGGTGGCCACGCGGTGCGCGCGCGCCAGGTTCAATGCATTGATTAGAAAGTTCATTAGCTCATCAACCCCGCTTTGCCAAAAAACCCTTGAGGACGAATGAGCAACACCACCGCCATCAAGACAAAAATCGACAGCTCGGCGTACTCAGGGGCGACCAGTGAGGTCATGGCAAACACCACACCCACCAGCAGACCCGCCACCACCGCACCGGGCAGCGAGCCCATGCCGCCCACCACCGTGACGACAAAGGACTCGGCCAAGATGGGAATGCCCATCTCCGGGTTCACCGCCCGCGTCGGCGCGGCCAGCAGGCCCGACAGGCCCGCAATGGCCGTGCCGATGCCAAACACCAGCAGCCAGACCTTGGCAATGTCGATGCCCAGCACCTTGACAATCTCCGGGTCGCGCGAACCGGCGCGGATGATGAGGCCGTAGCGTGTCTTCTCAATGAACAGCCACAAACCCAGCACGATCACCGCCGTGGCGGCAATCAAAAACAAACGGTAAAGCGGGAAGTGGCCAAAGCCCAAATCGACCGCGCCGCGCAAATCGGCCGGGGTGGACGACGGCATGCCCTCGATGCCAAAGGCCGCCCGCATCACGTCCACCATCACGTAAGACAGGCCAAAGGTCAGCAGCAGCGGGTAGTCAATGCCACGCCCGTAGAGCGGGCGCACCAGAAACCGCTCACACACCAAGCCAATGCCGCCCGTCATCAAAGGCACGATCAACAGACTGAACCAGAAGCTGCCCGTCAAGGCCATGCTGTACACGCCCAGAAAAGCGCCCACCATGAAGAAAGCCCCGTGGGCAAAGTTCACCACGGTGAGCATGCCAAAGATCAAAGACAAACCAATGGCCAGGAGCGCATAAACGGCCCCCAGCGCTATGCCGGTCATCAACTGCAAGGCAAACAGTTGCGGGGAAATATCAAGCATGGTGAGCAACTTTCACAGGCAGATTTCAGGTGGAGACTTTGTGACCGAGTTCGTCACAGGTGCGCAGGTTTTTCTCATCAGCGGCTTCGACACCAATCACATTGAACACGTCGAACTTGTCTTTCATGTTCTTGGATTTGGACTCGATCAGCACCACCGATTGCACCGACTGGTGGTCGCACTTGCGGTAGAAGGAATCACCCTTGTACCAGTTGTAGCGCAACTGGCGCAGCGCAATGCCGACCTTGAGCGAGTCGGTGGATTTGGCCTCGCGCACGGCCTGCAAGACGCTGCGCACACCGGCGTAGCCCAAAGCACCGTAGTCAGACGGAACGCCGCCGTTGTGCGCCTTGCGGAACTTGTCGTTAAAGGCTTTGGCAGCGGGAATTTTGTCCTCCATGCCCCAGTAGTAAGACGTGCCGCCCATCACACCGTCAAAGGCCTCGGCACCACCCGCCATGCGCGCAGTGAACAGCAGCACGGGGGAGATGATTTTCATCTGTGATTTCAGACCAAAATCGGTGGCCTGCTTGACCGCGTTCAGTTGGTCACGGCCAAAGTTATTCATTACCAAAATGTCAGGCTTGAGCGACTGGATGCGCGGCAAAAAGGCCGAGAAATCTGCCGTGCCCAGCGGCGTGCGAATGTCGGCCAGCATTTGCACACCCATGGATTGACCGGCGCGCTGAAAGCCGCGCACCATCTCGTGGCCGTAGGCGTAATCTGCGGTGAGGTACACCACTTTTTTGCCGTACTTGGCAAAGGCATAGCGGCCCACCGCACCAGCGGTGAGGTGGGGGGTGAGCGCCTCGTGGAAGGTGTACATACTCCAGTCCTTCACCTCGTTGATGGCGTCGGACTGGCTGATGGAGTTGAACAGCACCTTGCGGTCGCGGCACACCGCGTTGATGGACAACTGCGTGGCGGCAGACAGCGAGCCCACCACAAAATCAATCTTGTCTTTCTCGATCAACTCCAGCGTGCGGGTGGCCGCCTCACCGGGGTTGAGCTTGTCGTCACGCACCAGCAGCTCGGCCTTGCGCCCGTTGAAGCCACCGCTGTCGTTGAATTCTTTGATGGCGATCTCGGCGCAGCGCACCTGGTCTTGCGCCTCGGCAGAAAACGCGCCGGTCAAAGGCACGGGGAATCCGATTTTGATCGGCGTGGTCTGGGCACTGGCAATGCCCATCCAGGCCGGGGCCACGGCCACCGCAGCGCCACCGACGACCAGCGTGCGACGGCTGGGGTTGAAGGATTTGGAATTCAAGGTCATGGTGATGTCTCCTGGGGTTAAAGGGAAGAGGGGGAAATTCAAGCGGCAAGCGATTCAAACTGGTCAATTTTTTCCAGTGGCGTGGCAGACAGGTCAATCGCCGTCTCAATCATCATGGTGCGCGCCGCGATGCGGGCGTCGCCCTTGCTGTGGACTTGCATGTAGCCGCCCAGCGCACGGGCGCGCGCAATCACGGCTTGACAGGGTGCCAGACGCGCGCGCTCAAAAGCCTGCACGGCTTGTGCAGTAGCGCCAAATTGACCAACGGCATCGGTCAAGGCCATCGCGTCTTCAGCCGCCTTGGTCACGCCCATGCCCACATGCGGGCGCGCCACAAAGGCGGCGTCGCCCATCAAGGCCACGCGGCCAAAGGCGATGCTGGAGCTGGCACAGTCGTAAATGGGTTGCAAAAACGGTTGCGGGGTTTTCTCCAACACCTCGGCAAATTGGGGGGCCAACAACTCGCGTGCGGCTTGGCGCGCTGCGGCCACTTGGCGCCACGACACTTTGGCTGGGGGAATTCCGAGCGGGTAGTGCTGACCATCGGCGTCGGTCATCAAGGCTTGCAGTTCATTCGCGCTGATGGCGGGCCGATACCAAACATAGTTGTAGCGGCGGTGGCCCTTGGCAATGGCATTTCCCGCACCGGCCACCGGGTAGCCAATGATGAGTTCACCGGGCGGCACGCTAAAGCCGAAGTTGTCAAACAGCGAATCGAGCGTGAATTTAGACAGCACCGACTCATCGCACACGCCGCGCCAAGCCACATAGCCCGCGTACTCGGCCTGCGCTTCGGGCAGGAAATGGGCGCGCACCACGGAGCGAATACCGTCGGAGGCGATTAGCAGATCGGCCTCAAAGCGGCGACCATCTTCACACTGCACGCTCACGCGCTGGGCGTCTTGGTTCACGGCTGCAACACAAGCGCCTTGCACATAACGCTCAGTTGGAAACTGCGCTAGCAGCAGCGCATACAGGCGGCTCCAAGAGCTCAGCACCTGCGGCACGGTCACGCTGTCTTGCACGCTACCATCAGCCCCCAGCACCACGCGATGGTTCACGGCCACGCCCAGAGACTCATCCACCGACACACCGCAGCGCTGCATGGCTTGCACAAGCAAAGGGTGCGTCACGATGCCTGCGCCACGCCCGTCCAGCGAAGTGGTGGCTTTCTCCAACAAGGTCACTTCGTGCCCGGCACGGTGCAGCATGTTGGCAGCCAGCAGCCCACCCAGCGAGCCGCCGATGACGAGGATTTGAGCCATCAGGCCGCAGCGCCTGATGGCTTGGCGTCGAGGCTGGTTTTTTCGTCGGCCGGGTAATTGAGCTCAATCACCACGCCTTGCGGGTCGTCCAGAAAAATCTGGTGCAGGCCGATGGAGGGCACGGTGCGCTCACGGCAGGGCACGTTCAACTTCTTTAAATGCGCCAGCATGGCCTCTAGCCCGGTGGCCATGAGGGCGATGTGGTCCACCGCGCCCGTGCCGTGCAAGGTGCTGAGGTCTCGGTCGCCCAGGTACTTTTTCAAACCCTCGGGGTCGTTGAGGTCAATGCCGATGACATGCACCATGGCGTTGACCACACTGCCGTGGTCGCCGTTGTACATCCACAGGCCGGGGAAGGGAAAAGACGGACGTGGGCCCACGGTCAGGCCCAGCACCGATTCGTAAAAAACCCGGGTGGCGTCAATGTCCGTGGTGCGGATGGAGAAATGGTTCAGCGAATAGGCCATGCTTAACTTTCTTGATGTTTGGGTGGCTTCTGCTGCGCTAGGTGAGAGTGCAGGGTTATCACGAATGGAAGCCGTTGAATTTTTGCCCGATAGTTAGAGGGTAATTTAACGCTTTGCCACCCCGCTCCGAATCAGGACAAACCCCCATGAAAGCTCCCGCTTTTTCTTATGCCCGCCCGGCCCAGTTGGCCGAGGTGTTTAGCCTGCTGGAACAGCACGGCGATGAGGCCCGCCTACTTGCCGGTGGCCAGACCTTGATGGCCACGCTCAATATGCGCCTGTCTGAGCCCGCGCTATTGATTGACCTACAGTCTTTGAGCGAGCTCAAAGGCATCAGCGTCAACGGCTCTGCGCTGCGCATCGGCGCCATGGTGACCCACACCGAGATTGAGGCCTCGGCCTTGGTGGCACAGCACGCGCCGCTGCTCACGCAAGCCGTGCCGCACATCGCTCACCGCGCCATTCGCAACTTGGGCACATTGGGCGGATCCATCGCCTATGGCGACCCCGCTGCGGAGTGGCCTGCTTGCCTGCTGGCGCTGGACGGCGTGGTGCTGGCGCGCAACCATGCGGGTGAGCGCCGCATTGCCGCGCAAGACTTCTTTACCGGCCTGTACGGCACGGCGCTGGAGGTGGGCGAGATCATCACCGCGTGCGAATTCCCGCTGGCCGCGCGCACGCAGCGCTTTGCCTTTGACGAGTTGGCACGTCGCCATGGCGACTACGCGGTGGTGGGCTTGGCGGCGGCGACACACCTGCGCAATGGGGCTTTTGATCAAGTCCGCCTGGCCTGGCTGGGCGTGGGCCACATGCCACTGCGCACCCCTGCTACTGAGCAAATTTTGCAAGGCCAAACGCTGAGCAACGCGGTACTGGCACAAGCCCAAGCCGCGCTGCGCGAAGAGCTAGAACCCGACGCTGACCTGACCCACAGCAGCGCCACTAAACAACACCTGGCAGGCGTCATGCTCAAGCGCTGCCTGCACGCTCTCGTCGCCAAAAAGGACACCCCATGAACAACGAAGCTAACCCCACAGGCTTGAGCACGTCAGCTCAAACCGTGCGCATCACCATCAACGGCACCTGCGATTCCCACGCCGTGATGCCGCGCACGCACTTGATTGATTTTTTGCGTGAAGACCTGGGCCTCAAAGGCTCGCACCTGGGTTGCGAGCACGGCGTGTGCGGCGCTTGCACGGTGCAATTAGACGGCAGCATCGTACGCGGCTGCCTGGTGCTGGCCGTGCAGGCCGATGGCCGACGCGTGAACACGATTGAAGGCCTGAGCGAGAGCGGCGTTATCCGCGATTTGCAGGCCGCCTTCATCCGGCACAACGCCTTGCAGTGCGGCTTTTGCACTTCGGGCATGTTGATGGCCGCCAGCGAGTTGCTGGATCACCAACCCCAAGCCACCCGTGAAGACGTACGCGCCTGGATTTCGGGCAACTACTGCCGCTGCACCGGCTACCAGGCCATTGTGGACGCCATCTGCGAGGTACTGACCGCCCGCGCCCAAGGAGTCACCGCATGAACGCCCCTGAGAACCGCCAAGCAACACAAGCGCTACAAAAGGCCGAAGCCCCTCACACCCCCACCGCCCCGCCCCTGGGAGGCGTGCTGCAAGACGCCACCCACATCGGCCAGCCCATCCCCCGCCCCAACATCAAACGCCTGACCGAAGGTCGCGGCCAGTACGTGGACGACATCGAGCTGCCGCGCATGGCGCATGTGGTTTTCTGGCGCTCGCCCGTGGCCCATGCCCGCATCGTGAAGATTGATCGTGGTGCTGCCCAACAAATGCCCGGCGTGCTGGCCGTGTACGACGGTGCCGACCTGGCCACCATTTGCAAGCCCTGGGTCGCCACCCTCACCCACTTGGTGGGCCTCAAGTCTGCCCCGCAGTACCCCATGGCGATAGAGCGCGCCTGCTGGCAGGGTGAGCCGGTAGTAGCCGTGGTGGCCAAGACCCGCGCCGAGGCCGAAGACGCCTTGCAGCAGGTGCAAGTGGAATGGGAATCCCTGCCCGCCGCGCTGGACATGGCCACGGCCCTGCACCCCGACACCCCAGTGATCCACCCCGAGCTGGGCAACAACCTGTGCTTCACGCGCAGCCTGGACACCGGCGGTGTGGACGAGGCCTTTGCCAGTGCCGCCGTGGTGGCCGAGGCCACCTTTGACTTTGGCCGTCACACCGGCGTGACGCTGGAGCCGCGTTGCCAGATTGCGGACTACAACCCCGCCTCGCACCAGCTCACCGTCTACCACTCGCAACAGGCCCCGCACATGATGCAAGACCTGTACGCACGCCAGTTTGATCTGCCCGAGGCCAACGTGCGCGTGATCTGCAAAGACGTAGGCGGCTCGTTTGGCATCAAGGTGCACGCCTACCCAGACGACTTCGCCACCGTGGCCATTGCCATGCTGCTCAAACGCCCGGTGAAGTTTGTGGCGGACAGATTGGAGTCATTCGTCAGCGACATCCACGCGCGCGAGCACCGCATCAAAGGCCGCATTGCCGCCAATCAAGACGGCGATATTCTGGCTTTTGAGATTGACGACCTCACCGGCATCGGCCCATTCTCCATGTTCCCGCGCACCAGCGGCATTGAGGGCAACCAGGTCGTCAACCTCACCGGTGGCCCCTACAAACACAAGGCCTACCGCGCCAAGCTGGACGTGGTGTTCCTCAACAAAACGCCCACCTGCCAGTACCGGGGCGTGGGCCACCCGATTGCCTGTGCCGTGACTGAAGGCTTGGTCGATCTGGCCGCCGCCAAACTGGGCATGGACGCGCTGGAATTCAGAAAACGCAACGTCATCGCTGACAACGCCTACCCCGCCACCGGCGCATCGGGCATCAAGCTTGAAGTGCTGTCGCACGAGGCCTGTTTGCGCAAAATAGAGACGCTGATGGACTACCCCGCGCTCAAGGCCGAGCAAGCCGCGCTGCGCGCCAAGGGCATTTACCGGGGCATTGGCTTTGCCACCTTGATTGAACTCACCAACCCCGGCGCGGCTTTTTACGGCGTAGGCGGCGCACGCATCTCGGCGCAAGACGGCGCGACGATGCGGCTGGAGCCCGGTGGCGGCGTGGCCGTGATGGTGAGCGTGGGCGAGCAAGGCCAGGGCACAGAAGCCATCTTCGCGCAAATCGCCGCCGACGCGGTGGGCGTGCCCATGCGCAACGTGCGCCTGCTCACTGGCGACACCGACGCCGTGCCCTATGGCGGCGGCACCTGGGCATCACGCGGGGCGGGCATTGGCGGCGAGGCCGTGCTGCAAGCGGGCCTGGCCCTGCGCGAAAACATCTTGAAAGTGGCCGCGGCCATTTTGAAACGCGACGCCGCCACCTTGCGCCTGAGCGACGGCGTGGTGACAGACGCCGCCAGTGGCGAAGCCCTGCTGCCCCTGCCCGAACTGGGCCGCGTGGCCTACTACCGTCCCGACACCTTGCCCGCAGGCTTTACCGCTGAGCTGATGGTGACCCGCCACTACGCCCAGCGCGACTACCCCTTCATCTTCACCAACGGCGTGCAGGCCAGCTACGTGGAGGTGGACACCGAAACCGGCTTTGTGAAGTTGCTCAAACACTGGGCCGTAGAAGACTGCGGCCGAGTCATCAACCCCATGCTCGTGGACGAACAAATCCGCGGCGCCATCGTGCAAGGCATAGGCGGCGCGCTGTTTGAAGAGTGCCTGTACGACGACGACGGCCAAATGAAAAACGGCAACATGGCCGACTACCTAGTGCCCATGGCCGGTGAAATGCCGGACATCGTGGTGGCGCATGTGGAGACGCCTACGAGCAGTTCTGTTTTAGGAGCCAAGGGCGCGGGGGAAGCGGGGACTGCGGGGGCACCAGGTGCGGTGGTGAATGCCATTAACGATGCGCTGCGGCCTTTGGGGGCGCAGGTGTGGTCGCAGCCGGTGACGCCGGAGAAGATTTTGCGGGGTTTGGGGCGGGTTTGAAGTGTCTCACTGGGCATCCCCGAACACTTCGCTGCCTATCAAACTCAAGACTTCGGAATAGCCACCGCCGCCCACACCGCCGGGACTTTGCCGGTGCTCTCGCCCCAGTGCGTCGTGTCGCGGCCTTCGGCGAACCCATCGCCGGGGTTGGCCACCAGGTCGGGCTCGCCTTCTTGATGATAGGTCATCCGGCCTTGCAGCAAGTAGGTGATGGCGGGGCGGTCCACATGGTTGTGTAGGCCCAAAATGCCGTCGGGCTGTAGCGTGATTTTGCGCATGCGCAAGGGTCTGCCTTGGGTGGTGTCAATCTCCTTACCCAAGTCCATCGTTCGCAACAGCTCTTCGCTAAAGCCCAGCGCTTGGGTTGGCGCCGTGCGCTGGGCGACGGCGAAACCAACGACAAACGCCGTACTCACAATGACGCCGCTGATGGCGATGGGCTTGGTGGACAGGTTCAGTTTCATGGTGTTCTCCAGTTAAAAATCAAACGCCTGTCCAACGGCTTCGAAAAATGAAATATGCCGCCTCTTGTATGCACTCAAAAATGCGATGCCCGCTTCGAATTTAGGTTTGCATCTCTAATTTTGCTGCAACGCAACAAAATCACTTGCATGGCTACGGGTTATCCCTATAATTC
>JANXSU010000123.1 GCA_025356545.1 Comamonadaceae bacterium
CCGATGATGACGTAGCGCAGGCCTGCGTCGAGGTAGCGCTCAATCGTGTCCAGATCCCGAATACCACCGCCGAGTTGCACGTCAACCTCGCTACCCACTTCTTTGAGGATGCTGCGAATCGCCATTTCATTCTTTGGTTGCCCGGCAAATGCGCCATTCAGGTCAACCAGGTGCAGACGGCGCGCGCCCTTGTTCACCCAGTTGCGCGCCATGGCCGCAGGGTTCTCTCCGAAGGTGGTGGATTGGTCCATGTCGCCCTGTTTGAGGCGAACACAGTGACCGTCTTTCAAGTCAATGGCAGGAATTAAAAGCATGATGCTTCAAGGTGGTGGGGAAGGAGTAAGGCTGCGACGGGCGCAGCCAGAGCGGGGGTGATCAGGGGTTCCAGTGCAGGAAGTTGCGATAAAGGGCCAAGCCGTGGGCTGCGCTTTTTTCAGGGTGGAATTGTGTGGCAAAAATATTATCACGCGCAATGGCTGCCGTGAAGCGTCCACCATAGTCGGCTTCGCCCGCAGTGTGGCGCGCATCAGACGGTTTGGCGTAAAAACTGTGGACAAAATAGAAGTAGCTGCCGTCTGGCACCTCGCCCCACACCGGGTGAACGCCTTGACCATGGTTCATCTGAGCCACCTGGTTCCAGCCCATTTGCGGCACCTTGAAGCGGCTGCCATCGGGTTGTAGTCGTCCGTTTAAATCGAATTTAATGACCTCACCAGGAATCAAGCCCAAGCCAGGCGTATCGCCTTCTGCACTCTGGTTGAGCAGCATTTGCATGCCCACGCACACACCAAACAGCGGCTTACTGGCTGCGGCTTCCAGCACAGCTGCCTGCAAGCCAGAGTCGCGCAGCTCGCGCATGCAATCAGGCATAGCGCCCTGGCCGGGCAGAACAACACGATCCGCCGCGCGCACATCTTCGGGACGCGACGTGATTTTCACGTCAAAGTCGCTGCCTTGTGCTGCGGCTTGCACCGCCTGCGACACCGAGCGCAAATTGCCCATGCCGTAATCGACCACCACCACGGTTTTCACTACAGCGAACCCTTGGTGGAGGGGATGGTGCCCGCAGAGCGGGGGTCCAGCTCCAGCGCCGCACGCAGGGCGCGGGCAAAGGCTTTGAACACGGTCTCGGCTTGGTGGTGCGCGTTCTCGCCCTTGAGGTTGTCGATGTGTAAGGTGACGAAGGCGTGGTTCACAAAGCCCTGGAAAAATTCATGCGCCAACTGGCTGTCAAAGCTGCCAATCATGCCGCTCTTGAACGGCACGTTCATCACGAGGCCAGGGCGGCCTGAGAAGTCAATCACCACGCGTGACAGCGCTTCGTCCAGCGGCACATAGGCATGGCCGTAGCGTCGAATGCCCTTTTTGTCGCCCACCGCCTGGTGCACGGCCTGGCCGAGCGTGATGCCGACGTCTTCCACCGTGTGATGGCCGTCAATATGCAAGTCGCCCTGCGCCGCGATGTGCAGGTCAATCAGACCATGACGGGCAATCTGATCCAGCATGTGGTCAAAAAAACCGATGCCGGTGGAGAGTTGGGCCACACCGGTGCCGTCCAGATTCACCTTGACGGTAATGTTGGTTTCAGCGGTTATACGGGTGACTTCGGCGGTGCGAGGTAAGGTGGTGATGGTCATAGTGAGGCTTTCAACGCGGTCAGCATTTTTGCATTTTCTTCCGATGTGCCCACCGTGATGCGGATGCAGTTGTGCAGCAAAGGGTGCATTTTGGAAACGTTCTTGATCAGCACGCCGCGAGCCTTCAGGCCGTCAAAGGCTTTTTTCGCATCGGGCACACGGGTGAGGATCATGTTGGCCTCGCTTTGAAATGGTGTGACGCCTGGTAAGCTTTGAAGTGCTTCAAAAATAGTAGCACGTTGCGCACGTAATTCAAGGGCTTGCGCCGAAAACACTTCGGAGTTTTCAAGCGCAAACAACGCACATTCGTAATTGAGCACGCTGATGTTGTAGGGCGGGCGCACCTTGTCAATCTCGGCAATCAAGGCCTTGGGGCCCATCATGTAGCCCAGACGCACACCCGCCAGGCCGAACTTGGAGAGGGTGCGCATCAAGAGGACGTGCGCATGAGCTTGCGGTTGGGCACGAATGCGATCCAGGTATGTGCGTGAGGCAAAAGGCTGGTAAGCCTCGTCCAGCACCACCAAGCCACCCTGCTCGCCTTGGGCTTGAATGATTTGGGCCATCACGGCCTCATCCCACAAATTAGCCGTTGGGTTGTTAGGGTAGGCGAGGTAAACGATGGCGGGGCGGTGTTCGGCAATGGCAGCCAACATGGCGGGGCCATCCAGCTCAAATTCGGGCGTGAGCGGCACGCCGTGAAAGGCTAGTCCCTGCAACTGCGCACTCATGGCGTACATCACAAAACCGGGCACTGGTGCCAACACGACCGCCGGCTTGAAGCCATTGGCAGCGCTGGGCGGCACATCACAGGCTATGGCCAGCAAAGAAATCAATTCATCCGAACCATTGCCCAGCATGAGCTCAAAGCCTTCGGGCAACCCAACATGGGCCGCCAAAGCCGCACGTAAATCATTCACGCGCCCATCGGGGTAGCGGTTCAGCGCCAGAGCACCCAAGCGCTGGCCCAGCTTCTCTTGCAGGTCGAGCGGCAGGCCAAACGGGTTCTCCATCGCGTCCAGCTTGACCATGCCGGTCGAATCCTGGATGGCGTAAGCGTGCATGGATTGCACGTCTTGGCGGAAAACCTGCATCAGGTCTGTTGTTTCTTTGCCGCTCATGACTGGGGCTCCTTCATTCGCATCTCCGCCGCTCTGGCATGCGCCTGCAAGCCTTCACCGTGCGCCAGCACCGAAGCGATCTGGCCAAGCGTCTGCGCGCCCTGCTCGCTCACCTCGATCAGGCTGCTGCGCTTTTGAAAGTCATAGACCCCCAGCGGTGAGCTGAAGCGCGCCGTGCCACTGGTGGGCAGCACGTGATTCGGGCCGGCGCAGTAGTCGCCAAGGCTTTCGCTGGTGTAAGCGCCCAGGAAGATCGCCCCGGCATGCTTGAGCAACGGCTCCCAGCGGTGCGGGTCGCGGCTGGAGACCTCCAAGTGCTCGGGCGCGATACGGTTACTGATCTCGCAGGCCTCTTCCATGCTACGGGTGTGGATCAAAGCGCCCCGGTCGCACAGGGACTTGGCGATGATGGCGGCGCGTGGCATCTCAGGCAGCAGGCGGTTCATTGCGGCCTGCACGGCGTCAATGTAGGCCGCATCAGGGCACAACAAAATGCTTTGCGCCAGTTCGTCGTGTTCGGCCTGGCTGAACAAATCCATGGCTACCCAGTCGGGCGGGGTGGTGCCGTCAGCCAAGACCAAGATCTCACTAGGCCCGGCGATCATGTCGATGCCCACCGTGCCGAAGACGCGCTTTTTGGCGCTGGCCACATAGGCGTTGCCGGGGCCGGTGATTTTGTCCACCTTGGGGATGATGGCTGTGCCGTAAGCCAGCGCGGCAACTGCCTGTGCGCCACCAATGGTGAAGGCGCGGGTGACGCCCGCCACATAAGCGGCGGCCAGCACCAGCGGGTTTTTGGCCCCTTGAGGTGTAGGAACCACCATGATGATTTCGCCCACACCCGCCACATGCGCGGGGATGGCGTTCATCAACACCGACGAGGGGTAAGCCGCCTTGCCACCCGGCACATATATGCCGACACGGTCCAAAGGCGTGACCTTTTGACCTAGCAAGTTGCCCTCAGCGTCTCGGTAACTCCAGCTCTCACCACTGGCCTTTTTTTGCGCCTCGTGGTAGCTACGCACCCGCTGGGCAGCGGCTTGCAAGGCTTGGCGCTGCCCAGCGGGCAAGCCGTCAAACGCAACCTTTAGTTCAGCTTGTGTCAGTTCCAGCTCACTCACCGAAGCGGCTTGCAAACCATCAAAACGCTGCGTGTAGTCCAACACAGCGGCATCACCGCGCTGCTGCACGTCGGCCAAGATGCTGACGACGCGTGACTCGATCTCGGCATCGGTCTCGCCGGACCAGTGCAAGCGGGCTTTGAATTGAGCCTCAAAATCGGTTGAAGCCGTTGAAAGACATGCACAAGCAGCTACTAAATTCATAGCGATTATTGAGCCGCAAGGGCTCCAGAAAAAGCGTCAATGATGCGGCGAATCGGAGCCTGTTTGAGCTTGAGCGCGGCTTGGTTCACCACCAAGCGCGAGCTGATGTCCATGATGTGCTCGACCTCCACCAAGTGGTTGGCCTTGAGGGTGTTGCCAGTGGAGACCAGATCGACGATGGCATCTGCCAAGCCAGTCAAAGGGGCCAACTCCATACTGCCGTAGAGCTTGATCAAGTCCACATGCACGCCCTTCGTCGCAAAAAATTCGCGCGCAATGGCCACGTACTTGGTGGCCACTGTCAAGCGACCACCCTGGCGCACAGCGGCGGCGTAGTCAAAGCCTTCACGCACGGCCACGCTGATGCGGCACTTGGCAATTTGCAAGTCCAGCGGCTCGTACAAGCCGCCCATGGTGGCAGCACCGCCCCATTCCATGCCGTGTTCGATCAGAGTGTCTTTGCCAGTGATGCCTAAGTCTGCACCGCCGTACTGCACATAGGTGGGCACGTCTGTCGCGCGCACCAACACCACCCGCACTTCGGGCTGGTTGGTGGCCAAAATCAGCTTGCGGGTTTTCTCGGGGTCGTCCAACACCTGAATGCCAGCGGCTTTGAGCAGGGGCAAAGTCTCTTCAAAAATTCGGCCCTTAGAGAGTGCAAGTGTGATCATTTCAGTCTTTCAATGTCCGCGCCTAGGCCTTGGAGTTTGGTCTCCATCTGGTCGTAACCACGGTCCAGGTGGTAGATACGCTCCACCACCGTGTCGCCTTCTGCCACCAAGCCTGCAATCACCAGGCTGGCCGAGGCTCGCAAATCGGTGGCCATCACCGTGGCTGCGGAGAGCTGTTCGACGCCTTCAATCACAGCCACCTTGCCATCGATCTGGATGTGCGCGCCCAGCCGCACCAACTCGTTGACGTGCATGAAGCGGTTTTCAAAAATGGTCTCCGTCACGCGGGACGTGCCCTGCGCAATCGCATTGAGCACCATGAATTGGGCTTGCATGTCGGTGGGGAAGCCGGGGTATTCGGTGGTGCGAAAACTCTGGGCTTTCAAATACTGGTGGGCTGGCCCGGGGGACTGCACCCGGATACCCTCGGTCACTGTGCTGATGATCGCACCCGCATCACGCAGTTTTTCAATCACGGCACCCAGGTGATCGGCCCGGCCATGCTGAAGCACTACATCGCCCCCGGTCGCGGCCACGGCGCACAAAAAAGTGCCCGCCTCTATGCGATCGGCCACCACCTGATGCGAACAGCCTTGCAGTTGCTCGACACCTTGAATGTGAATACAGCTACTGCCATGGCCTTCAATCTTCGCACCCATCTGGATGAGCATCTCGGCCAGGTCGATGATTTCAGGTTCTTGTGCAGCGTTTTCCAGAATCGTCTCGCCCTGCGCCAAGGCGGCGGCCATGAGAAAATTCTCCGTGCCCGTGACTGTGACCATGTCGGTGGTGATGTGCGCGCCTTGCAGGCGACTGCGCCGCGTGCCATTGACCATGGCCAACTTGGCAAGCATGTAGCCGTGCTCCACCACGATCTCGGCTCCCATGGCCTGTAGGCCCTTAATGTGCTGATCCACCGGGCGCGAGCCGATGGCACAACCACCAGGCAGCGAGACCGTGGCCTCGCCAAAGCGCGCCAGCAAAGGACCCAAGGCGAGCACCGATGCACGCATGGTTTTGACCAATTCATAGGGTGCCTCGGGCGAACTCAAGCCCCCCGCATTCACGCGAACCGAGCCGTCTTCGCCCCATTCAGCACTGACGCCCATATTGCGAATCAGCTTGAGCATGGTGGACACATCTTGCAGACGCGGCACATTGGCCAGTGTGACGGGCTGAGCCGTGAGTAAACAGGCACACAACTCCGGCAGGGCCGCATTTTTGGCACCAGAAATCCGCACCTCGCCGCGGAGTTGTCGGCCACCGCGAATCAACAATTTATCCATAAATTTCAGTCGCCCTTAAAGCCTAAGGTCTTGCACGGCCCATTCAGCCGGGGTCAAGGTTTTCATAGACAGGGCATGTACCTCATCTGTTTGTATTTTTGCACCCAGAGTGGCATAAACACGCTGATGGCGTTGAATGGCGCGCTTGCCTTCAAACTCGATTGAGACAATCGTGGCATACCAGTGGCGGCCATCACCTTCGAGTTCAAGGTGCTCGCAGACGAGCCCGGCTTGGATGACTGATTTGAGTTCGTCGGCGGTCATTAATTTTGAATTTCAATATGAGAGGATCAACTGCGTATTTTGTAGCCGATGCGCAGCAAATGCACAGCCAGCGAAGAGACAAGCACCAACACCAAGCCGACGATGCTCAAACTAAGCCAGGGTGTCACGTCGCTTACGCCAAAAAACCCGTAACGAAAGCCATCAATCATGTAGAAAAACGGATTCAGGTGGCTGACGTTCTGCCAAAAACTCGGCAATGAGTGAATGGAATAAAACACGCCACTGAGAAAAGTCATGGGCATGATGACAAAGTTCTGAAAGGCGGCGAGCTGGTCGAACTTTTCGGCCCACAGACCGGCAATCAACCCGAGCGTGCCCAGCAGGGCGGCACCCAGCAAGGCAAACACAAAAATCCACACCGGGGCCACAAAACTCAATTCGGTGAACCACGCGGTCACCGCAAACACACCGGCCCCCACCACCAAACCGCGCGCGACCGAGGAGCCCACATAGGCAAAGAACCAGTTCCAGTGCGACAAAGGCGTGAGCAGCAAAAACACCAAATTACCCATGATCTTGCTCTGAATCAGCGAGGACGAGCTGTTGGCAAAGGCGTTCTGTAAGACGCTCATCATGATGAGGCCGGGCACCAAAAACGCGGTGTAGCTCACTTGGTCATAGACCTTGACGTGTTTGTCCAGCACGTGACCGAAGATCAACAGGTACAACACCGAGGTAAGCACCGGCGCGGCCACGGTCTGGAAGCCAACTTTCCAGAAACGCAAGGTTTCTTTGTAGAGCAAGGCTTGCCAACCGGTCATGCTTGTTGCCCCATCACGGCGATGAACACATCTTCCAGATCCGCCTTGCTTATTTCCACGTCCTCAGCGATCAGTCCAGCCTGTCGGATGGCAGCCAGGTAGCTCTCAATCTCCTCGGCATTGTGGGTCGGGAACTGCACGAAGCGCCCCGTGACTCGCGCCTTGGCCGCCAAGGCTGCGGGCAACTCACCATCGAGCTTGAGTCGCAACACATGGCTGGACGCAGCCTTGAGCAACTCACTGGTGCGCTCCAGCGCCACCACACGGCCCGACTTGAGCATGGCGATGCGGCCACACAAGGCCTCAGCTTCTTCCAGGTAATGCGTGGTCAACAGCACGGTATGCCCCTGCTTGTTGAGCTTGGCGATGAATTGCCACAGGGTCTGACGCAACTCCACATCGACACCGGCCGTGGGCTCGTCCAGCACAATGACTGGGGGCTTGTGCACCAGCGCTTGAGCCACCAGCACGCGGCGCTTCATACCGCCTGAGAGTTGCCGCATATTGGCATCAGCCTTGTCGGTCAAGCCCAGGCTGTCCAGTAATTCATCAATCCAGTCGTCGTTATTTTTGATACCGAAATAGCCAGACTGAATACGCAAGGCTTCCCGCACATTGAAGAAAGGGTCGAACACCAGCTCTTGCGGTACCACGCCCAATTTTTTACGCGCCTGGGCGTAATCAACTTGTACGTCACTGCCCAGCACTTTGACCTGTCCGGTACTGGCGCGCGTCAGCCCTGCCAGAATGCTGATCAGGGTTGTCTTGCCAGCGCCATTGGGGCCCAGGAGACCAAAGAACTCGCCTTCTTCAATATCAAAGCGCACACCGTCCAGCGCCGCAAACGTAGTCCCTTTGGGGCCACGCGACGAAGGATAGTTTTTGGAGACGGATTGAAAGGAGATAGCAGGCATGTGAGGCCGCTATTCTAAAGACTTGCGGGACAGACCGCCGTTACGCGAAGCGAACAAGCTCTGTCCCCAACTGATTCGAATCATGCAGCAGGCAGTAGCTCAGCAATGCCATACAAGGCAGCCAGAGCAGCCAGCTTGGGGGCAAGACCTTTAATCGAAAAGTGCTGGCCCATAGCGAGACATTCGCGTCTAATTTCTAGTAAGACCGCCAGGGCGGAAGAATCAAAATGCTGTAGCGCGTTGGCGTCTACGACAACCTCCGGCGACTTATGCTGTCGCAAACCCTGCACCAGCATCTGCAAACAAGCACGTGCTTGGGTATGGGTCAATTCGGATGGAAGCACAAACATGAATCAACCTTTTTTGGCATTGGCTTTGTTGCGATCAGCCAGCGAGGTAATCAGGCCGTCAATGCCGCTGGCATTGATTTCCTGAGAAAACTGGCTGCGATAGGTTTCCACCAACCAGACGCCCAACACGTTCAGGTTGTAGATCTTCCAGCCCGCGCCTTCGCCCGGCGTTTTCTCC
Organism: Comamonadaceae bacterium; assembly: GCA_025356545.1. Classification (GTDB taxonomy): domain Bacteria; phylum Pseudomonadota; class Gammaproteobacteria; order Burkholderiales; family Burkholderiaceae_C; genus CANCDA01. Next base: position 8,529 of record JANXSU010000123.1, read on the forward strand.
AGGCGGTAATCAAGCTGAATCGGGTCGCCACGACCTTTGACTTCCGAGCGAACAATGATCTCTTTGTCTTCCGATGAGCCGCGCAAGGGCTTCATCTCCACCACCTGATCGCTGATTTGCGACAAAGCGCCGGCATAGATGCGAACCAGCAAAATTTTGAATTCCTCTTGCAGACGCTTTTGCTGCTCAGGTGTGGCCTTGCGCCAGTTTGGGCCAACGGCTGAGGCCGTCATGCGCTGGAAGTTCACGCTGGGCATGATCTTGCTGTCCACCAGCGTGACAATGCGCGCCAAATTGCCCGACTGCAAGGTTTTATCGGCCTTGATGGTGTTGAGCACGTCAGTAGACAAGCGCTGAATCATGGTGTCGGGGGCTTCATCGGCTGCAAAAACCGAAGTAACTCCCCAAGCCAAGGTACTAACAGCCAGAACCGCTAACAAGCGATTAAGTGATCGACGAAACATGCAAAACTCCTTCAAATAAAACCAAGTCCTTGGGGCCTATAACGCGAGCCACCCCTATGCCGCTGACCTCAAGGGTCACTTGAAGTCTATGACCACCTTACTTGGAGGGTGACGCAACCTGTTCAGCCTCTTCAGGCGACTCTTCATCCGGCGGATCACCATCGAAAACCATGTTGCGGCGGCGTTGCAGAAACGAATCCCTGATGAACGAGTATTTGTCCAACGCCCCTTCCTCAATCACCGATTCAGCGCCGAGGAAGACCGCACGTTGGTCCACCAAACGTGTGGCTAAAAGTGTATTGCGCACGGGGATGTCATTGATCTGTGTCACCGCATCTCCCTTGAAGTCCACCGGCAATGCCACCGTGTCCCGCAGGGTGGTGGGGCCCAGCAGTGGCAAGACAACGTAGGGCCCGGCACCCACGCCCCAGTGGCCCAAGGTCTGCCCAAAATCTTCAGTGAATCGTTCCAATTTCAATTCAGTGGCGACATCCAAAATGCCACCCAAACCGAAAATTGTGTTGAAGCTCACCCGCATCAGACTACTGGCCGCGGCTTCTGCCTTGAGTTGCAAAACATTGTTGACGAAAGACCAGGCATCGACCAGATTTCCGAAAAAATTCCCTATACCCTGACGAACCAATTTCGGCGTCACGTCCTGATAAACCGTGGCCACGGGTTTGAGCACGGCTTGATCCACCGCGTCGTTGAACTTAAACATGCTGCGGTTGAAGGGCTCCAACGGGTCAGCGGGATTGGCGTTGGGGCCGGTGGCACAACCCGTCAGTCCCAAGCAGAGCAGCAATGCAAGCAAGCACAGGCGATTAGCCCAGCCGGATTCAATCCATTCCCCCCCGAAAAATCGCGCGCTCATTTTCCACTCTTGCCGGTTGCGGTCGCTGGTGTTTTACCGTCTGCGGCCTTGCTGTAGAGGAACTGGCTGATGAGGTTTTCCAACACCACCGCAGACTGGGTGCTGCTGATGGTGTCGCCAGCGACCAGCGGCTTGTCATCAGCACCGGCTTCAATGCCAATGTACTGATCCCCGAGGAGACCACTGGTGAGGATTTTCAAGGAGCTATCTTTAGGGAAAGCGTAGCGGCTTTCAAGGCTTAAAACCACCTTGGCTTGGAAGGTTTTATCATCGAACGAGAGCGTTTCAACACGCCCAACCACCACGCCACCACTTCGAACTGCGCCTTTAGGTTTCAGACCACCGACATTGTCAAAGCGTGCCTCGACCCGGTAAGTGGACTGAAAATTCAAACTCAGTAAATTCGCCGCTTGCAATGCCAAAAACAAAATGGCCGCTCCACCGATCAGGACAAACAGGCCTACCCACACATCATTTTTTGAGCGTTGCATCACTCTTCCTTCTAGTTAGTTGAGGACAGGGCTAAAGGTCTGTCCCGCAAAATTTCTTAAATGGTAAACATCATGGCGGTCAGGATGAAATCCAGACCCAACACGGACAGAGAGGACACCACCACGGTACGAGTGGTGGCGCGAGACACGCCCTCGGGTGTGGCCTGGGCTTCAAAGCCTTGCAGCAGGGCCAAAAAAGTCACAGTGAAGCCAAACACCACGCTTTTGACCATGCCGTTGCCCACATCTTTCCAGACATCAACGCCGCCCTGAATCTGACTCCAAAATGCTCCACCATCAACGCCGATCATGAGCACGCCCACCACCCAGCCGCCAATAATACCCATGGCACTGAATACCGCCGCCAACAAAGGCATGGTGATCACACCCGCCCAAAAGCGCGGGGCCAAGATGCGTTGAACCGGGTCAACGGCCATCATCTCCATGGCACTGAGCTGTTCACCCGCTTTCATCAAACCGATCTCGGCTGTCAGGGAGGTGCCAGCACGCCCGGCAAACAACAAAGCCGTCACAACCGGCCCCAGTTCACGTACCAGGCTCAAAGTCACCAACAAGCCCAGCGCTTCGGACGAGCCATAGCGTTGCAAGGTGTAGTACCCCTGCAAACCGAACACAAAACCGACAAACAAGCCCGATACGGAAATGATCGCCAGCGAATAATTCCCAAGAAAGTGAATCTGGTCACGGATCAAACCAAAGCGCCGAAAACTCACCCCAAAACTGAGCAAGAGCCGAGCGAACAACCTAGCCCCTAAGCCCAAATCGGCCAGCTTGCTGCGCACGGCAAAGCCAACGTTAGACGGCGTGTACCAACTCATGACGAAGCTCCTGATCGCGGTGACGATGGACGACCCAAACCAAAATCTTCATCCACCGACAAGCCAGGGTAGTGAAAGCGCACCGGACCATCGGGCAAAGCGTTCACATACTGGTGCACCAGCGGATCAGCGCTTTGCATCACCTCATCAGGCGTACCCTGGGTGGCAATTTTGCCGTTGGCCAAAATGATGATGTGATCTGCAATCTCGAAGGTCTGCTTGATCTCATGGGACACAAAAATACTGGTCAAACCCATGGTGTCATTCAGGTTGCGGATCAGGCGCGCCGCAGTGCCCAAAGAGATGGGGTCAAGGCCAGAAAAAGGCTCGTCGTACATCATCAGCTCCGGGTCCAGGGCCATGGCACGCGCCAATGCGATGCGTCGCGCCATACCACCCGATACCTCACTGGGCTTGAGGCCGCGCGCACCCCGCAGGCCCACGGCATTGAGCTTCATCAACACGATGTCGCGAATCAGAGACTCCGGCAGATCCGTGTGCTCGCGCAGCGGAAAGGCGACATTCTCAAACACATTCATGTCGGCAAACAAGGCCCCAAACTGAAACAACATGCCCATGCGCCGCCGGGCTGCGTAGATCTGGGCCGCGTTCATCGGCGTGACATCCTGACCATCGAACATCAACTGCCCCGACTGTGCCCTGACTTGTCCACCGATCAAACGCAGAATAGTCGTCTTGCCGCCGCCCGATGCGCCCATCAGCGCAGTCACTTTGCCGCGCGGCACGCTTAAGCTGATGTTGTCGAGGATGACGCGCTCCCCATACCCAAAGGTGAGGTTGCGCAATTCGACGAATGATGATGAGGTGGGTGCGTCCATAAATGTCAAAAGCCGGAGATGCCCGGCTTTTGGATCATAAGGGATTGGGGGATACCCGTAACGCGAAGGGCCGCTTCAACGTGGCAACTCGCTTGTGCCCATTAAAAACTCATCCACCGAACGTGCCGCCTGTCGGCCTTCTCTAATCGCCCAGACCACCAAGCTTTGACCACGCCGAATGTCGCCTGCGGCATAGACCTTGGGCACATTGGTGGCGTAACCGCCCGTGAAGTCAGTGCTTGCTTTGGCATTGCCCCGCCCGTCCTTGTCAATGCCGAAAGACTCCAGCATGGCCGCAACCGGACTGACAAAACCCATAGCCAGCAAAACCAGATCGGCCTTGTATTCTTTTTCGGTGTTGGGGACTTCAACCAACTTGCCGCCTTTGAACTCGACTTGCACGGTCTTGAGACCGGTGACTTTGCCTTTTTCACCCGTAAACTCTTTGGTGGAAACGGCAAATTCGCGCACACAACCTTCTTCATGGCTGGAACTGGTGCGCAATTTGAGCGGCCAGTAAGGCCAAGTCATGGGGCGATTTTCTTCTTCAGGCGGCTGAGGCATGACCTCAAACTGCGTCACGCTAGCTGCACCATGGCGGTTGCTGGTACCCACACAGTCAGAGCCCGTGTCGCCACCACCAATCACGATGACGTGCTTGCCGTCGGCCCGCAACTGCGCTTTGAGCTTGTCGCCCGCATTGACCTTGTTTTGCTGTGGCAAGAACTCCATAGCGAAATGAACACCATTGAGCTCACGCCCCGGCACCGGCAGGTCACGTGATTGCTCGGCACCGCCCGTGAGCAGCACGGCGTCAAAGTCTTTTTGCAGTTGCGTGGCCGAGATGGTCTCTTTGGCCCAGTTGGTGACTTTGCTATCGGCAGGAAACTCGCCAATCAGCACGCTGGTGCGGATGGTCACGCCTTCGGCCTTGAGCTGCTCCACGCGGCGATCAATGTGCGACTTCTCCATCTTGAAGTCGGGAATGCCATAGCGCAACAGGCCGCCGACGCGGTCGTTCTTCTCAAACAAAGTCACATCGTGACCGGCGCGCGCCAGTTGTTGCGCAGCGGCCATGCCGGCCGGGCCTGAACCCACCACGGCGACTTTCTTCCCGGTCTTGTGCGCGGCGGGTTGCGGTACGACCCAGCCCTCGTGCCAAGCGCGGTCAATGATGGCGTGCTCAATGGATTTAATACCCACCGCATCATCGTTCACGTTCAGCGTACAAGCCGCCTCGCAAGGCGCGGGGCAGATACGACCCGTGAACTCGGGGAAGTTGTTGGTGCTGTGCAGGGTGTCAATCGCGTCTTTCCAGTCGGCACGGAAGACCATGTCGTTGAAGTCCGGAATGATGTTGTTGACGGGGCAGCCGCTGTTGCAAAACGGCGTGCCGCAGTCCATGCAACGCGCGGACTGTTGCTTGGCCTGCGCATCGTCCAGACCGATGACAAATTCCTTGTAGGTTTTCAGCCGTTCAGGAACGGGTTTGTAGCCCTCCTCGACACGCTCAAACTCCATGAAGCCGGTAATTTTTCCCATGATGGTTCTTTCCTCAACTTGTCTTACTTAGCAGCAACGGCTTCTTGGTGCGTAGCCATGTGCGCACTGGTCGTCTCGGTGGCGGCTTCCAGGCGGCGCTGTTTGCGCTCCAGCAAAGCCCGTTTGTATTCGTTGGGGAATACTTTGACGAATTTTTTGCGTGACTCAGTCCAGGTGTCGAGCAACTCTCGTGCGCGCTTGCTGCCGGTCCAGCGGTGATGGTCTTGCAAGAGGCGTTTGAGCAACTCTTCGTCGCTCTCGTTTGCATGCCAGTCTGAGGTGTCTAGGCTGTGCTGCTCAGTCGTGCTCAACACGCGATCCATGGACACCATGGTCGTGTTGCAGCGCGTGGCGAATTTGCCATCTTCGTCAAACACATAGGCCACACCGCCGCTCATGCCAGCTGCAAAGTTGCGCCCGGTTTGACCCAAGACGGCCACAGTGCCACCGGTCATGTATTCGCAACCATGGTCACCCGTACCTTCCACGACCGCGGTCGCACCTGACAGGCGCACTGCAAAGCGCTCACCGGCCACGCCGCTGAAGAAGGCCTCGCCGCTGGTGGCGCCGTACATCACGGTGTTGCCGACGATGGTGTTTTTGATCGCTTCGCCTCGGAAATCAAGGCTGGGGCGAACCACCACGCGACCGCCTGACAAGCCCTTGCCGGTGTAGTCGTTGGCGTCGCCAATCAGGTACAGCGTGATGCCGCGCGCCAGGAAAGCACCGAAAGATTGACCACCCGTGCCTTCCAACTGAATGCGCAGCGTGTCATCCGGCAAGCCCTCGGGGCGAACCCGTGTCAACTCACCCGACAGCATGGCCCCAACCGAGCGATTAACGTTGCGCGTGACTTCCATGAACTGGACTTTTTCACCCTTGTCGATGGCCGCGCGCGACTTGGCGATCAGCACATTGTCCAGCGCTTTTTCCAGACCATGTTCTTGCACTTGTGTGTGGTGACGCGGCACATCGGCCGGCACGTCGGCCATCGCAAACAAGCGACGGAAATCCAGACCATTGGCTTTCCAGTGCGCAATGCCCTGGCGCGTGTCGAGCAGATCGGCGCGGCCAATCAAATCATCAAACTTGGCGATGCCCATTTGCGCCATGATCTGGCGAACTTCTTCAGCAATGAAGAAGAAATAGTTCACCACATGCTCAGGCTTGCCGGAGAACTTTTTGCGCAGTGCCGGATCTTGCGTCGCCACACCCACCGGGCAGGTATTGAGGTGACACTTGCGCATCATGATGCAGCCCTCCACCACCAGCGGGGCGGTGGCAAAACCGAACTCATCAGCACCCAAGAGCGCGCCAATCACCACATCGCGGCCCGTCTTCATTTGACCATCGGCTTGGACGCGGATGCGACTGCGCAAGCGGTTCAGAACGAGTGTTTGCTGGGTTTCTGCCAGACCAATTTCCCACGGGCTGCCCGCGTGCTTGATGGACGACCAAGGTGAAGCGCCCGTGCCGCCGTCATGACCGGCAATCACCACATGGTCACTCTTGCACTTGGCCACGCCTGCGGCAATCGTGCCAACACCAATCTCACTCACCAATTTGACGCTCACGCTCGCGTGCGGAGCCACGTTCTTCAAGTCGTGAATCAACTGGGCCAAGTCTTCGATCGAATAAATATCATGGTGCGGTGGGGGCGAGATCAAACCCACCCCTGGCACCGAGTGACGCAAACGACCAATGTAGTTGGACACCTTGCCGCCGGGCAACTGGCCGCCCTCACCGGGCTTGGCCCCCTGCGCCATTTTGATCTGAATTTGATCAGCGCTGGTCAAGTACTCGGCCGTCACACCAAAGCGGCCTGAGGCCACTTGCTTGATTTTGGAGCGCAGCGAGTCGCCGTCCAACAGCGGCAGATCAACCTCGACCTGCTCCGCACCAATGACGCTCTTAAGCGTCTCGCCCTGCTTGATGGGGATACCTTTGAGTTCTTGGCGATAACGCGCCGGGTCTTCGCCGCCTTCACCGGTGTTGCTCTTGCCGCCAATGCGGTTCATGGCCACAGCCAAGGTGGCGTGCGCTTCCGTGCTGATGGAGCCCAGTGACATAGCGCCTGTCGCGAAACGTTTGACGATCTCACTGGCGGGCTCCACCGCGTCCACCGCAATCGCTTTGGCGGGGTCGAGCTTGAACTCAAACAGGCCACGCAGCGTCATGTGGCGCTTGCTTTGGTCGTTGATGAGCTGGGCGTATTCTTTGTAGGTATTCCAGTTGTTCGAGCGCGTGCTGTGCTGCAACTTGGCAATCGCATCGGGCGTCCACATGTGCTCTTCGCCTCGTGCACGCCAGGCGTATTCGCCACCGGTCTCCAGCATGGTGGCCAGTACAGGGTCATTGCTGAAAGCAGCTTTGTGCATACGGATGGCTTCTTCAGCCACCTCGAAGATGCCAATGCCTTCGACACGGCTCGGCGTGCCGGTGAAGTACTTGTCAATGGTCTCAGTGTTCAGGCCAATCGCCTCAAACAACTGGGCACCGCAATAGCTCATGTAGGTGGACACGCCCATCTTGGACATGATCTTGGACAGACCCTTGCCAATGGCTTTGACGTAGTTGTAGATCGCCTTGTCAGCCGACAAATCGCCAGGCAAGTCCTGGTGCATAGCAGCCAGGGTTTCCATAGCCAAGTAGGGGTGAACGGCTTCTGCACCGTAGCCCGCCAGAACGCCAAAGTGATGTACCTCACGTGCAGTACCGGTCTCCACCACCAAGCCTGCGGTGGTACGCAAACCTTCACGCACCAAGTGCTGGTGAATCGCGCTCAAGGCCAAGAGCGCGGGAATGGCGACCTGGGTCGCAGTGATGGCGCGGTCACTGATGATGAGGATGTTTTTGCCGCCCTTGATCGCATCCACGGCCTCAGCGCACAGCGAGGCCAGCTTGGCCTCTACGCCTTCGCGGCCCCAGACCAGCGGGTAGGTGATGTTGAGGGTGTAGCTGCGGAATTTGCCCTGCGTGGTGGCTTCGATATTGCGCAACTTGGCCATGTCGGCAAAGTCAAGAATCGGTTGACTCACCTCTAAGCGCATGGGTGGGTTGACTTGGTTGATGTCCAGCAGATTTGGCTTGGGCCCGACGAAGGACACTAGCGACATCACGATGGCTTCGCGGATGGGATCAATGGGCGGATTTGTCACCTGCGCGAACAACTGTTTGAAGTAGTTGTACAACGGTTTGTTTTTGTCCGACAACACAGCCAGCGGGCTGTCATTGCCCATGGAGCCAATGGCTTCTTCGCCTGCGGTCGCCATGGGGGCGATCAGGAACTTCAGATCTTCTTGCGTGAAACCGAAAGCCTGCTGACGGTCAAGCAGACTGATCTGGTCGGTGATGCGCTTGTCGCCCGCACGGTTACCCGCAGCATGGCCGTCTGCCAGGCGCTTCCTTCGCTCAGCGTAAGACACATCGTCCAGCTTGATGCGCAGGTTTTCGATCCACTGCTTGTAGGGCTTGTTGTTGGCCAGATTGGACTTGATTTCCTCGTCGTCAATCATGCGCCCCTGTTCCAGATCAATCAGGAACATCTTGCCGGGCTGCAAACGCCATTTGCGCACGATCTTGCTTTCGGGCACAGGCAGCACGCCGGACTCCGAACCCATGATGACCAAGTCGTCATCGGTGATGCAGTAGCGCGAGGGGCGCAGACCGTTGCGATCCAGCGTAGCGCCAATCTGGCGACCATCGGTGAACACGATGGAGGCTGGGCCGTCCCACGGCTCTAGCATGGCAGCGTGGTACTCGTAAAAAGCGCGGCGACGTTCGTCCATGGTGGTGTGCTGCTCCCAGGGCTCGGGGATCATCATCATCACGGCTTGGCTGATCGGGTAACCCGACATGGTGAGCAGCTCAAGACAGTTGTCAAACGTGGCGGTGTCGGACTGGTCGGCGAAGCTGATCGGGTAGAGCTTTTGCAGGTCAGCACCCAGCACGGGGGACGACATCACGCCTTCGCGCGCCTTCATCCAGTTGTAATTGCCTTTGACGGTGTTGATCTCGCCGTTGTGCGCCACATAGCGGTAAGGGTGAGCCAACGGCCATTCGGGGAAGGTGTTCGTGGAGAAACGTTGGTGCACCAGACCCAGCGCCGAGACGCAGCGCTCGTCTTTCAAATCCAGGTAGTAGGTGCCCACTTGATCGGCCAACAGCAGACCTTTGTAAACCACGGTGCGGCTGGACATGCTAGGCACGTAATACTCTTTGCTGTGCGTGAGGTGCAGGTTACCGATCGCCTTGCTGGCGGTTTTACGAATCACATACAACTTGCGCTCTAGCGCGTCCTGCACGATCACATCACTGCCGCGGCCTATGAATACCTGACGCAAGATAGGCTCTTTCTCGCGCACGGTGGGTGACATGGGCATGTCGCGGTCCACAGGGACATCGCGCCAACCCAAAAGTACCTGACCCTCGGTCTTGATGGCACGCTCCATCTCCTGCTCACACGCCAATCGCGAGGCATGCTCTTTGGGTAAGAAGATCATGCCCACGCCATACTCGCCCGGTGGCGGCAGGGTCACGCCTTGCTGGGCCATGTCTTCGCGGTACAAGGCATCGGGCAGCTGAATCAAAATACCAGCGCCATCACCCATCAGCTTGTCGGCACCCACGGCACCCCGGTGGTCCAAGTTAGCCAGAATCTTGAGCGCGCCCTGCACGATCGCGTGAGTTTTTACCCCCTTGATGTGCGCCACAAAACCCACCCCGCAAGCGTCATGCTCGTTGGCGGAGGAATACAAACCGTTTTGTTGGAGATACTGAATCTCGGCAGCCTGGGACATGGCGCGCTCCTAAAAAATTTCACAAGGATTTAGAGCATAGCCCACAGTGACCCATTTGCCAAGTAAAATATATGGGGTCAGATTCCAATTAATTCACGACAAATTCAATCAATTAATTATTGGGGACACATCAGAAATGATAGCTGCTTGTGAAGGGCACTTCTATAAATCAGCTATGAAGCTGACGAATTGCTTCTGAATCGTCCAATTTCCATTTTTTTTGGTTTTGGCCCGGTTTCTTCGGGTTTTGGGGCGATCTTTAGGCGCAACTGAGCTCTTTTCCGTGCCTTTTCG
>JANXSU010000127.1 GCA_025356545.1 Comamonadaceae bacterium
GGCACGGCCGCGTTATTGCCGTCAAGTTGCAGCGCCTTGTTGTAAGCCTGACTGGCCAGTCGGGCGTAAACATCGCCTAGATTCTCATGCGCGGTGGCGTAGCTTGGATTGGTGCGAATGGCCAACTCCAGCGCGGCACGGGCCTTGTCAAACTGGTTTTGACCGGCGTACAGAACCGCCAAATTGTTGTAGGGCTCGGGCAGCTCGGGGTAGTCCTCAGTCAGCTTGGTGAAGGTGGCGATGGCATCGGCTACTTTGCCGGTTTCACGCTGAATCACGCCCTTGATGAAGCGCATTTGCGGATCACGTGGTTTGGCGGCCAGGTATAGATCCGCCTTGGTATTGGCTTCGGTCATCTTGCCTGCGCGGATGAGTTGATTGACTTCGCTGTAGTCGTCTGCATGGACGGCAGAGATTGAAAAGGCAGCGGCCAAGACCATCAGCCGTACGAGGGGTGTCAATGACAGGGCGCTGAGTTTCATGTGAAAGCTGTAGTCTGTGGGGGGTCTGGTTGAGCGGGAGCGCAGTCCAACGGGGCTTTATACTGGGCTGGATTGTAGCCTCGCCGAGGTTTTTAGCCACCTGGGCTGCCCCGATCTCCTTTGCTTTGAAATACCCATGAGTTTGCGCATTTACAACACGCTGTCGCGTGCGCTGGAACATTTTTCCCCCCTTGAGCCTGGCCACGTCCGCATGTATGTCTGCGGCATGACGGTCTATGACCTGTGCCACCTGGGGCATGCGCGGGCCATGGTGGCCTTTGATGTGGTGCAGCGCTGGCTCAAATGCAGCGACCTGCGTGTGACCTATGTGCGCAACATCACCGACATTGACGACAAGATCATCAAGCGAGCCCTTGAAAACGGCGAGACCATTCGTAGCCTGACCGATCGCATGATCGCCGCCTTGCACCAGGATGCAGACGCCTTGGGCATTGCGCGGCCCGACCATGAGCCACGGGCCACCGATTACGTGCCCCAGATGCTCAAGATCATCGGCACGCTGGAACAAAAAGGGCTGGCTTACCGCGCTGACCAGGGCACGGGCCATGGCGATGTGAACTTCGCGGTGCGCAAGTTTCCCGGCTACGGCAAGCTCTCAGGCAAGTCACTGGACGAATTGCATGCAGGTGAGCGCGTGGCCGTGCTGGACGGCAAGGACGACCCGTTGGACTTCGTGCTGTGGAAGTCCGCCAAACCCACCGAGCCGCCCGATGCGAAATGGGAGAGTGAATACGGGCCAGGTCGCCCCGGCTGGCACATTGAATGCTCTGCCATGAGCTGCGAAATGCTGGGCGAGACCTTTGACATTCACGGTGGCGGGGCCGACTTGCAGTTTCCCCACCACGAAAACGAAATTGCACAGAGCGAGGGCGCGCATGGCAAGCCTTTGGCCCAAGTCTGGATGCACAACGGTTTTGTGCGGGTGGACAACGAAAAGATGTCCAAGTCCCTGGACAATTTCTTCACCATTCGCGAGATATTGGCTGAGTACGACTCAGAGACGGTGCGCTTCTTCATCATCCGGGCGCATTACCGCAGCCCCTTGAACTACAGTGACGCCCATTTGGATGATGCCCGCAGCGCACTCAAGCGCTTGTACACCGCATTGCATTCGGTCAAGCCCGCCTCGGTGAAGATTGATTGGCTCAACGTGCATGCAGCCCGCTTCAAGGCTGCCATGGACGAAGATTTTGGTACGCCCGAGGCGGTGGCTGTGCTGTTTGAGCTGGCCACAGAGGTCAACAAGACGAGTTCTGCCGAGTCGGCAGGCCTGCTCAAGGCTTTGGGCGGGTGTTTGGGTTTGCTTCAGGGCAATCCGGATGATTTTTTGCAAGCCGGTGTTGGCTTGGACGAGGCAGCAATTCAGACGCTGATCAAGCAACGCACACTGGCCAAGCAGACGAAAAATTTTGCACTCGCCGATAACATACGTAAAGACTTGTTGGCGCAAGGTATCGTGCTCAAAGATTCGCCAACCGGCACCACCTGGGAAGCTGCGCCATGAAACCTGAATATTGGGATGACGCCTGCAAGCACTTGGCTAAGAAAGACCGAGTGATGAAGCGACTCATCCCGCAGTTTGGCGAGGCTTGCCTGGAGTCGCGCGGTGACGCCTTTGTCACGCTGGCGCGTAGCATTGTGGGGCAGCAGATCTCGGTCAAGGCGGCGCAAACCGTGTGGGACCGGTTTCATCTGTTACCCAAAAAAATGACCCCAGGCCACGTGCTCAAACTCAAGGTGGACGACATGCGAGCGGCGGGCCTAAGTGCGCGCAAGGTCGAATACTTGGTCGATCTGGCGGTTCATTTTGACGCCACCAAAGTGCCCTTCAAAGACTGGGCGGCCATGGACGACGAGGCCATCATTGCCAAATTGATTGCCATTCGCGGTATTGGTCGCTGGACGGCCGAGATGTTCCTTATCTTTCACTTGATGCGCCCTAACGTGCTACCGCTGGACGATGTGGGCTTGATCAACGGCATCAGTAAGGGTTATTTTTCGGGTGAAGTCGTTAGTCGCAATGAAGCGCGTGAAGTGGCCGCCGCCTGGGCTCCCTATTGCAGTGTGGCAACTTGGTATATTTGGCGCTCTCTTGACCCGGCGCCGGTGGCGTACTAAGCTTTCAGGCCTCGTTGGTTATTCCCGCTCAGGTGGGGTCTCATACTACAAAAATATCGGTTCTTATGGCTAAAAAAACATTTCTTGATTTCGAACAAGGCATAGCCGAGCTTGATGGAAAAATCGAAGAGCTGCGCTACGTTCAGACCGAGTCAGCGGTCGATATCTCGCAAGAGATCGACCAGCTCAGCAAGAAAAGCTTGCAGCTCACCAAAGACATTTACAGCGACCTGACCCCTTGGCAGATCACCAAAATTGCGCGTCACCCGGAACGCCCGTATTCGCTGGACTACATCAATGACATCTTCACTGATTTTGTGGAAATGCATGGTGACCGGCACTTTGCGGACGACCTCAGCATCATTGGTGGCCTGGCTCGCTTCAATGGCACAGCCTGCATGGTGATCGGCCAGCAAAAAGGGCGCGACACCAAAGAGCGCGGCTTGCGCAACTTTGGCATGAGCAAGCCCGAGGGCTACCGCAAAGCGCTGCGCCTGATGAAGACCGCTGAAAAATTCAAACTGCCCGTTTTTACTTTTGTCGATACGCCAGGTGCCTACCCTGGCATTGACGCCGAAGAGCGCGGCCAGTCCGAGGCGATTGGGCGCAACATCTTTGAGATGGCTCAGCTAGAGGTGCCCATCCTCACCACCATCATTGGTGAGGGCGGCTCCGGCGGCGCGCTGGCCATCTCGGTCGGCGATCAGTTGCTGATGTTGCAGTACTCGATCTACTCCGTCATCAGCCCCGAAGGTTGCGCCTCCATCCTTTGGAAAACCTCTGACAAGGCGCAGGAAGCAGCGGACGCCTTGGGCATCACCGCGCACCGCCTTAAGGCGCTGGGTCTGGTGGACAAAATCGTCAACGAGCCGGTGGGTGGCGCGCACCGTGACCCCAAACAAATGGCGGCTTTTCTCAAGCGCGCCCTGGTCGATGCCTACCGCCAGGTTGCTGACCTCAAAGTCAAGGACTTGCTGACACGCCGACATGAGCGACTCAACAGCTATGGTCGCTTTAACGACACCAAATCCAGCGCCAAGTAAGGCTGCGTTGACGATTGGTGCCAAGGGCTGGGGAGTGGCTGAGTGAGTTGCACCGAATGAGCCGAACTGTTGCGCAGGCCATGGCGCACTTCACGCCCGACCTGCCGCTGGCCGTGGCCTATAGCGGCGGGGCCGATTCCACCGCACTCTTGCTCGCCTGTGCTGAGAAGTGGCCGGGCCAAATCAGCGCTATCCACATCCATCATGGCTTGCAGGCTGCGGCTAATGATTTTGAGCTGCATTGCCGCGCGTTTTGTGCCCAAATCGGTGTGCCTTTGGCGGTTAAGAGCGTCAATGCCCACCCCGTACCCGGACAGAGCCCAGAAGATGCCGCGCGACGTGCCAGATATGAGGCTTTTCGGGCTGTAGGCCAAGAAGGGTCGGCACAAGAAGCTACTAAAAATATAGCAATTGCGCAGCACGCCGACGACCAAGTTGAAACCCTGCTGCTCGCATTGAGCCGGGGTGCAGGGCTGGCGGGTTTAAGCGCCATGCCGGCCCACTGGCAGCGCGACGGTATCAACTATCACCGTCCCTTGCTGCAAGTGCCCGGGGCCGAGCTCAGGCGCTGGTTGCAGGAGCGTGGCGTTGCGTTTGTCACCGATCCGACCAATTCGAACGAGCACTACACCCGCAACCGCATCCGCGCCCGCCTGCTGCCGGTGCTGGAGACGGCTTTCCCTGCCTTTCGCGAGACCTTTGCACGCAGTGCCAGCCACGCAGCCCAGGCGCAAGAGGTGTTGACCGATGTGGCAATACAAGACCTGGCCCTTATCGTCAGTCTTATTGGTCAAGCACCGAACATTGCCAAACTGCAAACGCTGTCGCGCCCGCGTCAAGCGAACGTGCTGCGCCACTGGTTAAAAACCATGTTTCAAACGGTGCCCAGCACGGCGCAGTTGGATGAGTTGCTGGACCAGATCAGCGCCTGCACCACGCGTGGGCATCAAATTCACATCAAGGTGGGCGCAGGCTTTGTGCGGCGGCTTGCGCAGAGGGGTGGTGCTGTGTTGGATTGGTACAATCCCTAGGTTTACCTCTGAATTTCCCCCTGTTTTTTAGATATTTCCATGGCTTTGATTGTTCACAAATACGGCGGCACGTCGATGGGCTCTACAGAGCGCATCCGTCAAGTCGCCAAGCGCGTTGCCAAATGGGCGCGCGCCGGTCACCAGATGGTGGTCGTCCCCAGCGCCATGAGTGGCGAAACCAACCGCCTGCTGGGTTTGGCCAAAGAGCTGGCTCCTGCCAAAGCCTCTGACGCTTACAGCCGTGAGCTGGACATGCTGGCCTCCACAGGCGAGCAAGCATCCAGCGCGCTCTTGGCCATTGCCTTGCAGGCTGAAGGCATGCCCTCGGTCAGCTACGCGGGCTGGCAAGTCCCCATCCGCACCAACAGCGCCTACACCAAGGCCCGCATCGAGTCGATTGACGACAAACGTGTTCGCGCTGATCTGGCTGAGGGCAAGGTCGTGATCGTCACCGGCTTTCAAGGTATTGACGAACGGGGCCACATCACTACGTTGGGCCGTGGTGGCTCTGACACCTCGGCCGTAGCCGTGGCCGCCGCCATGAAGGCCCATGAGTGCCTGATTTTCACCGACGTGGACGGCGTGTACACCACCGACCCCCGCGTCGTGCCCGAGGCGCGCCGTCTGCACACCGTGAGTTTTGAAGAAATGCTGGAGCTGGCCTCGCTCGGCTCCAAGGTCTTGCAAATTCGCTCAGTGGAATTTGCCGGCAAGTACAAAGTGCCCTTGCGTGTGCTCTCCAGCTTCACGCCCTGGGACATCAACATTGACGAAGAAGCCCAGTCGGGCACCCTGATTACTTTTGAGGAAGACGAACAAATGGAACAAGCCATTGTTTCCGGCATCGCATTCACCCGCGATGAAGCCAAAATCTCCGTGATGGGCGTGCCCGACAAGCCCGGCATTGCACATCAAATCCTCGGTGCTGTGGCTGACGCCAACATCGAAGTGGACATGATCATCCAGAACATCAGCCGAGGTGGCCTGACCGATTTCAGCTTCACCGTGAGCCGTGGCGAGTACGCCAAGGCCATCGACCTGCTCAAAGAAAAAGTGCTGCCTCAACTGGGCGCGCAAGAGGTGGTGGGTGACGCCAAAATCTGCAAGGTCAGCATTGTGGGCATCGGCATGCGCAGCCATGTCGGCATTGCCAGCAAGATGTTCCGCAGTCTGTCTGAAGAGGGCATCAATATTCAGATGATTTCCACCAGCGAAATCAAGACATCGGTGGTGATTGACGAGAAGTACATGGAACTTGCCGTACGTGCGCTGCACAAAGCTTTTGATTTGGATCAAGCCCCCGCCTGAATTCAGGCCCGAAGTCGTGAGATAATCATGGCTGAATTTTTAGGAATCGTGACCGAGTGGCCGAAGGTGCTCCCCTGCTAAGGGAGTATGGGGTGTAGAGCCTCATCGAGAGTTCGAATCTCTCCGATTCCGCCAAATACAACCCCGCACCAATTTCGGTTGGTGCGGGGTTTGTTGTTTTGACGTGTGCAAGTGCTTGACCATGGCGATGGCGTTTACACTTTGCCCACCCCAAAAGCGACAACCTAACCCACACGATGCAAGGCCAACTCTTTACCCAGGATTTTCTGACGCGTGGCGTCACAGAAACCCCGCCGCATCAGGAGCTGACTGACGCCGCCTTTGCGGCTTTTCGCGACGCGCTGTTGGGTATCTTCAAAGGCTTCACGGGCGACTCCACCAACAACGAAGCGCAGACCGAGCAACTCGTCATCAACAAAGTGCTGGTGGCGTTGGGCTGGGGTGATGACACCTTGCCGCAGGTCAACGCCGACCCCAAAGGCCGCGAGGCTGTGCCCGACTGCCTGCTGTTTGCTTCTAATGACAAAAAAGCCGCAGCCTTGCAGGAATCCAAAGACGACCGCCGTTACCGCCACGGTCTGGCCATTCTGGAAGCCAAGCGCTGGCTGCGCCCGCTAGACCGGGGTGATGGCAAAGACGCGTTTGACCCGGACGCACCCTCGTCACAAATGCTGCGCTACTTGAGCCGCATTGACGTGGCCTCGGATCGCGCCATCAAGTGGGGCATTTTGACCAACGGCGCGGTGTGGCGTTTGTATTGGCAAGACGCCCGCTCACGCGCCGAAGAGTTTTTTGAAGTGGACGTGGCCGCCGCGCTCGGCGTGCCCGGCATCCAGCACGAGCTGGATGAAATAGAACCCAGCCACGCGCTGCGTTTGTTTTATTTGTTCTTTCAGCGCGCCGCGTTTTTGCCGCAGGCTTGGGACAACACGGGCCGCAGCTTTCACGCCTACGCGCTCAACGAAGCGCGGCTGTATGAAGAAAAAGTCTCGCAAGACCTGGGCGCACGTGTCTTCAGCGATATTTTTCCGCAACTTGCCGATGCGCTGGCGCGTGGCGACTTGCACGCCAAAACGCATGAGATCGGCTACGGCCAGTTCAAGCGCCCACAGTACACGCCCGAGTACCTGGACGAAGTACGTGAAGCCGCGCTTGTGCTGCTGTACCGGCTGCTGTTTTTGTTTTACGCCGAAGACCGCAACCTGCTGCCAGTTCGCGATGCGCGATATGCACCCTACAGCGTTCGGCGTTTGCGGGAGGAGGTTCGGGACAAGGTGGATGCAAGCGCAAAGTTTTCTAGCACCATTGGGAATATCTGGCTGCACCTCAAAGGTACTTTCACGCTCATTGACAAAGGCGATGACGATGTAGGAATGCCTGCTTACAACGGTGGCCTCTTCGACCGCAGCAGATCACTAATCCTGGAACGGACAAACGTACCTGACAAGATCATGGCCCCCATCATTGATGCGCTGTCACGCAGGACAGAAGACCTCATACGCGGCTGGATCAACTACCGCGACTTGTCCGTCTCGCACCTCGGCGGCATCTACGAGCGCCTGCTGGAATATAGCCTGGTGCATGAGGTGCAGGCCGCAGACAGCTACAAAGACAAGCCCGAGATCAACCGCATCACGGCGGCCCCCGCCAGCTTTGCACGCAAGGTCTCAGGCAGCTACTACACGCACGATGACTTGGTGCGGCTCATCCAGCGCGAGTCGGTGGGCTTGCTTGCCACCGAACGCATGGATGCGTTTGAGGTGCACCTTAAAAAGCTCGGCAAAAAGGGCTCGCTCAACCCCGGCGACTGGGATGTCTTGGATGCGTTAGACCCGGCTAGCCAAATTCTTGAACTCAAAATTTGCGACCCGGCGATGGGCAGCGGCCACTTTTTGGTGGCGCTGGTGGACTACCTGGCTGACCGTGTGCTCGAAGCCATCACCACCGCAACACACTTGGTGGGCGAGCAAGCTTGGGCAGCGCATCTCATGGAGTCTGGCCGCCCGTGGCAAAGCCCGGTGCTGCAACGTATGGCCACGATTCGCCGCACCATCAAAACCACCGCCAAAGACCACGGCTGGGCCGTGACTGACGCGCAGCTAGACGACCGCCATATCGTGCGCCGCATGATCTTGAAGAAGACCATCTTTGGCGTTGACAAAAACCCCATGGCTGTCGAGCTGGCCAAAACCGCGCTGTGGCTGCACACCTTTACCGTAGGCGCACCGCTGAGTTTTCTGGACCACCACCTCAAGATTGGTGACAGTCTGCATGGCGAAAAGTTGCCCGACGTACAACGTGGTTTGCAAAACCTCGGCGCATTGCTCTTGAGCAGCGAGTTTGACCGGCTGGCGCTGGCAGCCAAAAACATTGCCCAGGTGGCTGACATGACCGACGTGGACATTGCCGAGGCGCAACTCTCGAAACAACTGGCCACTGAAGCGGCTGCGCAGGTGGCACCGATCCATGCCGTGCTCGACTTTTGGCGCGCGTTGCGCTGGCTGGTGCCCGGCTGGCCGGTTGACAAAATCAGCAAGCTGCCCAAGTTGCTGAAAGTGGCAGCAGGGCAGTCCCATCCTTTGCTCGATGGCCTGATCAAGCTATTGGAGCCGGGCCAAAACCTGGTAACCATGCTGGCCGCTGGCAGGCTGGATGGCAAAGACGCAGCCACGCAATCCGCTAACGACTTGATGACCCATGCCCGCGAACTCGCGGCGCGCGAAACCTTCTTCCACTGGTGGACTAGCTTTCCAACCGTGTTTGGCTCCGGCTCCAAAGGCGGTTTTGACGCCATCATCGGCAACCCGCCGTGGGACCGAATCAAGCTGCAGGAGGTGGAGTGGTTCTCCGAGCGCAGCCCGGCCATTGCCGCTCAGTCGCGCGCTTCTGATCGCAAAAAAATGATTGCGGCGCTAGCGGGCGTACAAATGATGCAGACCGGTACCAACACCCCGCCCGCCGTGGATTTGTGGGCGCAGTACCAGTTGGCCTGCGAGCGCGCCGAGGCCAATGCCCGCGTGCTGGGCAACGGCAAACTCGGCAGTGGCGACTACCCGCTGCTGGGCGGTGGCGACGTCAACCTTTACAGCCTGTTTGTCGAGCGCGCCCAATCGCTGGCGGCGAAAGATGGCCTGATCGCGCTGCTCACACCCAGCGGCATTGCCGCCGACAAGGGCGCGGCCGAATTTTTTAGCAGTCTGAGCAGCACCGGGCGACTTGGTGCGTTGTTTGACTTTGAGAACCGCAAGGTCTTTTTCCCCGATGTTCACGCCAGCTTCAAGTTTTGCGCCTTGCTGTTTGGCGGCCTGTCCCGCACCTTCAAGCAAACCCGTTGTGCGTTTTACCTGCACCAGTTGGCTGAACTGGACGACCCAAGCAGAACGCTGCTGCTCACAGCCGAAGACTTCAGGCGCGTGAACCCCAACACCGGGGCCGCGCCCATCTTTCGGAGCCAGCGCGATGCAGACATCACGCTCAGGCTTTATGCCGCGCATCCGGTGCTGGTCAAGCACGGGCTTGAGAGCAAGTCCATGGGCAAGCAGCCTGACGTCAAGGTGTGGCCGGTCAAGTACGTGACCATGTTTCACATGACCAACGACTCCGGCCTATTTTTGAATGCCGACGAGCTGAAAAAACAAGGCTTCAATCCCGCCGCACTGAATCGCTGGGTCGATGCAAAAGGTGCTGAGGCGGTGCCGCTGTACGAGGGCAAGATGGTGCAGATGTACGACCACCGTGCTGCGGACATTGTGGTGAATGCGGAAAACCTGCATCG